>JBDHAF010000191.1:0-12313 GCA_039588255.1 Gemmatimonadota bacterium | reverse complement strand
CCCGAAGGCGTGGATCGCGAGTTCATCGTCTCTTTCCACGAGGTGGACGAGAACGTCAGTTGGTACCTGGAAGACAACATTCAGGCGTATACGACCGATCCTGCGAGCGTGGACCGAACCGAGATCCTGTTCTTCACACCGTTCGGGCTGTCCAACTTCAGGCAGTCGATGAACGGCTTCAGCTTCGGCCATCTGGAGGGCCTCACGGTGCAACAGGGCGAGCGCGTGCGGTGGTACCTGATGGCATCGACGAACTTCGAGGTGCACGCACCTCACTGGCATGGCAACACCGTAGTGCTCAATCGCATGCGCACCGATGTCACGAGCCTCACCACCATGTCCATGCAGGTTGCGACCATGGTGCCGGACAATCCGGGAACGTGGCTGTTCCACTGCCACGTGCGCGACCATCTCTTGGGGGGCATGACGTCGCTGTATACGGTCCTGCCGGCGGAGGACGTGGTCAGCTCTCGCCAGAACTAGTTGGCCCTATGACGATACCCCGCTCCAAGGCGTCGCGCCGTTGGAGCGGGGTATCCGTTTGAGCGGGTCGGGCTGCTTGCTAGAACTCCGTCACTTGGAGATTCCGCCAGCGCACCTTGATGCCTCCCCCGGAGTGGATCTGCAGCGCGATCCCGCAGATCGATCATCTCTTCGCCGTTGAGCCACGTGGTGACGTGGTCGCCCACGACCCGGACCCGCATGACATTCCACTCGCCCATGCGGAGGGCGCGGTCCTTCTCCTCGGACGGCTGGATGAGCCACCCGCGGCCGTAGGACTCGTAGATCCCACCGGTGAAATTCCCCGGAGGCGCCACCTCGGCCTGCCACCCGGTGATGCGCGTGCCCTCCAATGACGACCGGAAGAACACGCCGCTGTTTCCGTCGGCTTCCTGCTTGAACTCGAGCGTCAGGTCGAAATCCCTGTAGGTCTTTTCCGTGGCGAGGTAGCCGTACTCGGCATCGGGGCCGCTCTCGCACACCAATTCGCCGTCCTCCGCGTACCAGTGCTCCGTGCCGTGGATGCGCCAGCCGTCGAGGTTGCGGCCGTTGAAGAGGGGTTGGGGAATACGCCGGACCTTGATGTTGCGGTACCAGACCGAACTACCGTACCCCTGCAGCCCAATGTGTCCCCGCTTCGCCCTTCCATAGTCCGGATACTCGGCAAACTTGCTCTCGGCCACCAGCGCTTCCCACTCCGGCGACTCGATCTCGTACTCCACCATCATCACGCCGTTGAGCCAGTGCTCCACGTGATTGCCGTTCACGACGATGCGTGCGTGGTTCCATTCGCCGATCGCATTCGAGGGACGCTCCGGCGAAGCGTGCAGGTCGTAATTCTCCCCGGTGGAATGGGTGCTCGGGTCGAAATTGTCCATGGCGATCTGGGCCGAATCGTCCAGCACCTGATATTCCGGCGCGTTGGCCCAGATGGGCTCCTCCTCCCGTTCCACCGCACGGTACAGGATGCCGCTGTTGCCCGCCGGCGTGAGCTTGAACTCGATGCTCAGCTCGAAGCTCTCGAACCGCTCCTCGGTGACGAGATCGACGGCGCCCCCGTCTTCTTGGGCGAGGGTGACGAGGTTCCCGCCCCGTACCTCCCACCCATCGGCGGGAAAGCCCTCCATGTTGTATCCCCGCCACCCCTCCGTCGACGTGCCGTCGAACAGCAGCTGCCAGCCGGCTTCGGCTTCGTCTGCGCTCAGCGTGTTGGGCGGCTGCTCACCGGCGCAGGCCCACCCCACCACGACGACGAGCGCCGGCGCAACACGCCTGCCCCGGTTCACTCGACCACCCGCATGTTCACCGGGTCCCACCGGATCATCTTCTCCTCGTAGTAACTGTCGTTGCACGCCAGGGCCGGAGCGGCCGCCCGGAATCCGAACACCGCATCTTCCGGCACCGTCTCCCCGGCTCGCATCCCTTCGAAGAAGTTGGTGAAGTGATCCTGGTGCGCGCCCCAATAGCCGTTCTCTACTTTGTACACGGCCTCCGCCGGCGGGAGCATCTGCTTGCGCTCGCCGTAGCGGGCGGCGCGCTCGTCTTCCTGTTGCTGGCGCAGCGTGTCAGTGGGCTGCCAGGTCTTGTTGCGCCGCAGCGTGACCTCGGTCCAGCCGATGTCCATCGCCCCCTCGGTGCCCACCAATCGGAGCACTGTGCTCCCCGAGGTCCCGTCCACGAAGTTGACCCTGAGGGACAGGTTGAACGGCGTGTGCGTCTCCGTCTCGGGGTAGTCGAACATGCCGAGCATGACGTCAGGAGCGTCCCGGCCGTCCTTCCAGAACCGCAATCCCCCTGTCGCCATGATTCTGGTCGGCCCGATTGAGCTCGCCACGAAGTGCAGGCTGGAGAAGAGGTGGACAAAGAGGTCCCCCGACACACCGGTGCCGTAGTCCTTGTAGTTCCTCCACCTGAAAAACCGCGTTGCGTCAAACGGCAGCTTGGGCGCCTCCCCGAGGAACCGGTCCCAGTCCACGGTCTCCTCCGACGCGTCGTCGGGAATTTCGTACTGCCACGCGCCGCCTGGCGAGTTCCGGGCCCAGAAACCCTCGGCGTACGTGAGCGCGCCAATGGCGCCGTCTTCCAGAAGTTGTTTGGCCTTCTCGTTGCCGAGGGACGCCATTCCCTGGCTCCCCACCTGGAACGTCTTGCCCGTGGCCCGCTGGGTCTCGATGACCGCCCGCCCCTGATCGATGCTGTGGACCATGGGCTTCTCACAGTAGACCGCCTTCCCGGCGTTCATGGCGTCGATGGAGATCCGACGATGCCAGTGGTCGGGGGTGGCGACGATCACGGCGTCGATGTCCTCCCGGGCGAGAACTTCCCGGTAGTCCCGCGTGGTGAAGATTTCGACCTCCACCTCCTCGCCTTCCTTGCCCTGCTTGCCCCACCGCTCCCTGGCCCGCTCGATCCGGCCGTCGTACAGATCGCACGCGGCCACGAGCTTCACACCTTCGATGTCGAGAGCGGTGTTGACGTCGATGGTGCCCATGCCCCCTGCCCCGATGATGGCGAGTTGGATCTGGTCGTTGGCGGAACGCCTCCGTCGCGGACGTCGCAGGGGTCGGGCCTCGGACGCCGTCAGTGCCGGGGGCGCGGCGGCGGCGAGTAGGGATCCGGCGGCCAGCTTGCCGATGAAGGATCGTCGCGATTCGTGGGTCATACCGTTCCCCTTGGTGACTGTCTCAGCGGTGATCACGAAGAATACGGGCGGGCTCGGGACGTGGCCAGCAGCACCGTCGCCTTTGGGAATTCCGTCCGATTCCGCACCGGCCGGTTCCCGAAACCGCACACCCGGACGCCCGGGCTCGTCACTCGTGTCACTCTAAGCCATTATCATGCAACCATTTAGCAGACGGGAACCCAGAGGGCACACAAATTGCTTTCATCATGAAACAACCTGTTCGGAGCAACCCGATGTTAACGGATGAACAGAAAGCCCAAGCGGTCGCCCTCCTGGCCCTGACCGTCTCAGTGATCCTGATGGTGGCATGATGAACCTGCTCGGCCGTCACTACCTTTCGAAATCAACCAGCCCCTTCGCGGCGTACAACCGATTACAGACAGCCCTCATGAGGCGGTTCTTGCGGCACGGCGGGACCATCGAGCGCTGGATCGAGTGCTTCGCCCCCGTCTTCCGCCGCCGGTATGGTTGGCTGTGCGAACGCCCGCAGCCCGTGCTGGTGCGCACATCGCAGGAGTGGCCCGTCAATCCCAACGACCCGCGCTACTACCGCTAGGCAGACAACCCCAGCTGTTCGGCGAGGGAGATCCGCTGGACCTTCCCCGTCGGGCCCTTCGGAATCTCGTCCACGATCACAACCTTGCGTGGCACCTTGTAGTCGGCCAACCGATCGGCCGCGAACCGGCGCACGTCCCGGTCGCTGAGGGACGCCCCCTCTGCCAGCACGACGGCCGCGGCGATGTCCTCGCCCAGCTTGTCGTGTGGCACGGCAAACGCCACCGCCTCGGCGATGTCCGGATGCTGCAGTAGCGTTTCATCCACTTCTCGGGGACTGATCTTCTCACCACCCCGATTGATGATCTCCTTGAGCCGGCCGGTGAGAAACAGGTAGCCGTCGTCATCGACGTATCCCTGGTCGCCGGTGCGAAACCAGCCGTCGGTGTACGCCTGGGCGTTGGCGTCGGGGTTGTTTTCGTAGCCGGCGACGACGTTGCCGCCCTTGATGACGACTTCCCCTCGGTCGCCGTCGGGCAGCATGCGCCCGTCGGCATCCATGATCCCGATCTCGACGTTGGTGCCCTTCCCCACCGAGCCCGGCTTGCGTTCGTCCGGCGGCAACGGATTGCTCGCCATCTGGTGCGACGCCTCGGTCATGCCGTAGGCCTCGATCATCGGCGCCCCGAACGCCTGCTCCAACCCTTCCATCACCGGCGGCGGCAGCGATGCGGACGAGGACCGGAGGAAGCGCAGGCCCACCCGCTCGATAACCTCGGCGTGTCGGCTCGCCCGGGAGAGAATCAGATGGTGCATGGTGGGAACGGCGGTGTACCACGTGGGCCGCAGCTCGTCCATCCACTCGAAGAACTTGAACCCATCGAAACCCGGCGTGCAGACGACTGCGCCGCCGGCGGAGAGGGGCGCAAGGAGCCCGGCGATCAGCCCGTGGATGTGAAACAGGGGCATCACGTTGAGACAGCGATCCGCCCCGGTCAGCGCCAGCGACGCCCGGATGTTAGCGGCTGATGCCGCCAGATTGCGCTGTGTCAGGGGCACGACCTTGGGACGGGCCGTGGTGCCCGACGTGTGCAGCACCAGCGCGCAGTCGTCGTCCTCGGAATATTCCGGCTCTACAGGTGTGGGAATGTCGTCGCCGTGACGGACGCGTAGTGCGGCGCCACCACCGTCCAAGCCGACTCGCAGCGTCCCGTCGGGACACACCGCGTGCGCCTCTTCCGCATCCCCTCCATGGGTGATGAGTGCCTTGGCATTCAGGTCCTCGAGATAGAATCGGAATTTATCGCGGCGGTATTTGGGGTTGAGCGGCGCCGCGGCGGCGCAACTCGCGACGGCGAGAAACGTGGTGGCCATGTCCGGGCCGTTGGGCAGCACGATCGCCACCCGGTCGTTGCGGGCGATCCCCAGCGCGTTGAGCTGTCCGGCCAGACGTTCCACCACAGTCCGAAGATCACCAAACGTCATGGGGTCGAGGCCCGGTCCGAGGATGGCCGGCGCATCGGATTTTCCCGCTGCGAGCAAGTCGGTGATCGTCATCTGTAGCTCATGTTGGGTCGCGGAGAATATGATTACCTTCTCGATCCGATGCCATGACCTCAGGCGGCTGACACCTCTCTAGGGAAAGGGAACCATGCAGATCTGCATCGTGGGTGCCGGCGCCATCGGAGGATTCATGGGGGCCAAGCTGGCTCTCGCCGGCGAGGACGTCACCCTGATCGCCCGGGGTCCCCACCTCGACGCGATTCGAAAACGCGGCCTCACCCTCGTCACGAGCCACGGCTACGAGCATGTCGCCACAGCATTGCAGGCCACGAGCGACATTGCCGGCGTGGGTCCCCAGGACGTGGTGGTGTTGGCCCTCAAGGCGCATCAGATCGAAGTAGTCGCCTCCTCACTGCAATCCATGATCGGCCCCGACACGGTAATCGTCACCGTGCAAAACGGCATTCCGTGGTGGTACTTCCAGAAACACGGCGGGGAGTTCGACGGCCACCGTCTCGAGACCCTCGATCCCAAAGGTGTGCTCGAAACCCACATCGACGCCGAACGCATCATCGGCTGCATCGCGTATCCGGCGACGGACAAACCGCAACCAGGCGTCATACGACATATCGAAGGCGACCGCTTCCCCGTTGGGGAGCTCGACGGTTCCAAGAGCGAGCGGGTCAAGAGCATCGCCGGCACCTTCACCAAAGCGGGATTCAAGTCCAAGGTCCTCACTGACATCCGGTCGCACATCTGGGTGAAGCTGTGGGGCAATCTCTCGTTCAACCCCATCAGCGCCCTCACTCGCGCGACGCTGGTGGACATCTGTCGTCATCCCGCAACCCGAAAGCTGGCCGCCGACATGATGGCGGAGGCCCAGACCATCGCCGAGAAGCTTGGCGTCACGTTTCGCATCCCCATCGAGAAGCGCATTGCCGGCGCCGAAGCGGTGGGTGCTCACAAGACGTCCATGCTGCAGGATCTCGAAGCGGGGCGGCCGCTGGAGATCGAACCCCTGGTGGGGGTCGTCATCGAGCTGGGACGGCTGACGAACACGCCCACACCCTCCATCGATGCCGTCTATGCGTGTGTCAAGCTGTTGGAGCAGGCCTAGGCTCCCAACAGCGGGATCTGGAATATCCACGCAATGAGGAGAATGGTGCTCAGACCCCAGAATACGAACAAGCTCACCCACCCGAACCACCGCTCCCACGCCGCAGGGTAAAACGCCTTGTCGTCCCGCGGTATTACCGTCACGCAGTAATACATGTTGAGAAAGAAGATGATCGGGGCGATGAAGAACGCCAGTGCGGACGCCGCAAGCACGAGATACACGGGGCTCGGGATCCCGGCGATGATCGCCACCGACGCCACGAGCGAGTACAGCATCGTCATCCGGTAGATGTTGTACTCCGAGTACCACGTTCGGCGGTGTTCGGCCGTCAGGTCGTCCTTGCCGATACCCGACAGTTCTGCCGTCGGCTTGAAGATGTTGCGGCAACACGCGCCGACGATTCTCGGCCATCCATCGAAATAATTGAACGCCGTGGAGTAGGTCGCGGCGAACGCCCCCACCAGGAACACCACCATCATCCCGGCTCCCACGCTCTGGGTGAACATCCCGGCGATCTCCCCCATCACCGCACGGCCTTCCACCGGATTGGGGTAGAGCCACACGGCGGCCAGCAGCAGGAACACGACGGCCAAGACGAACGACACGATGTGACCCACGCGAAAGTCCCACAGACCGATCGAGAACCAGCGGCGGCAATACTCCCGGGCGTGGGACGGCAATCGCGACAGGTCCACCGCCAGATCTTCCTTCGGCGAGGCGAACGGATCGAACGACCGCGCCAGACCGGCGCCTTCGAGATCGCCGCGGATCTTCCCGAGGCCGACCTTCTTGGCCTTGCCCCACTCCGACGCTTGCAGAGACACGTCGATACCCGTGGGCAATAGTCCCAAAAAAGCGGCGATGATCAGCCACGACCCCTGGGGCGCCTCAAAGATGAAGAAGTGCCCCATGGCCGACAGAGGCGCGGGCTGCACGAAGTACACGGCAAGGGTCGAGAAGACGAGGCCCAACGCCGCCGCCTTCGCCGCCACCTCCACCGCCTTGTAGTTCCCGCGCAAGATGATTCCCACCGACGCGACACCCAGGAAGGCCCCAAACCACGGAAGCGGGATGTCGAGCCCAAATGCCGCGATGAGGCGCCCCGCCTGGCCGACCGCACACTGGAGGAGCGTGGTGACCAGCACGTACCACAGCGGCCACTTCTTCCACGCCGTGCCGTACGCCTCGATCATGCTCTTCCCCGTCGCGTTGGTGAACCGGAAGGCCATCTCGAAACCGTAGTACTTGAAGACGTAGGCGATGGGTATGCACCAGAGGAGCGCGTAGGCGAAACGGCCGCCGGCGGTGGGCGCCGTGACCAGATGGCTCGTCCCGATGCCCGTCATCATCAGCACCGTGCCCGGGCCGAACTTCAGGAAGAGGCTCAGCGGGGTCATCTTGGGAAGCTCGAGGTGCTCGAACCCCGCTGTCGGGACATTGGCCATCACGTCATCACCCAGCTGCGTGGACGGTGATCGAGAGATCTAACCGGCAAATCAATCGGCCAAGATACCGCTTGAACGCCGGGCCGCCAGATGACACCTAGGATGTCGGGTGCGGCGGCAGCGGGCGAGTCAGGCATGTGGGACCCCCGGCTCCCTTGGCGCTGATCTCCCGTCCGTCGAACTCGTGGACCGCGGCGCCGGCTCGCTCCAACCGAGTCCGAGTCTCGGGGTTCCCCGAGAGCATGACGCACGTTCGGGGCGCTACCGCCAGCACGTTGCATCCCATCGTCCCGAATTCATCCTCGCAGACCTCGACGAGCTGCACGTCCCGCGCCACCAACGCTTCCCGGAACGGCACCGGCAGGAGCGGGGAATGCACGAGCATCAGATCGCGATCGATGGGACTGATGATGGACATGAGGTGAAAGACATCCGCGGGGCCCCGATAGTGGGGCAGCGGAACGACCAGCAACTCGTCGATGCAACCGTCCAACAGCGCCCGGAGCTGCCGGACGCCCTCGTCGTTGGTGCGGAACCCCCAGCCCACGGCGAGCGTGCGGTCGTCGATCCACGTCACGTCACCGCCTTCCAGGCGGCCATCCCCGGTGATGGCCCCGTGGATGGGAACGCCGAGGGATTCGAAGAACCGCTCTTGGGCGGCGGGTTCGGATCGGCGCTCGGCCTTGCCCATGTTGCAGAGGATCATCCCCTTGTCGCACACGACCGACGCGTCACGCACGTAGATGGAATCCAGGCCGACGGTCTCATCCGCGGGCAGGAACTCCAGCCTCGCACCGCAGTCCCGGAGCAGCGACGCAAAACGATCGTACTCGTCGATCGCCTGCACAAAATCCGGCGCACCGCCGTAGTTGAGTGCCTGCCACTGGCGGTCCACCGCCTCTTGGTTGACGAAGGCATCTTTGACGTGCATGACGGCGAGGCGCACGGCGGGACCGATGTCGGTCTGACAGCGCGGCGTCACGTTCGGCTTCCTCCACGCCACTTGGTCCACACGTACACCGGCACCCCTGCCATCAAGAGCAAGAATCCCCAGTACACCACCTCCTGCCCGGCACCCGCGATGGCCCACAGCGAGTAGAGAAACGCCAGCACCGCGATGCCGATGTACAACGTTTTCTCGTGCCGAATGACGGGTGAACCGTTGGCAAGGAGAATGATCAGGTGCGCCGTGGCGCAGAAGAGGTACGGCACGAGGCTCGTCAACGTGGCCAGCAGGATTATGAACGTGAACAATTCGACCAGGTTGGCCGTGTAGTTGGTGGCCATCAGTACGGTCACCAGCACGCTGGACACGACGAGACCGAACACCGGCGTTTGCCGCGACGACATGCGGCCAAACCGCGACGGGAACAGGCCGTCGATGGCCGCCGCCCGGGGAATCTGGCCCTGGATCAGGATCCATCCGTTGAGTGCGCCAAATGCGGAGATGGCCGCTCCCGCGGCCACCAGGTACGCCGCCCAGGGACCCCACATGACACTTGCGGCATCGGCAAACGGCGCGGTAGAACTGGAGAGATCTGCCGGCGACACCACCCCCATCACCACAAACGAGCCCAGCACGTACACCACGGCCGTCACCACCGTCCCAAGAACCGTCGATCGGGGAATCGTCCGCTCGGGATCCGCCACCTGATCGGCGGGCACGGTGGCCGACTCCAACCCGAGGAATGCCCATAGCGTCAGGGCCGCCGTGGCGGTCACCGCGGAGAACGCCGACCCGCCGCTCGCGTTGAAGGGCGCGAAGTGGTCGAGCCGGACATAGAACAGTCCGATGGTACCGATGACGACCAGCGGTACGAGCTTGAGCACCGTGGTCACCAGCTGCACGAAGCCGGCGTTCCGGATCCCCATGGCATTCACCCAGGTGAGGAGCCAGATGCTCGCCAGGGCAACCACTGCGGCCACCGCCGGGGTGCGACTCAGGAACGGCACGAACACACCGAGGTATCCGACCAGCGCCACCGAGATCGCCGCATTGCCCGCCCACGCGGAGATCCAATAGCCCCAGGCGACGAGGAAGCCCGCAAAATCGCCGAGACCCCTGCGCGTGTAGGCGTAGGGTCCACCGGCCCCGGGCACCAACCGGCTCAGATGCGCGAAGGTGAGAGCCAGAAGCACCGCGCCGGTGCAGGTGAACAGCCACCCGAGCAGACTGATGCCGCCGAACGCCCCCAGGGACGCCGGCAACAGGAACACGCCGGAGCCGATCATGTTGCCCACGACGAGGGCGGTGCTCATCCACGGGCCGAGGTGACGGTGCTCCCTCACGGATTCAAAAGACCACCGTGCCTTTGAGAAAGAGTGTGTTCCCCTGGTCCGACGGCTCGTTAAAATCTGCCGTGCCGCGCTGGAACGCCAGCTGCACCGTGCCGAAAGGCGGCAGGTAGCGATAGACGAAAACCGCCTGAATGTTCTCCCGGTCAATCGAGGAGTTGGTCTGGTAGAAGACGCGCAAGTAGAGATCCGGCGTGAAAAACTGGTTCAACCGCATGACGTGGATCCAGGTGGTGCGATTTTTCGGATCGGGGTTGAAGACGGCGCGTTGAAGATCGTACTCCACAGACAGCTTGGGGGTGACCTTGTACCCGCCGCCGGCTGTGACCAGGTGAAAATCGGATCCAAAATTCCTCCCGAATTGGATGCCGGCCCGTGCGTGCTGGAATTCCCGGGTATTATAACCCACTTGCAACGAGGCCTTACGGTTTCGAAAGTCCTCCTCGAACCGCTCCAATTCCTCATTGTACGCCGCTTCCACACTGACGCGATTCGTCAACTCAACTGACACGGACTGTACGATGTCCCATTGGCGCAGCACCCCGGTTTGGCTCCAGTAGACGTTGTAATTGGAGTCGTACCGCACCCGCTCGAAGCCACCGCCGCGAATCCAGAACGTGCGCTCCAGCGCCGCGTCCAGCTCTCGCCGATCGTCGTCGCTGATGAACCCGACGGCATTGGCGTTGTCGGCGAACCGATCTCCGAGATGGCCCAAGTACCCGTGCCGTACTCACCCCAACTCTGGGCCAATTGCGCGGTCATGCCCAGCGTCTTGGTGAAGAACAGCGTCGCGTCGGCACCCAGCGATCCCTCATTCAGACCTTCGAGAGTTCGGTTGGCGACCATGAGCGCCACGTTCGACGAGCCGGACACGTCGCGCTGCGTCCGCGCCACGGCGTACGTCGCACCGGGCACCTCTTCATCCCTCTTCGACCGCGTTCCGAGAAACGAAAGGGTCCAGGGACCTTGCTTGCCGAGCACCTGACCTCCCCCCCAGATCTCCGGGATTCGCCTCGAGTAGAACGTGCGGATTCGTTGGCGAAACAGCTCGGCGCCCTCGAGGAAAAACGGCCGCTTCTCCGGCAGGGAGAGCTCGAACCGGGTCAGGTTGATGCGCTCCTGGTCCGCTTCGATGGTGGCAAAGTCGGGATTCACCGTGGCGTACATGGCCATTCCGGGGGTCAGGGCGTACCGGAGGTCACCGCCCGCCTCTATGTCGTCCTCCGCGTCACTCTGCATGCGCGACAGGCCGTACGTGATGACCTGGTGCCGTCGCACCGGCGGCGGCACATCCAGTCCGACGATGGCGCCACCTTGGGACACTCGGAACTGGTTCTCAAGCGGGCCGGCCCAGAAGCTGATCTCCAGCGTGCGACGTCTGCTCCGTCCGAAGTTGACCCCCCAGGTGCGGTCCTCCCCCGCATCGTATTTGATGGACGAGTACGGGATCGCCATCTCGACGGACCAACCGAAGTCGGTTAGCTGCGCCGCCGACTGCCAGGCGGCATCCCATGTGTCGTCTACGGTTCGACCGTCGTTGGCCACCCGTCCGTCGGTCTGGGTGCCGAGCGCGTTGGTGATGAAGTAGTAGCCTGAGCGGTGGTCGTTGTGGCTGTCGAGCACCAGGACCACCGCGTCGTCACTCAGCAGGTCGGCATCCCGACGCGTGAGCTGCGCAGCGGGCGGCTGGGGGTCCCATACCCGGAAGGCGACATAGAAATGGGTCGAATCGTACAGCACGAGTGCGTCGGTGCGGATCTCCGAAGGGTCGCCACGCCGCGGCTCGTATTGGATGAAGTCCTTGGCGAGCGCCGCACCAAGCCACTCCGTACCCCCGACCACACCGTCGATCACCGGAAGGGATTCAGTCCTTACGGCGCGAAGCTCAAAAACCGAATCCGACTGCATCGGCAGGATTGCGGACGCCATGAGCGACACAATCCCGATCATCTTCTTCGCACTAGATGATGTTCGCTCGCAGTATCCGCTCGAGGTCGGCGATGTATTCCGCCAAGAGTGCCTCCAGGTTGGCAAACCGTTGGTGGGCGTCTCGTCCCGGCTTCTGATCCGCCCGGTTGATGTTGCTGTACAGATAGCTGAGCTGCGCAATGAGCATCGGCTGCGGATAACGATACTCCTCCGCAGTCTCGAGCTTGGCCTCGATGGCGGCGAGCGCCTCGTCCACCGTGCGGGCCCGGGCCGCTTCATCGATCTCCCCGGCCAACCTCTCTCTCGACTCGGTGATCTGGGCCGACGCCAGACGCGCGCGGCTCA
>JBDHAF010000190.1:0-8899 GCA_039588255.1 Gemmatimonadota bacterium | reverse complement strand
GCCCGGCAGATCTCGCCGAGGCTCCGGATGTCCACGCGGTATCCCGAGCACCACTGCACCGAGGACACGCACACGACTTTCGTGCGGGCGTTCATGGCTTGCTCGAAATCCTCGGGCGTCAAGACTCCCTCGTCGTGGGAGCGTACCGGCCTGATCTCCACGCCCTGCGATTCCTGCTTTGCCGCCCAGGGAATGGGTACCTGCAGGTACTCCGTGTCGGCGATGAGGACGTTGTCGCCCCGGCTCACCGGAATGGCGTTGGCCGCGATGTTGAGACCGTGGGACGTGCTCTCGATGAGGGCGATGTTCGACTGTGGCGTGTTGAGGAGTTTCGCCGCCTCCGCCAGCGCCTCGTGTCGCAGGTTGTCCATGGCCAGGTGCAAGCGGGACGCATCCGGGGCGTCACCGCTCTCTGCCAAATCGAGAAATGCTTCGATGCCTTCGCGGGCCGGGACGGGCATGAGGCTCACCGCCGCAGCATCCAGAAAGACCTTGTTGTGTAACCCGGGAAACAAAGCGCGGGCGTGGTCGATGTTCATCCAACAAAACCTTCATCTTTCCCGCGGCTCTGGAAGCCACGGTACCAGCCGCTGTTCTGACGGAGTGGTTCTCTACGTCACAGGTTTCTCCAGCTGCCGCAACCGCCCGTGCGCTTCGGCAAACTGCTCCACCGCTCTCTCCAGGTACTCCAACACCTCGTCCACGTAGCCGTCCGCTGACGCCGACCACACCCGGTTGATGTAGCGCTCCCCGGCGGCGAAGGGGCTCATCACGTCGGCGTACGCCTGGAGCCCGTAGATGTGGGAGATACTCCGCCGCGCCTCGACGAAGGTGTCGAGGTGAACGGGCAAGAGGTCGTCGATACGGACACGAGCTTCGTACGGGTTGTCGTCGCCCATCTCCTCACACAGTTGGTTCACTTTCTCGACGATATGAGCCAGGCTCGAGTCGACGGCGTCGAGATTGGTGGCGAGCTTGCCTTCCGCTTGCGCCTCACGCCGCATGCTGATGCGCACCAGCACGACGCCCGTCACCCCGGCCGCCAGCGCCGCGGCGAACTGACTCCACCGAACCACCTCCTCATCGACCACGGCCACGAGGGCGCCGGCAAGGAAGCCGACGATGATCAAAACGTATCCGATGCGAATCATCAGCCCACCCCTCCCGCGGCGACGTAGTAGAGTGCGAATCCGACGCCCACGAGCGCCTCACCGACGATGAGTCCCGCAGCGACGGGGATGCCCACCTCCTCGCTGAACCGAATGCCGAGCTTCCAGTCTGAGAGGAGCCGCAACACCGTTCCGATGCTGTACGTGAGCACGATGTTGAACGGGAGATAGAAGCCGAGACCCACCAGCACACCCAGCCCGCCCACACCGCTGGCGCTGAGCAGCGCACCGATTCCCGCGCCGGCGGCGTACTTCTGCACGGGAACGTCGCCGCCCAGGATTCCTTGGATCGTGCTCGCCAGGGCCTGACCCTGCGGTGCCGGGAGCCGGTCGCTTCCCAGGCCGTAGGCCTGATGCAGGATGAAGATCAGTGCCATGATGACGATGGGGCCGAGCCACGTCGCCAGCATCTGACCGGTCTGTTGCATCTTGGGTCTGGCGCCCACGAGGTAACCGGTCTTGAGATCGAGCATCAGGTCGGTCGCCTGGGCCATGGCGATGCTAGCCGCGGCGCCGACCATCACCGACGCAACGATGGCGGCGCTGTCGCCCAGGGGACTGGCGATGACGATGAGAATCGTGACGGCGATGAGCGTCATGCCGCTCAGCGGATTCCAGTTTGTACGGCCGACGCACTCCGACACGATGACGCCCGCGACCCAGATCCACAGAGTGCCCAACAGGGCCATGATGGCTCCCCGTCCGAACCCCATCTCGGCGGTGGAGAGGACGGCCACGGCCATCAGCAGGACCGCCGCGCCGGCCACGGCGAAGTACAGGAGCTTGATAGGCATCTCGTCCTGCGACGCCGAGGTCTTCAAGCGCGACGCCGCCTGCATGTTCTTGACGGTGCTCACGATGAGGGGAAGTGCCAAGACGATTCCGGCGACGGCCCCGCCGATGAGCATCCCGATCCCGACCGGGCGAAACAGGCTGATACGCAGGTACCCGGGCATAGTCGTCGCCTGGGCGGCGAGCATCTCGGGAGACGGGAGGAGCCCGATGGCGGCGAGGATCGGAGCCAGAATCCAGTAGCAGACGAATCCGCCGACGATGAAGAAGAAGCCGCCCTTGCCGGCAATGAAGGCCACGCCGAGGGTGAGGAGCGAGACGTACCAGGTACCGTTCATGTAATCGGGCATGCCGATCAAATCGCCCAGCGCCCAGTTCTCGAATCCGGTTATCTGGCTCACGAAGTGGAGCCCGGCGCTCACTAGGGCACCCGACAGGAGCAGCACGGCCTTGTGCACGCCGGCTCCCGGGGACTTGAGGATCGTGGCGACGGCCACGCCACCGGGGTAGGTGAGCCGCTCGAAGTCGATCATCTGCTTCCGCAGCGGGATGATGAACGCGATACCGAGGATACCGCCCGCAATGCACGAGAAGACCATCAGTACGGCGTTGAAGTCGGTCTCGCCCAGTATGAACAAGGCCGGGATGGTGAACATCATGCCGGGGGACGCACCGTTCACCGCGCTGGCGATGGTCTGGTTGATGTTGTTCTCCACGATGCTGCTGCGCCGCATCAGCCCGCGGAGGATGCCGAAGCCCAGGATGGCGGCGAGCTCGGAGCCTTCGATGGAGAAGCCGAGGATCAGGGCCGCGTAGCCGATGCTGAGGGCGATGAGGATGCCCAGGGCGTAACCCACCAGGAGGGCCGGAAGCGTCAGCTCCGGATAGGTGCCCCTCCGAATCGGTCTCCCTTGGCTGTCGTAATCGGCCACGGCTCGACCCGCTTTGTTATTGGTTGCCCGGCAGGAACAGGGGGACGGGCGAAGATGAGTTTGGATATTCTGGCGCGTGCGACGGCGGGGCGCTAGACCCTACGGAGAAGACGAGGGCCAGGTGGTTCACAAAAATTTCATGATCTTACGGGCACGGTGCCTTCAACTTGTTGGGATGAAATACTTCTATTTGTTGGGCTGCTTGCTAGCCCTCGGCTGTGCCGGCGCTCCCCCCGAGGTCACTTCCGGATACGTGGACGTGGCGGGTGCCAGCCTCTACTACGAAGAAGCGGGCCAGGGACCACCCCTGGTGATGATCCACGGCGGAATGCTGGATCGTCGCATGTGGGACGGCCAGTTCGAGGCCTTCGCCCGGAGCCACCGCGCCATCCGCTACGACGTGCGTGCCCACGGCTTGTCGCGGGCCGATTCGGTTCCCTTCGCGGATCACGATGACCTGCTCCGACTCATGGATTCGCTCAGCGTGAGCCAGGCGGTCATCATGGGGCTTTCGATGGGCGGTCAGATCGCCATCGACTTCGCCCTCACCAATCCGGAGCGGGTCCGTGCACTTGTGCTCGTGGGGCCTGGGATGTCGGGGTGGGAGTTCGACAGCGACGAGATCGCGAGGTATTTGGAGGAGATAACTGCTGCGGTCGAGACCGAGGACTTCGCCACCATCATCGAGGTGTTCACCCGGTGGTTGTGCGATGGGCCGCACCGAGAGCCGGAGCAGGTGGATTCGGTGGTACGGCGGCGCGTGCTGGACATGTTGGGGGGCAGCGGTCAGCGTTGGGAGTTCATGGATTTGGCCAGCCGGCTCGATCCACCGACCGTGGAGCGGTTGGACGAGATTCGGGTTCCCACCCTGGCGGTCGTGGGAAGCATCGACATGCAGGACGTCCGCGACATCGTCGACCATATCGTGGAGCAGATCCCCGGGGCACAACGGGTGGTGATTCCCGACGTGGCCCACATGGTGAACATGGAGCGGCCGGAGGTGTTCAAAGACGTCGTAGCGGAGTTCCTGGCCGAATTGGAGCGCCGTTAGACATATTCCATAGAGGTGCCGTTCCCAACGGCCCGGCGATCCGATCGCGCACACCCCGAGGAGACCCAATGCGCCCAGTCCCCACCGCCACCATGGCAGCCGTCCTCAGTGTGATCGCCACCGGCCAGGCCGCCGCCCAGACGTTTCCCACCAACGACCCCGTCATCCGCCGGATGTGGGAGGTGGGAATCGAGAACTCCCAGACCGAGCAGCTGGCCCACGTCCTCATGGACCGCGTCGGCCCCCGGCTGGCCGGCTCTCCCAACCTGGCCGCCGCCCAGGACTGGCTGGTGGAGCTGTACCAGAGCTGGGGCGTGTCCGCCCGCAAGGAGCAGTACGGCACCTGGAACGGCTGGCAGCAAGGCATTCTCCACGTGGACATGATCGAGCCCAGGGTGCAGACCCTGGCGGTGGAGTTGCTGGCTTGGAGTCCCGCGACGAACGGGGTTGTGGAGGGCGAGGTCGTGATACCGCCCGAGGGGCTGACCGAGGAGTCCGCCGCCCAATGGCTGCGGACGGTGCGGGGCAAGTTCGTGCTCGCCTCCGCCCCGGAGCCCATGTGCCGGGCGCCCCAGGAGCTGATGCAGTACGCCCGGGAATCGACGGTGATCCGGCTCGACTCGCTGCGCCGGGCGATGCAGACAGCATGGCGCACGCGGATCCGACCGGCGGGGAATCTCAATGCGGCGGCCGACCGAGCTGGCGCACTCGGCGTGCTGTCGTCGCGCTGGTCCGGCGGTTGGGGCGTGAACAAGGTCTTCAGCACGAATGCCCAGAGCGCGGTGGGAATCGAAGTGTCGTGCGAGGATTACGGGCTGTTGTTTCGCCTCGCGTCCGCCGGACAGACGCCGGTGCTCAGGGTCGAGGCCGAGTCGCAAGACCTCGGCGTGGTGCCCCAGTTCAACGTGATCGCCGAGATGCGCGGCACCGACCTCCCGGACGAGTACGTGCTCCTCGGCGCCCACCTCGATTCGTGGCATGCCGGGACGGGCGCCACCGACAACGGCACCGGCAGCATCACCATGCTCGAGGCGATGCGGATCTTGAAAGAGGCCTATCCCCAACCACGGCGTACCATCGTGGTGGGACACTGGGGCGCCGAAGAGATGGGACTCATTGGCTCGGGCTCGTTTAGGGAAGACCACCCCGAGGTGATACGGGGTCTCCAGGTGGCGTTCAATCAGGACAACGGCACCTGGCGTTTCGAGGTCATCGACGGGCAGGGGTTTGCCGAGGCCGGCCCCCACTTCAATCGCTGGATGGGCGTCGTTCCCACCGAGATCTCGGAGCACATCACCTTGGATTTCCCCGGGCCGCAGGACAACACCGGGAGCGACCATGTGTCGTTCCTCTGCGCAGGAGCGCCGAGCTTCCGGCTGCAGTCGCCGTACGACGAGTACCGCCAGTACACGTGGCACACCCAACTGGACACGTACGACAAGATTGTGTTTGATGACCTGAAGGAGAACGCGACGGTGGCGGCGATGCTGGCCTACATGGCCTCGGAGGATCCGGAGAGGGTAAGCCGCGCCCAAACCGAGCTTCCTCCCGACCAGCGGGGACGGGAGCGGGAGTGGGTGAGGTGCTGGCCGCCGAGGAGGACACCCCGGTAACCCTGGCGTTTCAGCCGGGAACCAATCAGGCCGGCGGCGGGTGACACAAGTTGGCCTGGCCGGCCGTAAGGAGGGAGTAGGATGAGGTTTCCAGGTACCCTACTCGTTCTCTTGGGCTTGGGCTGTGGCGGCACGGCCTCACAGGTGAGTACGGCATTGATTGAATACCAGCGCTCCGGCGGCATCCGCGGAACCGACGATCGTCTGGTCGTCAACAGCGACGGCACGGCGGCCCTCACCCGCAACGGGCGGGGATCGACAATCACCGTCGACAGCGGCGTGATGAACCGCCTGCGGCGGCGTTTGGGGGGGATCGACTTCGGAAACCTCCGGAGTGACACCGCCCGAGGCGGTGGCGACATGTATCAGTACGTGATCAAGTATCAGGGCCACACCGTGCGCGCCAATGACGCCTCGTTGCCCCCAGCCCTCCATCCGGTCATCGAGCTGTTGGACCGTATTCTCTCCCGCGCGAGATAATTCTCGAGACATGCGACATTCTTCGTTTTCCGTACGCGTTCTGGCGAGTGGGATGCTCGTGGGTGTCTGCATTTCCTGCGCGCCCCCTTCCCTCGACCTGTTGCGACAGGACGCCGAGGGCGGCCTTCAGCTCACCAGGAATCCCCTCACCGGCACCCCGAGCTTCGTCCGGACCGCAGTCCCGTTGTCCGCGCTCGGCTCACTCACGGGCACCGGTGAGAACCTGGGTCGATCTCTCGTGCGTCGGTATGACGAGCTCTTCGGCATCGGTGACGCCCCGGGGGACCTAGAGTACATCGGAGAGGAGATCGATTCCCTCGGCATGCGTCACGTCACGCTGAAGCAGGTCCATCAGGGCGTCGACGTGTACGGCGCCGAGGTTACCGTGCACGTGAGCCGTGACGGCAGCCGGGTGAGGGCAGTGACAAACAGCGCCATCCCGGACGTGCGGACGGCGATCACCGGGCCACGGATCGCTGCCGACGGCGCATCGCGTGTGGCACGGCGCTTCATGCCCGACGCGGACCTGGTGTCCTCGTCGCTGGTGGTCTATCCGGGAAGGGTGCGTGCGTCGGCGGCCCGGCTGGCCTGGCTCGTGGAGTTGCGGGACGACGCCATCCCGGCGCGACGCGTCTACGTGGTGAGTGCCCGGGATGGGCGGCTCCTCGACGTGCAGGACCGGCTCTACATCGCCCGCAACCGGCGGACGCATACCGCCAATCACAAGACTGACCTGCCCGGAACGCTGCGACGCAGCGAGGGTGATCCGGCGGTAGGCGATCCCGACGTCGACAGGGCCCACGACTTTGCAGGCGAGACATACGATTACTTTTCGCAGACCCATAATCGCGACAGTTACGACAACCTCGGTGCGACGCTAGTTACGACAACCTCGGTGCGACGCTGTCGTCCACCGCCCATTACCGCCCCGATTATCAGAACGCGTTTTGGAACGGGATGCAGATGGTCTACGGTGACGGATATGCGGTGAAGGACGTGGCGGCGCACGAGATGACCCACGCGGTCACGGAGCACGCGGCCAAGCTCGAGTACCGGTGGCAATCGGGGGCGCTCAACGAGAGCTTCTCCGACATCTTCGCCGCGATGGTGGACCGGGGCGACTGGCTGATCGGTGAGGATCTCCCCCACGGTCCTATCCGCAACATGGAGAACCCGGAGCAGTTCAATCACCCGGGACACACCGATGATTGGCGCGCGATGTGCGGCGACAATGAAGGCGTGCACATCAACAGCGGCATTCACAACAAGGCGTTCGTGAACGTTGCCGAGGCCATCGGCAAGGACCGGGCGGAGTTGATCTTCTATCGTGCCCTGACGGTGTACTTGGGAACGCAGTCGAGCTTCGAAGATGCCCACTCTGCTGCGCTACAGTCCGCGGCCGATCTCTTCGGCGAGGGTGGCAAAGATTACGAGGCCGTCGACAAGGGCTTCGCCGACGTGGGAGTCGACGGATCGTTCGATCCCGGTCCGGGTGGGTGCGACCGCGCCGACGACTCCAACAACGCGCAACGCGGGGAATCCTTGAAGGAACTGCTGCTGGCCATCGCCCTCCTGCTGGGTGGCATTGGCCTGTACAACACGATGCGACGACCCCTCGGCAGCTAGCGTCACCTAGCTTAGCTTAATCCGATGTTCAATACCCTTCGTGCCGATCTCCGGTACGGCCTGCGCGTGCTGCGCAAGGCGCCCGGATTCTCCGCCGTCGTCATCGCAACCCTGACGCTGGGCATCGGGATGACGACCTCCATGTTCAGCGTCGTCAACGGTCTGTTGCTGAATCCCCTCCCGTACCCGGATGCGGAGCGCCTGGTGACGATGTGGCAGGGCCGGCGCGGCATGAACGTGGACGAGGACTGGTTTTCGGTGGCACAGTTCGTGGACATCCGGGATGGGACGACGGTGTTCGAGGACATCACGCTCGCAGTGGGCTTTGGGGCGACGCTCACCACCGGGCGGGATGGCGCGGTGCCGATCGAGGTGGGATACGTCCGCACCACCTCGACCTATCTCCGTCTTATCGCCGCCGCCCCGGCCCTCGGGCGCGTCCTCGATGCCAGCGACGACGCCGGGGACGCGCCGACGGTGGCCGTGTTGAGCCACGGCCTGTGGGAGCGGGTGTACGGGGCGGACCCGGATATTGTGGGCCGGACGGTCACGCTGGACGGCAGGGAGACCGAAATCGTCGGCGTGTTGTCCCGTGAAGTTCTGCTGGACAACGAGGTGCTTCCCACCTTGGGTGCCGTGGACCCACTCGGGGTGGTGCTTTCCCTGCCGTTGTCGGAGGCGCTGCTCGCGCAGCGGAACCGTGAGGACTACAACATCATCGGCAAGCTCAGGCCCGGTGTACCGCTCGCGCAGGCTCAGGCCGAGCTGGATCGCGTCGCCGCGCAGATCCAGGACCTCCACGAAACCGATCCCGGCTCCGGGTTCTTCATTCGTGCCGTATCGCTCCTCGACGAAGTCGTCAGTAGCGTTCGTCGAACCCTCGTGCTGTTGTTGGGAGCGGTAGGGATCCTCCTGCTCATTGCGTGCGTCAATGTGGCCAACCTGTTGTTCTCCCGCGCGGCGGTGCGCCAAAGGGAGCTCGGTATTCGCGCGGCGGTCGGGGCGGACTTCTCACGGCTCGTGCGGCAGCTCCTCACCGAGAGTGCGGTGCTGGCCACCGTCGGCGGCACCCTCGGGGTGTTCGCCGCCACCGGAGGGGTCGCGGTCCTGCGACGGTTGGGGGGTGCCAGCCTGCCGCGGATTCATGCTATTGGCGTCGACGGCCGGGTGCTGGCGTTTGCCCTGGTCACCACCATCGCGACATGCTTGGTATTCGGGCTGCTTCCGGCCTTCCGC
>JBDHAF010000189.1:0-7020 GCA_039588255.1 Gemmatimonadota bacterium | reverse complement strand
TGCAATTCCATCCGCACGGCTTCCGTCTCCAAGAGCTGCCGTTCGGGACCATCGCCGATAAGACGAAGTGGAACGTAGAGTCCGCTGCGCCGCAAATGGTCGAGCGCGCGGAAGACGATGCCGAGGTTTTTCTGCTTCGTCAGCCTGCCGACGCTCACGATACCGCCACCCCCCTGGCTGATTCGATCGAATCGCGCGACTTCCACAGGCATCGGTTGCACGACGATGTCGTCCACGTCGATCCCCGCCACCGCCGCCACGCGCTCGGCGAGGTAGGACGACACGGCGGTGACGGCCGCAGCGCCACGGAATACACGCCGGGCAACGGCACGCACCAGGGGGGACTTGGCGAGCAGGCGCACGTCGGTTCCGTGGACCGTGACGACGTAGGGTTTGGTGAGCCCGCGGCACCACCAGGCGCTCACGCCCCCCGGCACCCACCAGTGGGCATGGACAACGTCCGCCGGCATCGCAGAGCACCGGTGAGCAATCTCGGCCGCCTGCGCCCGTACAAGATTGAGCGCCGCCCACGCCCCCGCCGGCGAGCGCGCGCCTTCGACCATTGCGCCCGTGTACGCCAGGGTTTCCCGCTTGGGAGACGCGTAGCGCACCCGGGAGACAGGAATGCCGTGGAGGAGCTCTTCCCCACCCCGCCCTCGGTCCGCCGGGGCGATCACGTGCAGCGCGTGGTTGCGTTGGCGGAGCGCAAGCGCCAGTCGCTCGACGAACGCGCCGGCGACATCGCCCTCCGAGCGCGGATAGGCGTGGGTAACGTAAAGCAGGTTCACGGAGCTACTGGTCTTCGCGGTCCAGGGACGCCGCGATCCGGTCGATGGATCGATTCAATGCGCGGAGTTCCTCGCGGGAGCCGGCCAGCATCTCTCCCACGAATCCAAATCCGAAGAGGGCGATCCCCGACACCACCAGCACCAGCACCAGGTCCAGCAGCGGGCGGAATCCCATGCCGTACCCGAAGCGCAGGATCAATGCCGCGACCCCCACCATGAATCCCAACGCGAAGAGGATGCCGCCGGACACGCCGAAGAAAAGCATCGGTTTGCGCCCGAACCGCAGCGTGAACCACACCGACAGCAGGTCGGTCATCCCCACCGGAATGCGGCTCAAGCCGAACTTGGAGGTGCCGGCCCGACGGGGGTGCAGTGTGACGGGACGCTGGTCCACGCGGAATCCGTCGGCGGCGGCGACGACGACCATGAACCGGTGCCAGTCCGGCCGGTTAGGCACCACGTCCATCACCTCCCGGCGATACGCTTTGACCGCGTTGAGGTCGGTCACGCGAATGCCGAACAGCCACCGGCAGAGGCGGTTGTACACGCCAGACACCAGCGCCTTGTCGTACTGCCCCTGCTTCGTTCCCGTGATGATGTCGGCCTCACCTGCCCGGATCGGGTCGACGAGCTGCGGGATCTCACGCGGGAGGAACTGGAGGTCGGCCGGATAAAACACGAACACCAGCCCTCGCGCCGCGTCGCCGGCGGACTTCAGAGCTTCGGCAATTCCACGCTGGGAACGGTGCGTGACCACCCGGAGGAATTCGTTCTGCTTCGCGAGGCGCTGCAGGACGGCGCCCGTCTCGTCCACGCTGCCATCGTTCACAATGACCAACTCGCATGCGTAGGGCACGCCGCTCAGCGCGTCGACGCACTGCTGAACGAACTCCGGAAGGTTCTCGGCTTCGTCCTTTGCGGGCACCAGGACGCTGACGTCCACGTCGCCGTCGCGGTGAGCGAGACTCATACGCGCTTCCGCATCCGTGCTGGGAGGATATTCAGCTGGTCGCGATACTTGGCGACCGTTCGTCTCGCAATCTTGATGCCGCGTTCGGCCAGAGCCTTCACGATATCCGAGTCGGTGAGCGGCTTCGTGCTGTTCTCGTCTCCGACGAGCTTCTGGATCTGAGCTTTCACCGCCCGGGCGCTCGCGTCTTCCCCACCGGTGGTGCCGAGGCTGCTCGAGAAGAAAAACTTGAGCGGCAACACACCCCGCGGCGTCTGGACGTACTTTTGATTGGTTACCCGGCTCACCGTGGATTCGTGCATGCTGATGACGTCCGCGACCTCTCGCAGCGTCAGCGGCTTGAGATGCTCCACTCCCTTTTCGAAATAATCCCGCTGTCGGTCAATGATGAAATTCATCACCTTGAGCATCGTCTGGCGCCGCTGTTCGATCGCTTGAATGAGCCACGTGGCGCTGTTGAGCTTGTTGGTGACAAATTCCTTGCTCTCACCCACGAACTTCTTCTTATCGCCGGCCAGTTCCCGATATATCTTGCTGATGCGAAGCTGGGGCATCCCACCGTCGTTGAGGAACACGCGGTACTCACCGTCCACTTTCTCCACCACCATATCCGGGGTGACATACACGTTGTCTCCGGCCGAGTATTGCAGCCCGGGCTTGGGGTCGAGCTTGGCCAGGAGATCCGCAGCGTCCTGCACGGCTTTGGGTTCCAGGCCGAACCGTTTGGCCAGATCGCTCCACCGGTGGCCGATCAGATCCTCGAACGCCACCTGTACCAGCCGATACGTCAGAGTGTCCTGCTGCCCGTCGTTCTCGAGTTGGAGGAGGAGGCACTCACGGAGGTCGCGGGCGGCGATGCCGGGGGGATCAAGCTGCTGCAGAACCCGAAGCAGCTCTTCCCCCTCCTCCACGGTGTACGGATCGTCGGATTCCTCGGCGGTCGTATCGCATGGTGCGGTCTCGCTGGATTGCACGTCGCCGGCAGTTCCCTCTTCCAGCACCTGGGACGCCAGGGGGTGCCCCTCGGGGATGGGTGCGACGGCGGTCTCGGGCACGGGCGGTTCCATGTCTCGGAGCGCATTCAGCAGATGGTTTGCCCCTTCGACCACTTCCTCGACTGTTTGCTGGAGATAGCCGTCGTCTCCGATGCTGCCGAGGAACTCGTCCGCCAAGAGGTGCTGCCGCGGCGTGAGATTGAGCAGCGTTATCTGGTCGCGCAGATGATCGGTGAGGTTTCGGGTCGCGGCTTGGAGGGGCTGGTATGCTTCGCTCACCTCGACCTCGCCGCGGGATCGTCCCACATCGAATCCGTCGAGCACGATCTCTTCCCAGTCGATCTCGTCTTGCTTCTCCTGCTCCGCCCGTTCCCGTTCCTGCTCCTCGGCAGTCTTCTCCCGGGCGCCGTCCGGCTCCTCTTCCGTTTCCACCATCTCGAGGAACGGGTTCTCGAGGAGTTCTGTCTTGAGGTGCTGTTGCAGGTCGAGGAGGGGCATGTACAGCAAATCCATCGCCTGGTAGAGGCGTGGATTCATCCGCATCTCCTGCTTCAGCGAGACACTCTGGTGGAGAGAAGGCCTCATGCGGCTCCCTCCAACCGCTCCCGCAGGCGAGCGGTGAGCGTGGGTCCGAGGTACAGGTCGGCGACGCGCTCGTTGAAGACCAGCTCTCGCACGGTTCCCGAGACCTGGACCTTACCCTCGAACATGATGTATGCGCGGTCGACGATGTCGAGCGTCTGCTCGACATTGTGATCGGTAATGAGCACGCCGATTCCCCGGCGCCGCAGGCCGGCGACGATCATTTGGATATCGTGCACGGCTATGGGGTCTACCCCGGCGAACGGCTCATCGAGCAACATGAATCGAGGTTCCGTGACGAGGGCCCGCGTGATCTCCAGCCGTCGCCGTTCTCCTCCCGACAGTTTGTACGCGGGCACTTTCCGCAGGTGTTTGATCGAGAGCTCGTCCAGCAGCGTTTCGAGCTGTTCCTGCCGTTCCGATGGCTTGAGCTTCAGCGTCTGCAAGATGGCCATCACGTTGTCTTCGACGGTGAGCTTCCGGAAGACCGATGGCTCTTGCGAGAGATATCCGATCCCCAATCGGGCCCGCTTGTACATCGGCAGGCTCGACAGGTTGTCGCCATCGATGCTGACGTGGCCGCCATCCGGTCGGATCAGTCCCACGATCATGTAGAATGATGTTGTCTTCCCCGCACCATTCGGTCCCAAGAGACCTACGATCTCGCCCTGTCGCAGGGTGAGGTCGACGTCGTCGACCACCGCGCGCTTCCTGTAGACTTTCGTGAGGCCGCGAGCCGAAAGCTCGGACGCGCCGTTGCGACCGGGAGCGGTTGCCAAGCCGGCGGATTCCGCCTTGTGGATGTTCTCCAGCGCAATCTGGAACAGGGCTTCGCGGGCAGCCGCGGGGTCGTCCACGATAGAGCGACCGAGGACTCCGGTGAGACGCAGCGGCGTGTCATCCGACAGCGAATCGGGGAGGGCGTCCATCACGCCGTCCATCGCGAGTCGGGGCAACACCGACTGCTGGAGGTGGCGGCGTACTTCGTCGACGGAGAGGGTGCCCGCTTGCTGGCCCATATCCCCGAGTCCGCTCTGCTGGTGCAGCGAGAGGTAGTCTTCCCGGTAGGCCAACGTCAGCGTCTCGAAGGTTGCCATTCCGTCGTCCATGGTACACCGCAGCACGGAGGCGACGGCGAGCGGCAGCGAAGGGTCGCGGCCCTCGAAGTGGGCGTCGAACTGGACGCTCATTGTTGCGGTCTCCGGCGGCGCTGCAGGTGTACTCCGTCCGTGCGGCCCCGCACGTCGACCCGGGACAACCCCAGGACGGTGAAGACGGCGGTGATCTGATCCCCGCGCGAGTAGTTGATGTCCGGCACCTCACCGCCTGCTATGTCGAACACGCGATAGAACGCGGCTGCCGTACCGATGGCAACCAAGGTGTCGAGGTATCGCTGTTGGAATTCGGTCTCGCCGAACTTTGCGATGAGCGTGTCACCCACGATCCAGTCGGGTTCCTCGTCGAGCGAGTCCCGCACGGAGACGGCCCGCGCCGAGCCGTAACTCCGGAGCTCCTCCAGCTTTTGATTGGGAGAGTCGATGGCCATGGAATCGGCGGTGACCTGGTTGGTGGATGACACGGCGTAAGGCCTCGAATCCGTGCCCCATGCAAACCCTCCCTGCACCTGATCGTCGACAATTGTGAATTCCACGGTGTCCGCCGTGATGGTGAAGTCGGCGCTCTGCGCCTGAGCCGAATCGCGGGCTTGAATCCAGTTCAGTTGGTTGTCCACCGACGTAAACGCCACCTCCCGACCCCGTAAATCGTACCCGGTCGAATCGCCGCCGCCCCCCCGCACCGAAGCGCCCCCAATGAGGCGCCCGGCGTTGGACTCCAGCGCCAGGACGGCGCTGTCAGCCGCCGCATGAAAATCGCTGCGGTCCACCTTGACGTTGCCGGTCGCCCAGGCCTCATCGTTGCCCCGGAGGCGAACGGTGTCGCCGACAATCAAGTAGGGTTCGACACCAGCCGAATCGGTGGTGCCCCAATACTCCACCACCGGCCGGTCGGTGGCCACCAGCTCGGTGGTGTCCCGGAGTAACGGCACCGCGCGCCAATACGTGAGGTTGGGGCCCACCAACACGGTGCCGTTCGCCAGGTTGACCAGTCGGACGTTGCCGTACGCCTCCAACCGTTCGTCGTCGAGAAAGTAGCTGGCGGAGTCTGCATTGAGTATCACCGTGGTGTCACGGAACTGCACCCCTCCCGCCATGTCGAATCGGCTCAATTCCTGGTACCACGCGACACTGTCCATGCGCATGGTGGTTTCTTGGTCCGCACAGCGGGCACGAACATCCCCCCAGGCGTACTGGCGAAACCTCGGCAAGGTCTCCCGGTATCCCTCGTCGGCTCGGTCCCATATCCAGCTGCACGGCGCGTTCCCCTGCCCCGTGGCCGGAGCGACCGAGAACAGCGTGACGGCGACGGCCGCCACCGACAACCGGACGATTGACATCAGTTGCGCGCCGCTCCGCTGGGGTCCCTCACGCGCACGTTGCGGAAGTCTCGATCCGCGGCGAATCCACTTCCCTCCAAGTGCTCGTCCGCGCTGTCGAATACGAACGGTTCATCTGTCTCGAGCCTGTTGGACACCTGATCGAACTCGAGCTTGGACGTGGTGAGCCGCCGCCCATCAGGCGTGGTGCCCACCACGTTGGTGCGGGCCACCATGTCTCCCGTCCGGTAGTTGTACGTGCCCCAGTCGGCGGTGATCCGGGAGCTCTCCACTCCCTCGGGTGTGTAGAAGATCACCGTGAGCTGCCGCAGCTCAACCATTTGCGTCGATTCGAAGTAGTACGCCGTGTCCGCTTCGATGCGCACATGCCGCATCCCGTCGGTCGTGACGTTGTGTGCTATCCCGAACAGGGTTTGATCGGCGGAGTCCCTTTCCATAGTCATGGTGGGGGGGCCCTCCACGCCGCGGCACGCCAGGGCAATCGCGGCGTACGCTGTCGCGGCAAGCCATGTTCCTTTGCTACGATACATTGGACACCTTTGGTACGCCCCCGCGGGCGCTCACGTAACGCTCCACGGCGGCGTCCCATTCCCCCCGGGCGCGCAACAACTGCTCGATGAACTCCCGCACCGCCCCGCGTCCACCGGCGGCGTCGGTAATGTGGTGGGCCACGTCGCGTACCTCGCGAACCGCGTTCTGGACCGCCACGGGGAGTCCCACGCGCGTCAACAGCGGGATATCCGGCAGGTCGTCGCCCACGAACGCGACCTCGTCCCACGACACACCTTGGCGTGCCAGGATCTCCTCGAATGCCGGGAGCTTTTGCGCGGCGTCGTCCTGAAACACTTCGTCGATCTCCAGCTCGGCGGCTCGCAGCGCCGTCGCCCGGGACATTCTCCCGCTCACCATGGCGGTCTTGAGACCCGATTCCCGAAGCAGCCGCACACCGACCCCATCTTGGATGTCAAACCGTTTGAGCTCTACGGCCTCGGTGCCCGCCATACCCGTATACACCCCAGCGTCCGTGAGGACCCCGTCAACATCGAAACCGACGAGGCGGATTCGTTTGGCAATGGCCGGATCGATCATACCCGGGACTGCGCCCCCCGCACCGCTTCCCAGACGTCCAGCGCCTGTCCGACGAGGGTCTCCAGCTCCGCCAGAGGCCACATGGTGGCCGAGTCACTGGGCGCCGCTTCAGGCTTCGGATGGGTCTCGAGGAAGAACCCG
>JBDHAF010000188.1:0-10427 GCA_039588255.1 Gemmatimonadota bacterium | reverse complement strand
GATGCACCGCGCAAGGCCTTCACGCACAACCCGGGCGCTGGACTCTTCGGGAATCCCTGACCCTCACAATCGATTTCGAAATCGTCTGATGATTGACTCATTGATACATGACGTCCGCTATGTTCTTCGTACGTTGCGGCGGGAACCGGGTTGGACGGTGGGCGCCGTAGGAACGCTGGCGATCGCCATCGGAGCAACTACGGCCATCTTCAGCGTCGTCAACGCCGTCCTCTTCCGTCCTCTGGAGTACCAAGAACCCAGCCGTCTCGTTGTGCTGCGATACCAACCCGCCGACGATGCAACTCGTGCGGCGTGGGGGACAATGGAAGAGCGTTCCCAAAACCACTACAGAGCGAACACCACTTGGCCCAGGTTCGAGGTATGGCAGGAGACCACTCGGGAAATCTTCCGGGACCTCGCTGTGTATGACGATGCGTGGTCTCACGACATCAATCTCGGTGAAGGAACGGAGCAGCTTCCGGGGGCGTTCGTGTCGGCGGGGTTTTTCCGAGCGTTGCGGGTTCCACCTGTCGTGGGGCGTTGGCTCCAGGACGAGGAAGATCAGCCCGGGAGTGCCGGCGCTGTCGTCCTGAGCAACGGACTGTGGCAGCGACGGTTTGGCGGAAGGGCCGACGTTATTGGAAGAACTGTGGCAATTCGAGAACGACCACACACCGTGGTGGGCGTCATGCCCCAGGGCTTCGATCCGTTCTCTTCGGCCGTCGAGTTCTGGATGCCCATGGCGAACGGATCGCGAGGCCCGGGTAGTGTTAACTATGAAGTGGTCGGACGCGTGCGAGATGGCGTCTCTATGGAGCAGGCCAAGGTCCGCCTGGCCGCTCTGAGGATCGAGACGGAGGCGCGGGACGGCACATGGCTGCTCGGTGCGTCAACTGTCACGCTGCACGGACACATCGTTGGGGACGTGCGCCTGCTGCTGCTCATCTTCATGGGAGCGGTCTCCGCCGTACTGCTCATCGCGTGCGTCAACGTGGTGAACTTGATGTTGACGAGGGCCACCGGTCGGGAGCACGAGCAGATCATCCGGGCCGCGCTGGGTGCCGGGTCACGACGCCTCGTGCAACAACTCCTTACCGAGAGTACGGTCCTGAGCTTGCTGGGCGCCGGCCTCGGATTGGCTTTGGCCTTCGGACTCACGAACACGCTTCTGGCGCTGGCTCCGGTTTCCATCCCGCGACAGGAGGAGATCGGTATCGACGGCGGCGCGCTGGCCTTTACGATGGGATTGGCGATCGTGGTGGGGCTGGTCATCGGCTTGCTTCCCGCTGCGCGGACGGCACGACCCGATTTGGCGAGCGGGCTCAACGAAGGCGCGCGGCGTTCGTCCGGAGGAGTGCGGCACGGCCGTGTGCGTGACGGGCTCGTCGTGGCGCAGTTGGGCCTGGCGTTGGTGTTGCTCGTCTGTGGCGGCTTGCTGTTCCGGAGCTTTCTGGGCCTGCTGCGTGTCGAGACCGGATTCGATCCGACGAACGTAGTCGCGTTCGAGACGTCGCTACCGCGGTCGCGCTACCCCGGATTTGACGAGAGGAAGCGCTATTACGACGGGCTCCTGGAAGAGGTGCGCAGCTTGCCGGGTGTCCGCACGGCGGGGGTTGGGGTCTATCTACTGGCAACCACTCAGTTCCACTGGAACCGATTCGAGGTGGAAGGTTACCAGCCTGGACCTTCAGAAGAGCTGCTCACCGAGACGAAAGAGGTAAGTCCTGGTTACTTCTCCACGCTTGGCATTGCCCTCCTTCGGGGACGCATGTTCGACGAACGGGACAGCCCAGACGCCCCGAATGTGCTGCTCATCAGTGAGTCGATGTCGCGGCGCTACTGGCCCGGCCGAGACGCCGTGGGCGGAAGGATTCGTTTGAACGACGACGAAGAGTGGAGCACCGTCGGGGGCGTCGTGAGCGACGTACGCTACCGGGGGGAGACCCGTGACGCGCCGCAGGTCTATAAATCGTACGGCGCGAGCGGCAGGGCGACGAACATGGACGTGGTGGTCCGGGTGGCAAACGCACCCGGGGACCTCATCCCGTCCATCCGGCGGCTCCTCGCATCGATCGATCCAGAGGTGTCTGTATTCAGGTTGGGCACCCTGGAGGGTCAGCTCTCGGCTTTTCTTTCTGAACCGAGGTTCCGCACGCTCCTCCTCGGTGCTTTCGGACTGACGTCGCTCGTACTTTCGATCGTCGGTGTGTACGGTGTGATGGCATATGCCGTTGCGCAGCGAACTCGCGAACTGGGGATCCGGAAGGCCCTCGGTGCAGATGGCAGTCGTATCATCCGCGGAGTTGTCTTACGGGGCCTCGCCATCACGCTAGTGGGACTCGGGCTTGGCGCGGCCGGTGCGTACGCAGCGGCGGACGTGCTGCAGAGCTATCTCGTCAACGTCGACGCCCGGGACCCAATGACGTTTGCCGCCGGGATCATCGGCCTGACCACGGCGGCACTCTTGGCCTGCTACATTCCGGCACGCCGGGCCGCAAGAGTGGATCCGCTGATCGCCCTGAGAGCGGAGTGAGCACTATGTCTCCGAATCACGTTCCGCGGTTGGCGCAAGGGTTGCTCGGCCTCTGTCTCCCCAAAGGGCTCGTTCGCGACTCACTACTGGGTGATCTGCAGGAAGAGTTTGCGTGGCGGACGCACGCCGCGTCGCAGGCGCGTGCCCGCATCTGGTATTGGCGACAGGTCGTCGTCTTGGGACCGCGCTACCTGTGGGAGCGTCTGTGGTACCGTCGAACGTCCGTCGTGCCACGTCACGATCATCATGGCCGTCACCGAAGAGGCACCGTGTTCGAATCGTTCACTCGCGATGCGCGGCTTGCGTTGCGTGGCCTGCGTCGCAATCCGGGTTTCACCACGATTGCGGTCATCTCGCTTGCGCTGGGCATCGGTCCGTTGACGGCCATCGGCAGCTTTGTCAACGTGTTGTTTTTCCGCCCGCTGCCGCACGTGGAGGCCCCCGATCGGCTGGCCACGGTCTTCATGGGCAGGGGCGGCTTCGTTTCCTATCTCGATCTCGTGGACATTCGAGAGCAGGTCGATGCGTTTGAGGACGTGACGGCGTTGAGCCTGCTTGGGGATTTCAACGTGACGGACGCGTCGGGGACGCGTCGAGCGCGGGGTGGGTCGGTGGGGCCGAATTACTTCCAGGTTCTGCAGGTGCCGCTCCTCATGGGTCGTGGGCTCGCCTCCGACGAATTCGAGCCGGCGTCCGAGCCGGTGGCGGTCATCTCGCACTCGACGTGGCGGCGGCACTTCGGCGCAGATGCCGCAGTTCTGGGACGGGTTATCAAGATAGACGGTAAGGACCACACGATCATCGGGGTGACACCCGAAGGGCTTCTCTCACCTGAGATGCCCGTCGAGCTCGCCGTGTACGTTCCTCTTCGCGTGTTGCACTCCATCGGTCGTCTTCGCGATGGCGTCTCGATCGAGCAGGCACGAGTGCAGCTCGCCGTGCTGCAACAACGACTGCAGGAGGCCCATCCCGACCACTGGTTTGACGACCGCGGACGGGGATACGATTTGGCGGTGTTCCCCATCCGGGCTCTGCGCGTCGGTCCCAGACAACAGGCGCAGGCCACGATAGTCTTGTCCTTGGCGGTGATTTTGGGGCTCTTGGTGCTTGCCACCGCGTGCTCGAACCTCGCCAATCTGCTGCTTGCGCGCGGGTGGAAACGGAGCCGCGAGATTGCCATCCGCCTGGCCATCGGTGCGGGTCGCCGGTCGTTGGTGAGCATGCTGCTCGTGGAGAGTCTCATCCTGGGCTGTGCGGGCGGTGCGCTTGGGCTTTTGGTGACGCATTGGTGCACCCAATGGATAGCGACGGGCGTCGTGGGTCCCGGGCTCGACCTGACGCTCGACATCCGCGTGCTGGCGTTCGTCGCCGTGGTTTCCATGGCCACGGGGATTCTGTTTGGCCTCATCCCGTCGCTCCAGGCTTCGCGCCCGGATTTGACAGTGGCGTTGAAGGATGAGCGGACCAGCATCGGCCACATTCGAGGTCTGAGCTTCCGTAACGTCCTTGTCGTGGGGCAGATCTCGGCCTCGCTTGTTCTGCTGGTGAGTGCCGCGGTCGTCGTCCGGGGTCTTCAGCGAGCGCAGAGCATCGATCTTGGGTTCGAGCCGGAGGGCGTGATGGCCGTGGAGTTCAATCTCACCCAGGGAGGGTACTCCCAGGTTCAAGGAGAGAACTTCTTGGACGATCTCGTTGCGCGGCTGGAGGCCACTCCGAGCGTCGCCGCAGTGAGCCTCACGTCCGTGCTCCCGTTCAGCGGCATGCGTTGGGGTGGATCTATCGTCCCCGAAGGCACGGTGGTAGAGCCGAATAACCTGATTGTTGCCTTCGAAGGCCGCGTAGACGAAGACTACTTTGGACTACTCCGCATGCCATTACTCGACGGCCGGCCGTTTACAGCCCTCGATGTCCAGGGCTCGATGCCGGTCGTCGTTGTCAATGCGACGTTGGCCCACCGTTTTTGGCGAGACGCAACTGCGGTCGGCAGGCGCTTGCAGCTCGACTCCGGCGAGTGGGCGGAAGTCGTGGGCGTTGTACGGGACGCCAAGTACGGGAATGCGTCTGAGGATCCCACTCTGCACTACTGGCGGCCCCTCGCACAGGCATATCGACCAACCCAACACCTGTTGGTTCGGGCGCGCGGTGATGTCCGGGACGTGATCCCCACAGTTCGAGAGCTGGTGAGCGAGATGGCTCCCGGCCTGCCGTTTCTCGAGCCCCGTTTGATGAGCGCGGTCATCAACGAGTCCAACTTCGACAAGCAAATGACATCCGCTGCCCTGGCCGCTGGCGGCGTCGTGGCGTTGGTGCTTGCGGTGGTGGGGATTTACGGCGTTCTCACTTTCGTCGTCAGCTTGCGGACGCACGAGGTCGGTGTCCGCATCGCACTCGGCGCCAACCCCGGCGACGTGGTTCGTATGGTTCTGGGAGAGGGAGTCCGATTGATCGGCATCGGTTTGGCAATCGGCCTGCTGATGGCCTTCGGCATCGTACGGCTGTTGGCGTCATCGATGCACGGCATCGATGTGATGGATCCAATCGCACCGGGAGCCGGGGTGGCGGTCCTCAGTGCGGCAGCCCTGATTGCGACGTTGGTGCCGGCATTGCGCGCAAGCAGAGTGGATCCGGTGGAGGCGCTGCGGCAGGAGTAGCAGCGCCTGCGACTTGGTGTACCGACGCCCAGGAGTGGTGAGGCCAAAGTGGATAGGAACAACGAGCGAGTTCCAGGATTGGCGCAAGCGCTACTCGGCCTCTGTCTTCCCAAGGGGCTTATTCGCGACTCGGTGCTGGGGGACGTCCAGCAGGAGTTCACACGGCGCGCCAGAGTGGTGGGTCGGACATGGGCGGCGGCTTGGTATTGGCTCCAAGCTGCGATGGTGGGATCGCGCTACCTGCTGGAACGTGGCATGAGCAGTGTCGGTCTAGGCGGCCGATCCCGACGGGGCCACCGGTCAGGACGCAATCGATCGACATCACGTCGTTGGTTCGAACGACTCGCCACGCTGTGGGAGAACGTGGCGTACGCTGGCCGGAATTTCCGGAGGTCGCCCGGGTTTACGCTGGCGGTGGTTCTCACGTTGGGACTAGGCATTGGTGCCAACGCCGCGATGTTCAGTGTGGTCGACCGGTTGCTGATCCAACCACCGGAGCACGTGAAGGACGCTGAGCTGATTCGCCGGCTGTTCGTCAACCGTCGATTCCATGGCAGCCCGATCACGACGAGCGCCATCACCTATCCGGATTACCAGGATCTCGCCGCGGCCCGGACGATCGAATCCCGAGCATTGTACACGACTCGGGAGCTCACGCTCGGCAGCCGAGAAGATGCAACGCGTATCATCGCGAATCTTACGACAGCGTCGTTCTTCCCGCTTCTGGGTGTGGAGCCGGCCCTCGGACGATTCTATGTCTCGACAGAAGATGAATTCGATGTTCCGGGCGTCGCTGTTCTCGGGCACGGTTTCTGGCAGCGTCGCTTTGGGGGTGATCCGGACGTGCTCGGAAGTGTGCTGGATATAGGAACTGGCACGTATACCGTGGTGGGAGTGGCACCAAAGGGATTCACTGGTGTGGAGTTGGCACCAGTGGAAGTGTGGCTTCCGTTCCGCGCCGCCGCCAAGGAAGTCATCCCCCACGATGTGTGGAAGACCGACCGTCGCTGGGCATGGGTGGAAGCCGTCGTCAAACTCGGTCCCAACGTTGGCGTCGAGGCCGCCAAGTCAGAAATGGCCGCCATCCATCGCCGCGGTCATGCCGAAAGCGCAGGCGACACAACGTACGACCCGGAGGCGAGAATCGTCACCGCAACGCTGGTCGCAGGAGAGGCCCCGAATGCGGCTGGCGAGACCGTGGTGTCACGATGGTTGGCGGGAGTCTCGTTGATCGTCCTCGTGATTGCCTGCGCGAATGTGGTCAACCTCTTACTCACACGAGGGATCCATCGGCGCCGGGAGACTGCGGTGCGCTTGGCCCTCGGTGTGTCTCGCACGCGATTGATCGGCCAATTGATCACCGAGAGCATGTTGCTGGCAGGCCTTGGCGGTGTGGCGGCACTCCTGATTGCACAGTTGGGCGGCGATCTGATCCGTAACACGCTCGTTCCCAACGTCCTGTGGGCCGATTCCGTGGTGAGCTCCAGGGTTCTGATTTTTACTCTGTTGACATCGGTTGTGGCTGGGTTGGCGGCCGGCCTACTGCCGGCGCTTCAGGGGAGCCGACCCAATCTCATCGAGGCCCTCAAAGAAGGCGACCGAGGCAGGTCGATCCGACGGTCGCGAACGCGGGCTGGATTGCTGTTGGTACAGGGTGCGTTGTCGATGGTGCTCCTGGTAGGTGCCGGGCTCTTTGTACGGAGTCTCGACAACATCCGATCGCTTGACATCGGCATGGATCTGGATGAGGTGCTGATGGTGAAGCTCGAGTTCCGGACCGACATGGAGTACGAGGAATCCATGGAACTCCACCGGCGAGCGGTCGAACGCATCGGCTCGTTACCATCGATCCAGGCCGTGAGCGCCTCCGTGGCCGTCCCCTTCGACTACAGTTATGCGGAGGAGCTGACGGTACCGGGTCTCGACGCTCTGCCGACCGGTTTCACTCCGTTCATCCACGCCGTAACCTCGCAGTACTTTGCGACGATGAATATGCAAATACGTCGCGGCCGGGGATTTGGCGTCAATGATGGTTGGAACGCCGCGCGGGTGGCTGTGGTGAATGAAACCATGGCCCGACTGCTCTGGCCCGACGACGATGCAATTGGAAAGTGTCTGAAGATCGGGCCCAACGATCCGCCGTGTGCCGAAGTCGTTGGGGTAGTAGAGGATGTTCGTGAGGAGGAAATCACTGAAGAACCGTCAATGCAGTACTACGTACCATTGGAGCAGCGTGTACTTGGCAACACCCCGGACGCCATCTTTGTTCGCGGCACGTTGGATCCCACGCAACTCGCGGGAATGGTGAGCCGTGAAGTGGTGCGCATGGATCCGGTCATCAGAGCGGTGAACGTCCAACCCCTGGCCGATCTGGTCGATCCACAGCTGCGCTCGTGGAAGCTGGGTGCTACGATGTTTACGGCGTTTGGCGTGCTGGCGCTCGTGGTGGCCGCCATCGGCCTTTACAGTGCTCTGTCCTTCGACGTGGCCCAGCGAACCCACGAGCTTGGCATTCGTTCTGCATTAGGCGCATCGTCGCACAAACTCATGGCGCTTGTGTTCAGGCAGGCACTCGGACTCATAATCGTTGCGCTGGTCATCGGCGGGGTCATCTGCATCGCGGCCGGCTCGGCGATGGCGCCACTTCTCTACGCTGTGTCCCCCACCGATCCGATGGTGTTTTCGTTTGTGACGGTCACTCTCCTGGCGATAGCGGCGTTGGCCGCCGCACTTCCGGGGTACCGGGCGACTCGGGTGGATCCCAACGAGGCGTTGCGGGCTCAGTAAACCGCGGACAGCAAGCTACCGCCCCTCAAACGACGGCCAGATCGCCTGAAGGGTCTGACGTGGGTTCCGGGCAATGAAGATCGTGACATCCCGCTCCTCTGCGACCATGTAGGGATGTGTGAAATGCGCCGCCGAGTCCAAAGTGCCGAAGTACGGTTCCAGCTCCAGCCGCGTGATCCCGACGGTGATGGTGACTTCACCGGGCTTGTCGCCGGGGCCGAAGAACCAATAGGTGCCCGTGGGTGTGATCGCATGGGGGATGTCATGCCGAGGTCCGTAGAAGTCGATCGCCCCGGCCTCGCCGTAGTTGCTGGCTAACAGTACGGCCCGTTGCTGATCGCCGGGCGACAGGTCGTGGAATACCCGCGCAACCGCCGCGACCTGTTCTTGCCAACCCAGCATGTCGGCGTAGTCCTGAGGCAGGCGCTCGATGTCTCCGATGTTCGTAGTCTGTGCCCTCGTCATACCGAGTCGTGCCAGGTACCGCTCCATGGGCGGCGGAGGGACGATGGGGAAACCGAGCGGGAACAACAGCATGCCATACGCGATCACGGCGGCCACCGTACCTCCGCGAACGATGCGGTCCCACCGGGGAACGCGGAGTGCTTCGAGTACCACCGCGCCTGCCGCGAACAGGGTGGGGTAAACCGGACCCGCATAGTATGACTTTCCGTGCGACAGGATCAGCAGAATGAACGCCCACAGGCAGCTCCACCCCACCACGCGAAACAGACGAAGGCGGTCGCCGCCCACGAGCGCGATCAGGCCCACTACCGCAACGGCGATACTCGGTCCCCACACGGCGTTGCCCGCCAAGAAGTCGCCCAACGACACCCGTGCGAGCTGTGCCTGCTGCAGATCAGCCATCTGGTTGAAGATGGGGAGTCCGAGTCGGATCTGTCCGACGAGGCTGGGACCTCCAATCACGAAGACAACGGCCACTGCTATCCATGGCCAGCGCGTCACGAGCCACCGGCGTGATGAGGTAACCACGAGTGCCAGAAAGACGGCCGCGCCGAAGATCAGGATGCTGAACTTGGAGAGCAGCCCGAACCCACATGCCCCGCCGAAGGCCAGCCACCAGCGCGGATCGTCGGAGTTGACGAGCCGCACCAAGGCGTATAGCCCGATGGTCCACCACAGCTGATCGAATACCACGGGTTGGAAGAGATTGCCGGACCGCTGGAACAGTACGTTCGCAAGCACGCACAGCGCAGCCAGCCCCTGAGCGAATCGCCCGCCGCCTAACTCTCGAGCGATGAGCGCCGCGAATACCATGAGGCTCACGCTACCAAGAGCAGGGAAGAGTCTGAGTGCGAACACTGAATCGCCCATCACACCGCGCGTGAATTCCGAGAGCATGGCGATGAACGGTGGAAAGTCCATGCGAAAGAGCTGGAGGTGCTCGCCCATGGCCATATAGAGGAACTCGTCCCGGTGGAACTCGTACGGCCCGAGCAGGTTGGTTGCGAAGTGGAGCACGAGCTTGATGCCTACCAGTGTACCGACAAGACGCAGTGCCGTTGCGTCCTTCACGTGAACAACACGGTGTAGCCCACGGCAAAGACCGCTACGTCCACGATGGCATGGCTGAGGTACCCCGGCCACACGGATTGAAATCGCACGTAACACCACGACCACGTTGCGGCGCCAAGGAAGATGCCGGTGGCGGCAAGCGCCACGATGGGCCATGACAGGTACACCTGCATCGCCACGATGTGGTGCACGGTGAAGGCGGCGGCCGATCCCACCACCGCGACGCGAGCGGTGGCGATCGTACCTATCTGCCGGACCACGAACCAGCGCCAGACGTACTCCTCGAGCACGGAGTTCACGGCGATCCAGTACGCGGCGCCAGCGAGGTATTTCCCCGGCGACCCCAGCCCGACGGCCAACACAGCGGTGCGGAGCCGGTCGGCATTGAGGGTCTCATCGGGAATGACGGCGTATACGAGAATGATCGCGGCGCTCATCCCGACACCCAGCAATGCCGCGATGCCGAAGCCGCCCAGCTTGGGGGGGGACCAGGAGAGTGGCTTCTTGTCGACCATGATCAACCAGGTGACCGGCAGTGCGAAGACCCAGAGCTTGCTCAGTGCAAACACCGTGGCGCCCAGCGCGGTGTCCGGAAACCAGATCATCCCGAACGCCACGCCGAGGCTGGGAGCCGGCAGTAGGAGGGCCAGGGCCAGGACGGCCCGATGGGCAGATTTCAATCCAGGATCCCGTGAGGCAGGGGAGAGAGTCGACCGGTGATGATACCACGAGCCTACACACCCCAGCCAGTCCCAGGCTTCCCTGAGCGCCGGGCAACTGTTCCTCCACAGAATCTGCGGTATCGAACTTCAGAGAACACTTTTCCGGATTGGGCTCCGGTGAGCTGTAACTGCGGCCAGCCTCCCGCGTTATATAAAGGAACGGCACCCCAGCGAGGAATCGGACACCGTGCGCGTACG
>JBDHAF010000187.1:0-9943 GCA_039588255.1 Gemmatimonadota bacterium | reverse complement strand
TCACGTGGACGATCGACGCGACACCCGGACGAAGGTTGAAGCTGGTGCCCAAGAAGGCCTTGGAGAAGGCCTCGACGCAGGAGCTCGAGCGGATGCTGGAGAATCTCAAGGCCCTCCTGGAAGGGGACTAGTTCACCGCGAATGGAATGCTCGCGCGACGCGCTCAGCCGGCACAGACTTCGCTCGTCAGCCACTCTCAGTGCTACTCGGGTTCCCGAAAGATGTACTCCAGTGACAGGTCCAGCTGCCTGGGGAAGTCTTTCGGGAACCAGTGTCCCGTCTCGGAAGAGATTATGAAACGATTGGGCAGGCCGTTCCGATCGAAGCGCACCGCCATCGCCTTCTGCCGTGCGATGCCCCTGTCGTTCTCCCCCGCCAGAATGGCAACGCGCAATCCGCGCTCAGCCGCTTGCTGAACGGCATCAGCTGTGAAATTAGACATGCCGGGGAAGGCTAAAATGAGGCCGCGCGCAGGAATCAATTCTTCGAACGCAAGAGCTTCCGCCCGACTGCCACCTGCCGACTGACCGCCGATGATGATCCGCGACATGTCCACGGGATATTCATCGGTAATCGATCGAAAGACCTCCAGGATGTTCGAGAGATCTCTTCCCGCGAAACTCCGGGTGTACGGGCCTCGCATCAGGATGCCCTGAACGTAGGCGACGATGTAGTCAGACTGCAGAACAGGCGATTGCCACTCTTCAACGAGCCCGGGAATGTGTCCCCACGATCCGTGAAGGACCAAGAGGAGGGGGTAGGTGTCCCCGGCGGAGTATCCGGCAGGAAGCTGAACGTAGTACTCCGCGGCGGATGATTCCTGGGCACTCGTCAAACGCCGCTCGTTCTCTCGAAGGAAATCGGCATATCCATCCAGGCTCGCGAGCTCGGAGACGAATTCGGAGCGCGACAGCTCTCCGATCTCAGTCGGGAAGAACAGGCCATCGTCCTGGCCGATTCGCAGCATCCGCACGCACGCTTCGAACCGCTCGTGAGCCGCGTACCGGGGCAACAGCTCCTGGAAGATCAAGTCGAACTGCTCGATGGGATTGCGCAGGTCGGGGTAGGTCTCTTCGAGAAGCCGAATCGCCTCGTTGCTGTTGCGATCGCTGAGAGCGTCCAACTCGTCCATAAGACTCAGATAGCGCGAAGACGTCTCGAGAGATTCATCAGGTCTCAAAACTTCTCTCACGCGCTGTGCCAGGACAGCCTGTGTACAACCAAGCAGAAGGATACAGACGGCTAGCAGCTTCGATTTCATACTTTCTCCTGAAGATCTTCCATGCTCACATCTCCAGCTCAAGACTCTGAGCGGTCCAGCGATTGTGGTTCCCCAGGAGATTACACCAATGACCCCACTGGGTTCGAACTGGGCTTGGGGCGACGGGCCCTGCCGGACGGGAACGGACCCATCGCGAAACCTCGCCCAGCCAGCTCTCGTCTGATTCTCTGATAGCATAGACGGACGCGAATCAGGGATGGACCCATGGCTGGCTTCAAACTCGCACTTCGTACCCTCACCAAGACGCCCTTCACCACAGCCGTGGCGGTCATCTCGCTCGCCCTGGGCATCGGCGCGAACGCGGCGATCTTTTCGCTTTTCGACCAGATGCTGCTCCAGCCCCTTCCCGTGCCCGAGCCGGACCAGTTGGTCAATTTCGGCTCGCCAGGGCCCAAGCCGGGCTCACAGTCGTGCGGCCAAGCCGGCGACTGCGACGTGGTGTTCAGCTACCCGATGTTTCGGGATCTCGAGCGTGAACAGAACAGCTTCACGGGTATCGCCGCCCACTGGCTGTTCGGCGCCAACCTGGCCTTCGGCGCCCAGACGGTGAACGCGGAGGGGATGCTCGTCTCGGGCTCCTACTTCCCCGTTCTCGGCGTGCGGACACAGCTGGGGCGGCTCATCGGACCCGCGGACGACGAACGAGCGGGAGAGCATTTCGTCGCGGTGCTGAGCGACAACTACTGGCGGAACCAGCTCGGGGCCGACCCGGGGGTGCTGAACCAGACGATCGTCATCAACGGCCATTCTGTGACCATCGTGGGCGTGGCGGCGCGAGGGTTCGAGGGGACGACGCTCGGGGCAACTCCTGCGGTATTCGTACCGCTCACGATGCGCGGGCAAATGAGACGGGGCGACCCAGGCTTCGAGAACCGTCGGAGCTACTGGGCGTACCTCTTCGCACGCCTCGAGCCAACCGTATCCATCGAAGCGGCTCGCTCCGAGATGAACACGATCTACGAGGCCATCGTCAACGAGGTCGAGGCGCCGCTGCAAGCCGGCATGAGCGACCAGACGATGGCACGGTTCCGGAGCAAGGACCTCATCCTGGAGCCCGAACCGCGGGGCCAGAGCTCCATGCACGAGGAGGCCAAGGCGCCCCTCACACTCTTGTTCGCCACCACCGGAGTGGTGCTCCTCATTGCCTGCGCGAACATCGCGAATCTCCTGCTGGCGCGGGGTGCCAACCGGAGCCAGGAGATCGCGGTGCGGGGATCCCTCGGTGCCAGCCGTCGACAGCTCGTCACGCAGCTTCTCACGGAGTCGTGCCTCCTGGCGGTCATTGGCGGTGTCGCCAGTCTCGTCGTTGCCCGCTGGACGCTGGGCGCCATCGCGTCATTCCTCCCCGCCGAAGCCACGACCGTCATAGCGTTCGAGCTGCGTCCCTCGGTGATGCTCTTCGCCGGCGCGCTGTCCATCGGGACGGGGTTGCTGTTCGGGATGTACCCCGCGCTCCACAGTACACGCCCGGATCTCATGACGGTGTTGCGCGGCGATTCGGCACAGCCGTCCGGGGCCCGCACCGCGGCCCGGTTTCGCGGTGCCCTCGTCACGGCGCAGATCGCCCTCTCGATGACGCTCCTGTTCGCCGCGGGGCTCTTCATCAAGAGTCTCATGAACGTGAGCCGCGTAGATTTGGGTCTCAACGCCCAGAATGTTATCACGTTTCGCATCTCCCCTGTGCTCAACGGCTACGAGCCGGAGCGCTCGCGAATCCTGTTCGAGCGAGTGGAGTCCGAGTTGGCAGCCATCCCGGGCGTGACCGGCGTATCCGCAGCACTCGTCCCCCTCCTGGCGGGCAACAACTGGGGGACCAGTGTGTCCGTGGAGGGTTTCGAGTACGCCCCTGACGTCGATATCAACTCGCGCTACAACGAGGTTGGCGCGGCTTATTTCAGCACGCTCGGGATCCCACTGTTGGCTGGCCGCGAGTTCACACTGTCCGACGCCGCCAACGCGCCCCAGGTGGCCGTCGTCAACGAGGTCTTCACGAACAAGTTCGGCCTCAACGGCCGAGAGGCTGTAGGTAAGTGGATGTCCACGCGGGGGGGCATCACAAGCGAGCTGGACATCCAGATCGTGGGCGTCATCGGGGGTGCCAAGTACAGCGAGGTGAAACGGGAGACGCCGCCCCTGTTCTTCACGCCGTACCGCCAGGACGCATCGGTCGGCTCGATCACGTTCTATGCGCGGACGTCGGTGGAGCCCGCCCAGGTGTTGCGGGCGATCCCTGGCGTGATACGGCAGCTCGACCCGAACCTGCCGGTGGAAGACCTCAAGACGCTGGAAGCGCAGGTCAAGGAGAACGTGATGCTGGACCGATTGATCAGCACGCTCTCCGCCGCCTTTGCCGTGCTGGCAACCCTCCTGGCCGCCGTGGGGCTGTACGGGGTGCTCGCCTACACCGTGGCACAACGCACCCGCGAGTTCGGCCTCCGCATGGCGCTCGGCGCCGACGGCTCCCGGGTCCGCGGGATGGTGTTGCGTCATGTGGGCCGCATGACCGCCATCGGCGCCACCGTGGGTCTCGTCGCGGCGCTGGGCCTCGGCCGCGCGGCGCAGTCGCTGTTGTTCGAGCTCGAGGGACATGACCCGATGGTCGTCGCCGTCGTGGTAGTTCTGCTTGCCGGCGTGGCGCTTGGTGCGGGCTACGTTCCGGCGCTCCGGGCGTCGCGGGTCGACCCGATGCGGGCGCTGCGCTACGAATAGCGAGAAACTGCGGCCAAAGCCTTTACCACCGCAGCCAACCCCACGACTACCCGGGCCGTGCGGTCGTAGTCGACCTTTTCCGGTGTATCCAGCGGCGTGTGATAGTACGGATAGCGAAACGGCGCCGTGTCCGTCACCATGAGTGCCCTGTACCCCTCACGCCAGAACGACCAGTGATCCGACCAGAAGATCCCGGGCATGTAGCCCGGCGCGGCAGCTCCCTCCGAGGGGAAGTTCGTGGTGCGGCGAAACGCCGCCACACACGTGCGCACCAATCGCCGAGAAGACAGATTGCCGACGAACCCGATGAAGTTTCCCGTCCGGGGATAGAAGAAACTGAGCGGGAACGGGTACCGCTGGGTTCCCGGACTGTCGAAGTAACACCCGATCGTCTCCAGGGAGAGCATCGCCACGATGTCGTCATTGCGCTGGCGCGATCGGCGGGAATAGGCCCGGCTTCCCATCTCCCGGGAAAAGGAAAACGGTGGCTCCTCGTTGACGAACGCAACGAACCGGACCGTCCGATCAGGGCGCTGATCGACTAGCAGCCGCGCAATCTCGAGCAGCGCCGCCACGCCGGTGCCATTGTCGTTCGCGCCGGGACATCCCATCACCGAGTCGTAGTGCGCGCCTACCAGGACGATCTCATCTGGCCGCCGCGATCCATGAATTTCGGCGACGAGATTGCGGACTGGGACGCCCCTGGCCTCGTACTCGTGGGGCTCGATGTGGTACCCGCACGCCTGCAGCGCGTCTGTTACGTAGTGTTCGGCTTCCACCAGGGCCGCCCGCCGCCAGAGGTTGCGCTCGCCGATCTCATCGCCCAAACGCCACACGTGGCGTTCTACCCGGTCGCGCACCGCCTGCTCTTCCTCTGTCAGGGCCGGGAGGACACCGGTGTACGACGCCCCGGGCATGGCGACCGTGTATCTCACCGCGAGCACCCCGGCTAGCAAGGCGACGAGCGTGAGGACGAGTAGCAGTTCCGTCAGTTGAAAACGCCTCCAACCCCATACACGCCAAAGAGCTCCGACCAGGCCTCGAATGCGGAAGCCTCAGGCGGCAACGATTCGTGAACGCCTATAACTAGTGCGCCTCCGGGACGCAGACATCTGTAGAGTCGCTCTGCAACCTCGAGCTGCAGCGCCGGCTCGAAGTAGGTAAACGCCAGATTCCGACACAGCACAAGATCGAACAACCCGGACGGAGGTTCCGTGCGAATATCGTGAACGACGAACTGGACGGACTCACGGTAGGGCGGCTGCAAGCGGAATTGGTCTTGTCGCTTCTCGAAGCAACGCCCTCGCCACGCCGCTGGCAGGTCTTTCAGGCTAGTCGTCCCGTAGCAAGCCTCTCGGCCGCGATCGATCAGAGCCGGATATGCATCCGTCGCCAGGATTCGGCAGTTCAGGGTCGGAAACTGCGCCGCGACCGACAGGTGCCATACCAGCGCGACGGTGTACGGCTCTTCTCCTGACCCGCAGCCAGCGCTCCACACCCGTAGCGCGGTGTCTCCCCGCTCCTGCGCGCGGGCCGCCAACCTCCCGAGCACCTCTTGCTCCAGATACTGGAACACCCCGCGATCCCGGTAGAACCGAGAAATCGTCACATGGCACAGACGACCCAGAACGGGCCACTCCTCCGGATGCTGCTCCAGGTGACCGCGGTAGGCGGGGAGATCGCCGAGGTCGAGATCGACCAACCGCCGCTGGACGCGCTTGCAAATCTGTCGCCGTACCTTGCGGAAGCCAGGCCACCGGAGGCGCAGTCGTGGAAGTGCCCATTGCAGGAACTGCACGCACTCTTGGTCGTTCATCACCTGCTCGGTCGCTGGGCGGAGACTGCCGGATTCACATTTTCTTCCGCATAATCTCAGAGGGTCCCTGCGAAGTTAAAAGGTTACCCCAGCAGGTTGGCACGTATGTCGAATCTTGGCACGTTTATCGCGGTCGTTGGAGCATGTAGCTTTGGCCCCGTCGGAGGGACTGGGAAGGACCAGCAAGCGCGCACCATTCAGCTCCCCGATCCGGCTCGCGACGGCCCCGTGTCGGTGGAAGCCGCGATGCAGCAACGTCGATCCGTCAGAGAGTTCGCTCCCTCCGCTCTGACGCTCGCCGACGTTTCACAACTCGTTTGGGCCGCTCAGGGCATTACTAGTCCCGACGGTGGACGCACCGCCCCCTCCGCCGGAGCCACCTATCCCATCGAGCTGTATGTGGTGATCGGGGACGTCGAGGGCGTGCAACCCGGAGTGTTCCGATACCTTCCCGATCGCCACGCGCTGGTGGAAACCGCGACCGACGATCGCAGGAGCGTCTTGGCGGGGGCGGCGCTCCGACAGGACGCGCTGCAGAGCGCACCGCTGGTCGTTGTCATCACGGCCGTGTACGACCGTACAGCTCAGCGATACGGCGCCCGAGCGCCCCGGTACGTGCATATCGAGGTGGGCAACGTGGCGCAGAACGTCTACCTGCAGGCAGCTGCCCGCGGACTAGGTACCGTGTTCATCGGTGCGTTCGACGACGCAGAGGTCAAGCAGGTATTGGATCTTCGCCCCGCCGAGGAGCCCCTCGGCTTGATGCCGGTGGGCCGCGTCCAATAGGTCTTCTTGTCCTTGGCACCGCGATGCGACACCTTCCCCTTTGACGCAAGCGGGAGGGTGTCGCGTTGCGGTTGCTCTTGGGCTATGCATTGGTCGGTGTCAGTCTCTTCATGTTGCTCGGCTTCTTCAACGCCGACGTAGGCTCCGGCGTTGCCCGAGCCTTGGCGTTTCTCATCGGGGTTGGCATTCCCGGTGCGGCCGGTGCCGTGCTGCTCACACAGCACTACGGGGGCAAGAAACGGCTGGCCGGTAGCCGTGAGGAACTCAAGGCCGGAGGCCGAGAGCACCCTTCGTTCGCTGGTGGAGCGCGGGATCTGCGAGGTGGAAGTGACCGATCGCGGACTACTTGTTTATTCCTTCCCGGACGTCAAGCTGCTCGGTGAAAAACACACCAGTCGGGGGGTGCTGGATGGCTGAGATCGAAGTTCGTCTGCCGTGTTCCACCTGCCTCGGTGTGACGATGGAAAAGCTGAAGCCGGTCAAGGACGCCAACTTGGTGCTCGATTACTGCCGTCGTTGTGGAGGGGTGTGGTTTGACGCCGGAGAGGTCGCGATGCTGCGCAAGCTGCGTCCCAAGGGGATTGGGCGCACAATAGAGCTTCGCGAAAGCGCATTCCGAATGCCCTGTCATTCGTGCCATGCGCCGATGGATCCTGGAAAAACATCCTGTCATGTCCCACGTGCGAGAAATCTCTCGAGCGCGTGGAGCGTGATGGCATGACATTGGACGTTTGCCGGTCGTGCCGAGGGGTGTGGTTTGACAACCACGAGCTTGCCGAAATCTGGAACATGGAAGTCCGGCGCAGCCTGCCCACCATGCCAAATGAGGACGGAAGCGTAGGGGTAGCCGACTATTTCCTATTGGACGCCGTCCTGTGGGCGCCAGATTTGGTGTTCATCTCGGCGCATGGTCTGGCGCACGGTGCGGCGAGTGTCGCCGGCGGTATGGCGGACGTGGCGAGTGGAGGCCTCGAGGGTGTCGCTGAGGTTGCGGGTGGGGCGGTCGAGGGCGTAACCGAAGCAGCCGGCGGTGTGTTTGAGATCCTCGCCGAGATCATTGCCGGAATATTCTCCTGATAGTCAGGCCAAATGGCAGCGTGGTTCCGGGCGACTTGTCCCTGAAGAGGATCAACCCGGGCCGATCTGCTCTCGCTTGGTGAGCAACCGCTCGGTGAAGTCGATGCGCTCTTCGAGTTCGGCGATCTGCCCAGCGTGGCCCCGTTCTAGTTGAACCATCTGTTCCCGATGTCGATGTTCCATCTCCGACATCCGATCCTCCAAACCTTCGGCCAGCGCGGCACCGGGTGGCCCCGATCGTAACCGCTCGATCTTCCAGCGATACCAGGCCGGGATGGCAGAGCCGCCGATGAGCACGCTACCGATCAAACCCGCCACGGACTCTTCCGTAACGGCCCCGGCGGCGAGAATCGCACCGACTGCAATTCTCCCGAGGATCGGGATGGCGATCCTCCACCATCTGGGGCTGGGAGGCTGACTCACCGCACGGGCCGGTACAGGCGGGGAGCCGGTCCTAACTGGGTAGGCGCAAGCAGGGCACACTGAGGCGCTGCTCGATACCTCACGGCCGCACTCTGGACAATCGATCAAGGCCATGTCTGCCGCACTCCTTAACCGGGGGACGGGGTTAGGATACTGTACGATAGTACCAATGTCCCTGTTTCGTCGTGCGGCGTCCCCTGTCTTTACACACTAGTTCCCGCTTTTTTCGCACCATATCTTCGCCCCATGGACCTGCTCTCCAAAAAGCTCGCCGTCTGTCTCACTGCCGCCGTCGCGTGCGGTGCCGAAGAAAGCGCGGTTCCCCAGCACCACCTGCCCGAGCCCGACGCCGCGTACCCCGAGGCATTGGGGATGGTCCAAACCGTGCGACCGTTGCCCGACGGGCGAGCATTAGTAGCCGATCCGTTGGGACAGGTGCTGGTGGCGATCGATATGGATGCGGGAACCGCCGATACGATCGGGCGGCGGGGCGCAGGTCCCGGCGAGTACGACCAACCAGACGCAGTCTTCCCCCTCCCGGGCGACTCCACGCTCCTCGTTGACCTGGGCAACGGCCGGTTGAGCGTCTTGGGCCCCGATCTCGAGCATGGCTCGACCATGCCGCTGGCGTTCGGTGACCCCCAGCGAGGCGACATGACGTTCATCCTGCCGCGCGGGACGGATCAACGCGGCCGTCTCTATTTCCAGGGTATGGGCATCAGGATGGGCGGACCTGGATTGGTGGAGTTCCCCGATTCGGCGGCGATCATGCGGTTCGATCGCCCGACCAACACGATCGACACGCTGGGGATGATACTTCTTCGCAGACGCGAAGCATTTACCACCGGGACCGGTCCCCGACAACAAGTAGAGGTGGCGGAATACGCGCTGTCTCCGGAAGACGCCTGGCACGTGAGCCCAACCGGCCGAGTCGCCGCGGCACGCACCGACGGCTATTACGTCGAGTGGATCGAAGACGATGGCTCACACCCGGGACCTAATGTGCCGTACACCGGCGTGCCGGTACGCCGCGCCGATCAAGACGAGTGGATCAACGACTTCTACGCCATGTCCATGAGCTTGCAGGTGCGCGTCGTCAACAACGTGCGCACGACCAGCTTCTCCCGCGGCGGACCGGGCTCGGACGACCGCCCTGGTCCCGAAGGGTTCGAATGGCCCGACACGAAACCACCCTTCATCGCCAACGGCCTGCGCGTATCTCCAAGCGGCGAAGCCTGGGTGCAGCGCTCAATTCCCGCGGGTAGCGACGTGGTGTACGACGTGTTCGATGCCGACGGCAACCGCACGGAACAAGTGATCTTCCTTCCGGAACGCCGCGTGGTGGGATTTGCGGGAGAGTTCCTGTACGTGGTGAGGAAGGACGAATTCGATTTGTTCTGGTTGGAGAGGTATCGGCTGGCGACCTGAGCCTGATTTGCACCGCTGCCGAGGGCGGACAGCTTCACGCTGCCCGCCCTCAGCAGACCCGCATTCTTCCTACGACAACAGGAAGAAAACCCTACTGGGTGACACAGATTTCATCGCTTCCCTCGAAAGATCTGCCGTCGAGGAGCAGACCCGTCACCGTTGCGGTTCCGACACCCTGCTCGAATATGCCATCTTCGTCCTGAATCTGGACCACCAGATCGGCAAAGCCGTCGGGCACGCCGTCCGGGCCGCTCACGTCCTCAATGTGGGAGAGCAGCTTGTCGGCCTTCCCCACCGTTTTGATCGTCATGCCGGCCAGCTCGACCGTTGCCGGGTCGATCTGGCTGACGTCGAACGTCTCACTCCCCAGGATGGCCACCGGGATAACACCGTTCCCATTGTTGTTGAAGCAGTTGGGATAG
>JBDHAF010000186.1:0-7201 GCA_039588255.1 Gemmatimonadota bacterium | reverse complement strand
GATAGAGCCGCAGGAGGAGTCGATAGACGCGATCCGAAATCATCATACGGCGGGCCGCTCGGGGAGAACTGCCTTGTCACGAGCAGCGGCGAGGACCCGGTCGAGTCGCTGGGCTTCTTCCTCCAGCATCCTGCGGCCGACTCGCGTGATGCGATAGTAACGCCGCCGCGGATCGTCGTGCTGTGGATCCGGACGCTGTGCGGGCTCCTCGATGAGGCCGGACTCCAGCATTTTCCGAATGGCGTTGTACAGCGTGCCAGGCCCGAGCTCGACGGCGCCGCCGGTGCGCAGCGCCACCTCGCCGGCGATCCCCAGGCCGTGGCGCTCCTCGTCGGCCAGGGCGAGCAGTATGTGGAATACCGAACTGGTGAGGGGCTTGGCCCCGCTGGCTCCTCTGGGCGACATGGGCGTCCTCGCAGGCTGAATTATCGAAAGACAATATATTGTCTTTCGATAATTCTGCAACCCCTGTATGCCGTGACCGCAGGTTGAAGCGGGTGGCCGGGATCGGGAACACCGGTCTGGGGCTAGTGTAAAAATCATTTCAGATATAAATTTCTTTTCAGTTCACATCTGAAGGGTGACCTCATGGGCAAATCACTTCACGCCGACCTGAGTCGCCGCGAGCGCGAGATCATGGACGCCATCTACCAGCTCGGCGAGGCCGGCGTGGCGGAGATCGCGCAGAAAATGGGTGACGAACCGGGCTACGACTCGGTGCGGGTCACGTTGGGGATTCTCGAGAAGAAGGGCCACGTGGCCCACCGTGAGGACGGGCGCCGTTATGTGTATCGGCCCATGGTGCCGCATGCCCGGGCCACGAAGACCGCGCTGCGCGACGTGCTCAAGACGTTCTTCGGCGGCTCACCGTCGAAGGCCGTTCTCACCTTGCTCGACATGTCGGCCGCCCGGCTGTCGCCCGACGAGTTGAATCAGATCGCCGCCTGGATCGAAAAAGAAAAAGCTTCCGAAGAGGATTCGGCATGATGTCATGGAGCCCCCCGTTCTCGTTTCTATTGGAAATCGCTTCCGACGTGTTGGTCAAAGGGAGCGTCGTGTTGGTCGTTGCCGCGACGGTCACGTGGTTGTTGCGGACCAAGTCGGCGGCAATCCGGCACGTTGTCTGGAGCCTCGCGTTTGCCGTGTTGCTTGCGCTGCCCCTGCTCTCCGCCGTCCTGCCCTCGTGGATGATCGGCACGGTCACGATGAGCGTGGGGCCCGAAGCGACGACGGTCGCCGCCGGACACTTGCCGGCGGTTGCCCCGAGTAATCTCCAGGGAGTGCTCGCCGAACTCGGGGGAGGGGTTGAAATGTCCCCCCAACCTGCGACGGGCTTGTCGACGCTAGCTGCCGTCGCGGTGGCGATATGGCTTGTGGGGTTCGTGGTGGTTCTCGCTCGACTGGGCGTGGACGCGATTCGGGTTTGGCTGATCACGCGGCGGGCCGAACGTCGGACCTCGCCAGTCCTCTTTGCCGTAGCCGCGAAGGTCGCGCAACAACTCGGGATTCGCCGCTCCGTGCAGGTGTTGGTGAGCGACGAGGTCAGCGTGCCCTCGTCGGTGGGTGTGTGGAGGCCGAAGGTGATTGTCCCGGTCGATGCGGCGGAATGGACTGAAGAACGCACCCGCACGGTCCTGGTCCACGAGTTGGCCCATGTGGCGCGCTGGGACTACCTCGTCCACTTGGGAGTGGAGGCGGTCCGGGCCGCCTACTGGATCAACCCGCTGGTCTGGATCGCAGCCCGGCGCCTCGAGATGGAGCGTGAGCGGGCGTGCGACGACCAAATCCTCCGCCACGGTATCGGCTCGGTCACGTACGCCACGACGCTGCTCGAAATGGCCCGCGCCCAGGCGGTTCCGACGGCTGCCTTGGCCATGGCGCGGGGGTCCGGCCTCGAGGAGCGAATCCGGAGCGTCATGCGGAGGGATGTGGACCGGTCGCCCCCGACACTTGGATGGCTCTCGGTGCTTGCGTTTGCCGCGCTCGTCGTGGCGCTGCCGGTTGCGGCGCTCGAAGTTTTGCAGGTAGACGAGACTCGGCAATCGGTGGACCAGCTGATAGAGCGTTTAAGCGACGATGACCCGACCGTGAGGCGTCGGGCGGCGTGGGCCCTGGGTGAGCGTGAAGACCGGCGCGGCGTGGGTCCGCTGATCGCGCTATTGGACGATCCATCGGTGGACGTCCGCGTGCTGGCGGCGTGGGCCCTCGGTGAGATCAAGGACCCGAGAGCCATTCCGCCGTTGATCGACGTGCTGGACGAAGACGGTGAAGTGCTCGTCCGGGAAATGGCCGCGTTGGCCTTGGGCGAAATCGAGGATCCCAGTGCGGTGCACGCACTGGTCACGGCGTTCGGGGAAACCGACGGACTGCGCGGCTCGGTGGTCTGGGCCCTGGGGGAGATCGAGGGCCAGGAAGCGGCTGCGGCGAGAACGAGCGCATTCACGGAGTGGCGGCGCGTGCCGTGGGAGAACGACGAGGTCTGGGTGGGGGATCTGACGCCCGAGGGCACGGTGCCGTTCTCGCTGGACGTCGGCGAATTGATCCGCCGTCTCCGGGATGTGGATCCCACGGCGCGACGCCTGGCGGCGTGGAATCTCGGTGTGGTCGGAGACGGGGAGGCATTGGAGCCGTTGCTCGACACGGTGCGGGATCCCGACCCGGCGGTGCGGGCGATGGTGGTGTGGGCGCTGGACGAGATCAATCCGTCTCGTGACGTAGGTCGGTGATCGCTCCAGTGGTTGTGACTCGGTTCACATTTGGCACGGTAGGGCATAGTGAAGCTGCCAGGGTTTGTCATGTCTTTGAATGAAAAAATTTTTTCAGTCCTGTTCGTGAGTTTGCTCGTCCCGAGCCACCTCTCGGCGCAGCGTGAGAACCAGCTCACCGACCTGAGCGCCGCGGAGCGGATGCCGCTCACCCAATTTCAGGGAACCATGGTGCTCGATGGTTGGAGCAACGAAGCGGGGTGGGACGGTGTTACGCCGCTGCCGATGACCATGTACGAGCCCACCTTTCGTGGCACGTTGACGGAGCGAACCGAAATCCGCATCGCCTACGACGACGAGTACCTCTATGTGGCGGGTCGCTTCTTCGATTCGGATCCTTCCCGTATCCGCGTCAATTCACTCTATCGGGACCGTGCCAGCGGTGACGATGCGTTCGCCGTTCTCATCGACCCGTTCGACGACAACGATACGGGCCTCTGGTTCTGGACCAACCCCGCCGGCGTCCGCGGCGACGCGGCCATCAGCGGTGACGGGCAGGGGACCATCAACGGCAACTGGAATACCTATTGGGATGTTGCAACCGTGCGGAGCGACGAGGGTTGGTTTGCGGAGATGCGGATCCCTTTTACCAGTCTCAGCTTTCAGCCGAGAGATGGCACGGTCAGGATGGCCGTGTCCGTCCAGCGCTACATCGCTCGCAAGAACGAACGCCAGATCTTTCCCGCGATCCCCCCGGAATTCAGTTATCTGAGGCCGTCACTTGCGCGTGACACGGAATTGGAAGGTGTCACGACACACACACCCGTGTATGTCACGCCGTACGTGTTGAGTGGAGTGGCGCAGAATGCCGAGCTGGACGGTCTCGGGGGCCAATACGCCTTGGAGGATGACGTTGCCCGAGAGGCGGGTCTGGACGTCAAATACAACGTGACGGCCAACCTCACTGCGGACTTCACCGTCAACACGGATTTCGCCCAAGTCGAAGCCGACGATCACCAGGTCAACCTGACCCGCTTTCCGCTGTTCTTTCCTGAAAAACGCCAGTTCTTTCAAGAACGCTCCGGTAGCTTCGACTTCTTCACGGGTGGCGCCACACGGTTGTTCCACAGCAGGCGCATCGGCCTGCACGACGGCGAACCGATTCGCATCCTGGGTGGCGCTAGACTGGTCGGGCGGGTGGGGGACTGGGATCTCGGGTTTCTCGACATGCAGACGGCACGGAGCGACGAGTTGCCGTCCGAGAACTTTGGGGTGCTCCGGATTCGCCGGCGCGTGTTCAATCAGTACTCCAACGCCGGTGGCATGGTCACGTCTCGGATCGGCGATGACGGGAGCTACAATATCGCGTACGGCATCGACGGCTCGTTTCGAATTGCCGGAGACGATTACCTGACGGTCAAGTGGGCCCAGTCGTTCGACGACTCCATCATTGCGAGCGATGGATTCGGACTCACGACGAACGGGCTGGCGCGCGTCACGCTGAACCGGGTGCGAAACCGGGGCTTCACCTATGGCCTGAGTGGACGCTGGTCGGGTGCCGATTATCGCCCCGAGATGGGGTTTGTGACGCGACAGGATTTCTCCGACTTCTCTTATTCGTTCTCGTACTTTCACTACCCGACCGGCGACGGTCCATTTCGGCGGATCGATCCGTTTCAGCTCTTTGGGTCGGTGGCGATCCGCAACGGCGACGGGAGCGTGGAATCCGCATTCATCGAGCACGACTTCGACCTGCAGTGGAAGTCGGGTGCCAGTCTGGGCCTGGACCTCGAGCTGTATTACGAGGACTTGCGGCAACCGCTTTCACTTCCCGGCGAGAGTGAAGTCCCTGTGGGGAGTTACCGATTCCCGCGGTTCGAGGGGGATTACAGTACGGGGCGTGGCAATCTGGTCCGCGCGGGATTCAACTGGGGCATCCAAAAATTCTACGACGGCTGGAGAGCGAACGTCGGGGTGAGCCCGCTTTGGAATGCATCACGATTTCTCGAGCTGAGTGCCGGGTATCAGGTAGATGTCGTGCGGCTTCCGGATCGGGGTGAGGGATTCGACGCGCATCTGATGCGGCTGCGCAGTCGAGTGTCGTTCAATACGAAATTCTCCGTCAATGCTTTTGTGCAGTTCAGCAATGTGGCTGACTACGGCGCGGCGAACGTCCGGTTTCGCTACAACTTTCGCGAAGGAAATGATCTGTGGTTGGTGTACAACCACGGCATCAACCTGGACCGCCAGCGCACCGACCCGGCCCTGCCGCTCACGAACGACCGCACCGTGATGGTGAAGTACACGCACACGTTCGCCCAGTAGTGAGCGGCTTCACGGCTTGATCAGTTGATAGAGGTCGATCCGCTCCGCCCCCGGCGCCCAACCCTTGCGCAAGTGGAAATAAGTATTTACTTATATAAGTCATGAGTTATGAAAAGGCCCTCGAGGCCTTGGCCGACCCCACCCGCCGCGCCCTTTTCGAGCGCATCGGGAAGACCCCCAGTTCGGTGGGGGAGCTCGCCGATGCGTTCCCCATCAGCCAGCCGGCGGTGTCCCAGCACCTACGGGTGCTCCGGGAGGCCGATCTGGTCCAGGTGCGGCGGGAGGGCACTCGCCGCATCTACGGCGTGAGCCGGGAGGGGCTCGGGGCACTGAGGGCGTATGTCGAGTCGTTCTGGAGCGACGTGCTTTCGGCATTTGCCGATGGCGCGTCCCAATCATCCGAAGGAGCAGCGCAATGACCCAGCAACAGATCGAGAATTCGCTCCCGCCGTTGGTGAAGCGGGTAACCGTGCCCCTCTCGGTCGAACAGGCGTTCCGCCGGTTCACCGAGCAGATGGCGACGTGGTGGCCGATGGAGACCCACTCCGTCGGCGAGAAGGACACCGAGTCGGTGACCTTCGAGGGACAGGTCGGCGGACGGATCTTCGAGACGCTGAGGAGCGGGGACACCTCGGTGTGGGGCACCGTGCTCGTGTGGGAGCCTTTCGACCGTGTGGTGTTCACGTGGCATCCCGGCCGTGAGCCCAGTAGTGCGCAGGAGGTCGAGGTCCGGTTCTCGGCTGGGGACGACCAGACGGAAATAGTCCTGACGCACAGGGGATGGGAGACATTCGGAGACGAGGCGTCGCAGATGCGGAACGGGTACGACAAGGGATGGGATTTCGTGCTGGGCAGATTTGTTGGATAGCGGTGGCCTGACAACTCTCTGACAACAGGAGTACAGTGAAGACGACACAACGCGACCTACGCCAAGGAGTGGCTCCGGCATCTCTACTAGGGTAGTGGAATTCGAGAGACCGCCCGCGTAACGGCTTCTTCATGGTGTCCTCCCGTGACGGGCGTTGCCTCGAGCGGACTCCGCCGTATCCTTATGGATCTCATCCACGGCGATTCACGCATCGTATCCCCGTCGACGGAGTCACCATGAGCCACAAGTTCCCGGTCATTACTGTATTGACGCTGTTCGTAATCCCTTCGACGGTGCTCGCCCAGGAGAAACCAATTGTCCAGCCGGCAGATTACGGTCAGTGGGAGTCCCCGGCCGCGCCCACACTGTCACCCGACGGCACCTGGTTGGCGTACTTCGTGCGGCGAGTCAACGAGGAGAACGAGCTGCGAATACGAAGCCTCACCCGCGACACCACGCGAATCGTGGCGTATGGCACGACGCCGCGCTTCTCCAATGACTCGCGGTGGCTGGCCTATTCGATTGGCGTGTCACCGGACGAGCGAGAGCGGTTGACCGGGGAGCAAGAACCCGTCCGCAACAAACTTGGGATTCTCAACCTTGCGACTGGGGAAGAAACGGTCGTCGACGACGTGGCGGCATTCTCCTTCAGCGAGGACGGTGCGTATCTCGCCGCCAGGGGATACCCGCCGGAGGAGAGCGACAGCAGTGTGGCCGACGTGCTCATCCGCACGCTCGACGACGGGACGACATCCAACTTCGGCAATGTGTCGTCCTTTGCGTGGGCGGAGGTGGGGTCACTCTTGGCGTTGACCATCGAGACCGAGACTGGGACGGGGAACGGCGTGCATGCCTACGACCCGGCAACGGCATCCCTCCGTGTGCTGGAATCTTCCACGGTGGAGTATCATGGCCTGTCGTGGCGTGAAGATGAGGACGATCTCGCCGTGTTACGCAGCGTCGAGGATGACGCGTTCGATGACGACACGCACGTGATCCTCGCCTGGACGGACGTTGGATCGGGGAGTCCGGCGAAGCGGGAGTTCGATCCGTCTGTCGCGGAAGGGTTCCCGGAGGATTTACGTATTGCCGAGCAGCGTGACCTGCAGTGGGCGGAAGACGGGGCTGCCATTTACTTCGGCCTGCGACCGCGCGAGCGGGCTGCCGAGCCCGAAGAGCCATCGGATGAAGCGTCCCCCGCCGACACGACGACAGCGGAGTCCGAACCGGAGCAGGAAGAGGAAGAGCAATCGGATGTGCAAGTGTGGCACGCACGGGACTTCCGCATCATGCCGATGCAGCG
>JBDHAF010000185.1:0-7511 GCA_039588255.1 Gemmatimonadota bacterium | reverse complement strand
GGAGACCCTCGAGTACCGCGAGGGAAAGAAAGCCTCCTTCCCGGAGCTGGAGCCCCTCAAGTCCATCGAGGATACGACCGAGCGCCTCGCCAAGCTGGTCTTCGGCAAAGGCCGCGCGGCCGAGGCCACGTGGAAGATGCTGGCCGCCACGCTCTCGTATGCGGCCATGCGCGTGGGCGAGATCTGCGACGACATCTCGGCGCTGGACCGGGCCATCCGCTGGGGGTTCAACTGGGGCATGGGGCCCTTCGAGGTGTGGGATGCCCTGGGCTTTCGCACCGTCACTGAGCGTCTCAAGACCGAGACGTACCCCCTGCCCGAGTGGGTCACGGCCCTGTACGACGGCGGAGCCGAAACGCTCTACCACCGGGAGAACGGTACGGTCCAGGTGCCGACGGCCCAGGCGGGCTCCCTGGCGCCGGTGCCGGCCGACCCCCGGGTCCACGATTTCGAGATCATGCGTGGGGCCGACAAGGAGATCCGAAGGAACCCAGGCGCGAGCCTGCTCGACCTGGGCGACGGCGTCTTCGGTCTCGAGTTCCACTCGAAAATGAATGTCATCGGTCAGGACACGATTTCCATGATGATGACGGCGTGCACGGAGGCCGAATCCCAGGGGCAGGCGCTGGTGGTGGCCAACCACGGAGAGAACTTCAGCGCGGGGGCCAACCTCATGCTCCTGCTGATGGAGGCGCAGGAGGGGAACTGGGAGGAGATCGATGCCATCGTCCGCCAGTTTCAGGCGGCCACGAACCGCCTCGAGCGATGCGCCGTTCCGGTGGTCACGGTCCCCCACGGCTTGACGCTCGGCGGAGGGTGCGAGGTCACCATGGCGGGCAACGCGGTCCGCGCCGCTGCGGAGACGTACATGGGTTTGGTGGAGGTGGGCGCCGGCGTGATTCCGGCCGGAGGGGGCTGCATGCGCCTCTACAAGCGCAACGTGTTCACCGAAACCGATGGGTCGGACGTCTACCCCGCGCTGCGGAAGACATTCGAGACCATCGGGATGGCCAAGGTGGCCACGTCTGCAGAGGAAGCGCGGGACATGAGTTTTCTGCGGCCGCAGGACACATGGTCCATGAACGGCGACCACCGGGTGGCCGACGCGAAGGACCTGGCGCTGGCCATGGCCCGGGCGGGCTTCGAGGCGCCAACGCCGGAGCGGGAGATTCCCGTGATGGGCAAGGCGGGTGTCGCCCTCATCGAAACCGTCCTCTTCAACATGGAGCAGGGCGGATACATCTCCGAGCACGACGCCAAGATCGGGCGGGAGCTGGCGGGAATCCTGAGCGGCGGAAACGTACCCGGCCCGACGACCGTTTCGGAACAGCACCTCCTCGACCTGGAGCGGGAGAGCTTCCTGAGGCTGTGCGGCGAGCGGAAGAGCCTCGAGCGCATGCAGGCGATACTCAAGACCGGCAAGCCTCTGCGGAACTGACGGAAGGGAGAAACAAGCCATGCGAGAAGTAGTAGTGGCCCTGGCGCTCCGGACCCCCGGCGGCCGGGCGAAGAAGGGGACCTTCCGGCAGACGCGCCCCGACGACTTGGGGGCGGCGGTGATCCGCGCGCTCCTCGAGAGAGCGCCGAACCTGGACCCCGCACGGATCGACGATGTCGTGATCGGGTGTGCCATGCCCGAGGGGGAGCAAGGGCTCAACGTGGGCCGGAACCTCGTCCTCCTCGCCGGGCTGCCCGACAGCGTTCCCGGCATGACGGTGAACCGTTTCTGTTCCTCCGGTCTGGAGACCATCAACCTGGGGGCCGCGGAGATCGCGTTGGGTCAGTCGGACGTGGTCATCGCCGGCGGTGTGGAATCCATGACGTTGGTGCCGATGGGCGGCGTGCGGTACCTGCCCAACCCGACGATGGCGTCGGAGTCGCCAGGCACGTATCTGGGCATGGGGCTCACCGCCGAGCGCCTCGCCGAGCGGGACGACATCAGCCGGGAGGCGCAGGATGCCTTCGCGTACGACAGCCACATGAAATCCGTGGCGGCCCAGAAGGACGGGAAGTTCGATGAGGAGCTGGTGGCCGTGACCACCGCAGTGAGCGACCCTGGACCCAACGGGAAGCCGGCGGTCCGGGAGGTGGTGCTGGACCGGGACGAGGGTCCCCGGGCCGACACCACCCTCGAGGCCCTGGCGAAGCTCAGGCCGGCATTCAAGGCGGGCGGCACGGTCACGGCCGGCAACGCGAGCCAGATGACGGACGGCGCCGCGGCAGTGCTGTTGACCACCCCGGAGGTGGCCGCGGAGTTGAAGCTCGAGCCCCTGGCCCGGTGGGTGGGCTATGCGGTGGCTGGCGTCCCTCCCGAGATCATGGGGATCGGCCCGGTGGAGGCGGTCCCAAAAGTGTTGCAGCGCGTCGGACTCAAGCTCGACGACATGGACGTCATCGAACTCAACGAGGCCTTTGCCGCCCAGAGCCTCGCCGTCCTCAAGGGGCTGAGTCTGGAGGCGAAAGATCCACGCCTCAACGCCAATGGCGGGGCCATCGCGCTGGGTCACCCCCTGGGATGCACCGGCGCCAAGCTCACGGCCACGGCCCTGCACGAGCTCGGCCGTCAGGGCGGCAAGTACGCCATGGTCACCATGTGCATCGGGACCGGCATGGGGGCAGCCGGCATCTTTCAAGCCATGTAACCGCGCCCAGCGCGGAGGAGAATCCATGTCCGACGAAAAGGGCTACCCCACCGGCGGCCAGTTCCTCCTGGAGGACACCGCGCCGGCAGACGTCTTCACTCCTGAGGACTTCGACGAAACCCAGCGGATGATCGCGGACACGGTGCGCGAGTTCATCGAGCGGAGCGTCACGCCGCACCACGAGGAGATAGAGTTCAAGAAGAACGTGGAGCTTGCGAAGCCCATGCTCCAGGAGGCCGGTGAGGCCGGCCTGCTGTCGGTGGACGTCCCGGAGGACTACGGCGGCATGGGTTCGGACAAGGCCACCACCATGCTCGTCGCCGAGGTCATGGCGGGGGCGGGGAGCTTTGTGGCCACGCACGGTTGCCAAACGGGGATCGGCACGCTTCCCATCGTGTATTTCGGCACGAAGGAGCAGAAGGAGCGTTACCTACCCAAGCTGGCGACGGGCGAGCTGGTGGGGGCGTACGCCCTCAGCGAACCGGGCGCCGGGTCGGACGCCCTGGCCGCCCGCACCACCGCGGTCCTCACCGACGATAAGCAGCACTACGTCCTCAACGGCACCAAGCAGTACATCACTAACGCAGGTTTCGCCGATGTGTTCGCCGTATTCGCCAAAGTGGACGGCGAGCAGTTCACCGCGTTCATCGTGGACCGCGACTCGCCCGGCGTCACGATCGGCCCCGAGGAGATGAAGATGGGGCTCAAGGGGTCGTCCACCTGCGCGGTGATCATGGAGGACGCCAAGGTTCCCGTGGCGAACATCCTGGGTGAAATCGGCCGTGGGCACGTGGTGGCCTTCAACATCCTAAACGTGGGCCGCTTCAAGCTGGGCGCCGGCACCGTGGGCGGCTGCAAGCTCGCTCTGGAGTTCGCGGTGCCCTACGTGAACCAGCGGCAGCAATTCGGACGTCCGCTGAGCGATTTCGGTTTGATCCGGGCCAAGATCGCCGACATTGCCGTTCGCACCTTCGTGTCCGAGTCGATGGTGTACCGCACCGCCGGTCTCATGGACTGCGCGATCGACCGCCTCGACCGCGTGGCCGAGGACTTCGACCGCCAGGCCATCGGGCAGGTCGAGGAGTTCACCATCGAGTGCTCCATGATCAAGGTCTTCGCCAGCGAGTCGCTGGCCCTGGCGGCAGAAGAAGGGCTCCAGATGCTGGGTGGGTACGGCTTCTGCGAGGACTATCCGTTGGAGCAGATCTATCGTGACGAACGGATCAACCGGATTTTCGAGGGAACCAACGAGATCAACCGCATGCTGATCCCCGGCATGATTCTCAAGAAGGCGTTGAAGAAGGAGCTGCCGTTCTTTGCCGCGGCCAAGCAGGTGGCCGAGGAACTCCTGGGCCCACCCGAATTTGCAGACGCCGGCGAGCCGGGCTTCCTCGAGGAAGAAGCCAAACTTGTCTCCGCCATGAAGAAGGCTTGCACTGCCGCCCTCGGCTTCGCCGCGCAAAAACATGGGGAGAACATCAAGGACCAGCAGGAGGTTCTTTCAGACGCGGCGGACATGGTCATGGAGACCTACGCGTGTGAAAGCGGATTGCTGCGGGCACTGAAGAAGGCGTCCGCGGATGGCGAGGAAAGCGCGCGTCCCATGGCCGACATGCTCACGCTGTACGCGCACGACGCAATGGACCGCGTGGCGATCTGGGGCCGCAACGTCCTGGCGCAAAGTGCGGAGGGAGACGAGCTGCGGACGATGATGGCGGGAGTGCGCCGGCTCACGAAGCACGTTCCGGTCAACCGGGCGCAGCTCCACGACGCCATCGCCGGGCGTATCGTGGAAGCGGGGCGCTACACGGTGTGATCCCGCACGAGCTCCCGCGACATCAAGCACGACCGCGGGGCTTCGCTGGTTCGTAAAACTGGACGTCGTCCATCGGATAATGCCTTCGATTCAGCGTCCAAAGTCGAAGATCCGAAGTCGTCGCAGCGGCAGCAATCAACGCATCCGCAATCTCAACGCCGTGGGATCGCGTATAGCGCGCCAAATACGTCCCAGCTCGACGGCCGGTCTCAGCATCCAACACGACTTCGCCCCGAGCTTCGAAGAACGCTCGGGTGACCTCCTCTTCCCCTGGACGAACCCCGGCGTGCACCTCCGCCACTGAAATCGGCGTACAGTAGGTCGGTGTGCCCGAGGCCTCGAGCGCGTGAGCGCCCTCAATGACATCGGTGCGACCGCGCAAAACCTCTATGATGATGTCGCTGTCGAGGATGACGCCGGTCAGCGGCGCGGTTTCATGCGACGCGTATCGGCCCGCATGCGCCTCACGTACTCGTGGGCTTCCCCGACCTCTTCGTGATCCCGCCATATGCCCTCGACGGCTCGCAGGGTTTCCAAGCGCTCATCCACCCCAACGGGGGCGTACACGCGCGCCACCGCTTCGCGCACGAGATCAGAAACGGTGCGGCCCTGCTTGCGTGCCAACGTTTTGAGACGCTGGTGCAGGTCTTCGTTTATGTACAGCTGGGTTCGAACCATGACGATGTATATACATCATCATACATACATTGTCAATCTGGCGTGTGATCCTCGGCGGCATATCTTTGGCTTCCATGAAGGATTCTTCAGACCTCCTCAGGACGGCCCTCGCCGACCGCTATGCCATCCAAGCAGAGATTGGCGCTGGCGGGATGGCCACCGTCTACCTCGCTGAAGACCTGAAGCACAACCGCAAGGTGGCGGTGAAGGTCCTGCGCCCGGACCTGGCGGCCATACTCGGGGGCGCGCGGTTTCTCAAGGAGATTGCGGTCACCGCGAATCTCCAGCATCCCCATATCCTCCCACTCCACGATTCGGGCGAGGCGGATTCTTTCCTTTACTACGTGATGCCGTTCGTCGAGGGTGAATCGCTTCGCGAGAGGCTGAATCGCGAGAAGCAACTTCCGGTTGACGACGCCATCCACATCACGACGACTGTAGCGAGCGCGTTGGATTATGCCCACCGGCACGCCGTGATTCATCGCGACATCAAGCCTGAGAACATTCTGTTGCACGACGGCCAGCCTGTGGTGGCGGATTTTGGCATCGCGCTCGCGGTCAGTGTGGTGGGGGGTTTCACGGGTCCGACCGCGCAGGCGATCACCGCACAAAAGCTGTCGCAGGCGGCACCGGACGTGTCCGCCAGGCGCGCTACGGTGTCGCGTGCGTCCGCCAGCGTGCTCGCGAAGGCACTCGCGCCCATCCCCGCGGACCGGTTCGACACGCCGGCTCGGTTCGCGGAGGCCCTCATCCGGGCGCACACGCCGGTCCCAGGAGGGCTGAGCCCGACGGCTGCACCAGGACGGGTGGCAGGGCCGGCCGGCATTCAGCCCATGTGGCTTGGCGCGGTCCTCGCCGTCGTCGTGCTCGCGCTGGTTGGTCTAATGTCGTGGCAACTGTTCGTTCGGAGCGGAGCTGTGTCGACCGACGTCGTGAGATTGACCCTGCCGCTCCCTGACAGCATCAACGTGTCCCAGTTCGTGGGATCCGTGTTCGCCATCTCGCCCGATGGCCGCTACCTGGCGTACGCGGGGGAAGGCAATTCGGGAGAGCGGCAGCTCTATCTCAAGCGACTCGATGAGGAGGAGGCGACGGTCGTGCGAGACTCCCGCGGGGCCCTGAATCCCTTCTTCTCGCCGGACGGGACGCAGCTCGTGTATTTCGCCGACGAGCGGCTCAAAAGCGTGCCGGTTGCGGGAGGTCCGGGAAGCGTGCTGGCCGAGGTGCCGGCGACTGTGCTCTTCGGCGCAGACTGGGGCGACGACGATCGGATCGTCCTGTCACCGGGATTCCGCACCGGTCTTGTCGAGGTCTCCGCTCGCGGCGGCAGCTTGACCGAGCTCACGGCCGTCGATCATGCGCGCGGGGATCTGTTTCATCGACATCCGGAGGTGCTCCCGGGTGGCAGGGGAGTGCTGTACATGCAATTAGGAGCTTCTCAAGACGGTGAAATCTGGTTCTTCGATCGTGGAACCGGTCAGCGCCGGCTGGTCACGGATGGCACCGCACCCCGGTTCGTGTCGACCGGCCATCTCGTGTTCATGTGGGGCAACACGCTTATGGGCGCGCGGTTCGATCCCGATCGTGGGGAACTGGTTGGTGCGCCGGCACCGTTGATTGACGACATCCCTTTGGGGGGCGGCGGCAGCGCACGATTTGCGGTTTCGGAAACCGGAACGCTGGTCTACGAGCCCGCACCGGTCAACCCGGGCCACCGTCTCCTGCTGATTGACCGAGACGGCAACGCTCAGCCGATCGATGACAAGCCGAGCGTTTACCTCTTGCCCCGCATCGCTCCCGGGGGCCGGCGGCTCGCGGTGACGGTCGAGGACGCCAGCGGTGCCAACATCTGGTTGTATGATCTGACGTCCGGTACGCCATCGCAGCTCACTTTCGGTGGCGGCGACGGGAATCCAGTCTGGACGCCGGACGGGAGGCGCGTCACCTACACCGTCGGCGGCGACGACACCTGGTGGGTGCCTGCCGACGGTAGTGCCGAGCCCGAACGCATAGGCGCTCGGAGTGGTCGCCCTGGGAGACTGGATCCCTGAAGGACCAACGCTCGTTTTCGATTGGAATAGAGCTGCAACGCAACAAGACCTTTACGTGTACACCGAGGCCGATGGTCCCGTCCCGCTGCTCGTCGATTCCGCTGCCGTCGAGTCGCCGGCGGTCTCACTCGACGGGAGTTGGCTCGCCTACGTTTCCGATGATTCCGGGGAGCGCGAAGTGTACGTGACGCCGTTCCCCGGCGTAGGCCGCCGGCTACCGGTGACGAGAGGTGGCGGCGTCCATCCCAGGTGGTCGGCCAACGGCCGCGAGCTGTTCTATCGCAGCGGGAGACGATTGATGGCATTGGACGTACGTGCGGATTC
>JBDHAF010000184.1:0-7293 GCA_039588255.1 Gemmatimonadota bacterium | reverse complement strand
CAACTCGAAGCTGCCGTCCGCCTCTGTCTGAACCACCTCCAGACTGTCGGTGACCGCAACCCCCGCTATGCCGCGCCCGCCGGCCTGGACCTGGCCGCGAACACGCACCGGCTTCGCTGGCCTCAGCGAAGGAGTGAGCAGACAGTTCGGTGAGGCCTCCAGATTTCGCGGTAACACAACGGCGGCGGTTCCAGCCGCCATAGCCTGAAGGAAGGAACGGCGGTTCAGACCGTTCTCTGAGTTCTTCCGTGGTAGACGCTGCCGCCAGCTGGTCATCGGTGCCTCCGGGTACAGAATAGAGAATAGAGAACAGAGAGTATCGAATACAGAACAGAGAACGGAGAACTATAATGTTCGTATCGGATGGGGGCGAGAGGAGACTCGATTCTTAGTTCTCAATTCTAAGTCTGTAATCCGTAAATCTGACTTCTTTGTCCGCCAGCCGCGTCGGCTCAGGCAGTCGGTATTGCACTGCACACTTCAGCACGAGTCGCTCGGTGGTTGTCAGATCGATCATGTGTCCCACGCTGACGAACACTGGCTTCACGCCGCTCCGAGTACGGAGCACCGTTCCTATACGCTCACCGCCGTGGCGCAGCGAGGGACCTCGCTCACCGCGAGGCCGGGAATACGGGCGGCGGTACGTATGGACGGCGCAAAGCCGATCGAACCGAGGGTGAACGTGGAGACAGCGGTGACGGCGCTGACGTGGAATGGCGTCATCCCCGGAGCGTCCTCGAGCGCCTCCAGGCTCGCCAGCACGGGCAGCGCGAGATCGGTGCCTCGGCATCGGCATGACGACTCTACATCGCGGGGGTGAGAACGATCTGACGGAACTCTATCGGTCCGTGGTCGCCCTGTAGCATGAGGGGGCTAGGAGCGGCCTCATCGCACGTCAGAGCCCCCCCCGTGATTCCCGGGATTTCGCGGTTTTGGATTACGGTGATTCCGTTCAACGCCACAGTCACGAGGCGGCCGATGAGCGTGATGTCGTACGCCTGCCATTCGCCCGGACCTTTACCCGCGTCCTCGCTCGGAGAGAGGAAGCCATAAATGGCGCCCAGACCCTCCGTGTGTACCCGGGACGGCGGTGTATCCTCGATCTGCACTTCGTACCGGCTCCGCAGGTACACGCCGCTGTTGCCGTTCTCAGGGTACTTGAACTCGATGTGAAGTTTGAAGTCTGTGAAGGCCTCCCGCGTCAGGAGATTCCCCCCCGCCTTTGCGTTGGTGAGAACGCCGTCGACGACGCGCCACTGGTTGTCGGTTGGGATTTGCCATCGCGAGAGATCGCTGCCGTCGAACAACGTGATCGGGCTGCCCCACTGCGGTGGCGTGGTGCGCCGAAGGTCGGGCGCCCGCTGGCCGGTCCACGTCAGCCGTTGCCCTGCCGGATCGAGCATCGTGCCGCTCAACGTGTCGTTTCGCAGCGTGCCTTCGACGCGAAAATCATTGCTGCCCATCTCCCATTGCGGTGGTATCGCGAAGCGCAACTCGCTGTCCACGAACTCGATCTTGGAGACCGGCCGCGCGCTCCCCCACCAGCCAACGAAGCGTCCTACGAGCGTCCGGTCGCCAGACTGCTGCACTTCCAGCCAGGAGCATGCTGGAAAGCCAAGACCGCGCACCGTCAAATCCCATCTTCCGATGAGCGGCGACGGGGCGGGCGCCGCCGCCCGGGCAAGCAGAGTGGCACCACCGAGGGCCGTTACGATGGCCGTCACTGAAAAGACACGGTGTGGAGTGCTCATGAAGTGCTCCGTGGTATAGGAATTTGCTTTCCCCCATCTCGAGTATGGCCCGTGGTACTGGAGGCGTCCAGCCGGTGGCATGAAGGTACCCGGGCAGTACCCGGTAGCTCGAAAACTGCGCGACCCCGCCGGGCAGCGCGAGGAGGGGCGCGGGAACGGCGCCTTGCCGTTGCGGTACGCCGTACGTGCTCGAGGATGCGGTCGATCACATGGGGCTCGGTAATGAATGCGACGATGCGCATCTCGTGTCCGCACCGGGGACACTCGAGCGGGTCGATCTCGAAGATGCGCCGCAGCGCGTGTGCAGACCGCCGTTCGCGTGCACCACCCCGGCGCGCCAGCAGGGTTCGCGCCGCAGGCGTTTCAGTCTAGAGCCTACAGCACCCCACCCCTGGGCCCCGGATCACCGGTTCGGGGCTCCTTGGGGTGCCGGGGGGGTGGCAGCGCTCGGCGGAGGTGATGTGGTAACGGCCAAGCAGTGGCGGGAACGAGTGCTCGGCGTGACGCTTGAGGCGCCGGGCGGCGGCCCGACGAGTTCATGAGAACCCGGGGACGCCTCGAATGCACCGCTACGCCCAGGGTGTACTTGGGGCGGGGCGATTGAAATTCCTACTCCGACTCGCCTTCCCCGGGCATCCCACAACAACCTATCTTACGAACCCGAGCAGCAGCGTTGCGTTCGAGATCGCCAACCGAAGTGCACACGAGGGCTCCAACGAGAGATGACGAAGACTTCTCCTCGCGATATCAAACCGGCGACCGGTGAAGAATGGCGTCTGCTGGGTTTTTACCATGAGCTGGATCCTGACGGGCGGGTCTGGCGCTTGTGCGGGTCGCGAGCGGGACTCCTGGAATTTGCACGACTCATAGCGCGACACGCAGAGTCAACTACGGCGTCCCCGGAAACCGAGCCGCTCCAGCTTGGCCCGTATGGAGACCTGCAAGTCAAATTCTGGGAGCGCCCCGGGATCGATGACGAGAGCATCCACGGGAGTCCTGACGACCTACGTCGAGTGCCGACCTCGTGATCCAGTACGAGAAGAAGGAAACGATGATGGACAAGGTCGCTGCGTACTTCGGTACGGAGCGTCCCGGTGTGAAGGACTTAATCCTTTCGCTCTCCGACGTCACCGTTGCGCGGTTCAAACGAGGCGTCTTCGGAGCCAATCTGACGTTGCAGGTAAGTGACATCACCCTCGTCGGCGATGTTCCGCGCACCAAGGCCGGTACTATTCGTCTCGACTTTCAGCGAGCGGATAGAGACGATGCCGCCGCTCTGGCCAACGCGATCGATGAACTACTTGTGGAGGCGCGGCGGTAGGGACCGCGAGGACGGCTGACCATGACGGCAAGACCGAGACCTGAACGACCCCGAACCATCCAACTGCTTGCGATCGCGCTATTCCTCTTGTTGGCGGCCTCCTGCACCACGGAGGCACCGGTCACTTGGGTAACGGTCGTATTCGACGTGGAGGATTACACCTCCCCCGCCTCGGAGGGTATGGACGACATCCCCCTCTGGTTGGCCGAGACCATGACAGAGGTCGGGGTGAAGGGGACCTTCTTCGTCATAGGCGAGAAGGCCCGATCGTTGGAGCGGCGCGGGCGCACCGACGTCATCGCCGCCATGGCACAACACGACATCGGCAGTCACACCAACCGCGGGTCGATCCATCCCACTGTGACCGAACAACTGGAGAAGGCGGGGTGGGACGACGGCGTGAGTCTGATGCGGGAGCAGGAGGGGGAAGGTATCGTCGACCTGGAACGCATCTTCGGCGTTCCGGTCACAGCGCTGGCCCGGCACGGCGGCTCGTACGGATCCCAGCTCATCACGGCCCTGGGCGAAATGGGAAAGAGCTATGTCTACTCGCCGTTCTCCCTGCCCGGACATAACGCGACCTGGTTCGCCAACACCCTCAACTTCTACGGCGAATACGGCTACTTCGACGACACCTATTTCAGCGACTCGTTGTTTGAACCGGTGTTCGAGGAGCTGAAGCAGCGCTTCCCTGGCGACGCGGCTGGTATCGATGTCCTCAACTTCTTCGGCGGCCACCCCTCCAAGGTGCGCTCGATCCAGTTCTGGGATTTCAACTACTACTACGGCGCAAATCCCGACTCCTCGGCATGGCGGACCCCCGACCTGCGTCCTCTCGAGAGCATGGATACCGCCCGCAAGAACTTCCGTCGACTCATGGTCTACCTCAAAGGACGAGAAGACATCCGGATCGTGGGTTACCGGGAACTGGTTGAGCGTTTTTCCCACCAACCGGCAGACGTGCCGCGGAGCATACTCGAGGAAGCCGCCCGGCGCATAACGGGCGAACGGCAGGCCGTGATCCACGATCGCTTCTCGCCGGCCGAGATATTCGCTGGTCTCGCCCATTCGATCCGGGAACACCAGCGCGACGGCAGGCTGCCGCGACAGGTCGACCGCGCGAGCCCGCTGGGGCCGATGCTACTGCCGCCGGAGAACCCGGAAATCGGGCGCGTGTCACGCGATCAGGCCGTAGCACTAGCCGTTGAGGCAGACGAGTTCATAGCGACCGAAGGCAGCCTCCCTCCCTGGCTTACCGTTGACGGGGCCAAAATCGGCACAGGGTCGCTGCTCGCTCTCTTCTCGGAGCTGTTTCTGGACCTATCGGCGGATGAGACGTCTGAGTCGTACGAGCTCACACCATTCGAAGCCTGGCCCAAGGCTCACGACGCGGAGATCGTGCGTCGGGTAGAGGGATTCAAAGACTGGCCGGTGCACCGAACGGACCTCGACATGAGTCGGATCGTCGAGCTCACCAGGCCGCAGCTGTGGACGCTCAAACCGGCACTCGAGAGATAGCGTTCGCGGCAGGTATCGGTGGGCGTGTACCGGCCGCGCCGCGCTCGGGCCTCACCGCTGTATACCGCGGCTCGCGATCAGTACCAACTGTATGAGATCATATATGCCGGCGGTGATCGTGCGGGTGTCGCCGGCAAGGAAAGCGGCCCCAAGTGGCGGCAGTCAGCTATACGAGACGGCGTGATCGAAGGAGGTGAATAGATGCACCGCATTGTGAAGACGCAAAGGCGGTCTATATACTGGTCTTCTCTGTTGTCGCTACCTGTTGGCCTTCTGTTCTTTGCTTCCTGCGTCGTCTCTCCTCCTGTGGAGATAGCAGGAGCCATGCAGCGCTGGCACCCCGTCACCCTCACATTCGAGGGGCCACAGGCCAGCGAGGATGGCTCGCCCAATCCGTTCCGGGATTATCGTCTTACGGTGGTGTTCACGCACAGCGCCACGGGGTCGGAGCATGTCGTCCCCGGCTACTTTGCCGCCGACGGAGACGCGGCTGAAACGAGTGCAACGGCCGGAAACAAATGGCGGGTGCACTTCACTCCCCACGAGACGGGCCGGTGGACGTTCGCGGCCTCCTTCCGGGCGGGACCGGATGTGGCGCTCAGCCTGGAGCCGGACGCCGGCACTCCTAGCCGTTTCGATGGCGTAACCGGCGCGTTCCAGATCACAGAGTCCGACAAGACCGGCCGCGACCATCGGGGAATGGGAATGCTGCGCTACGTCGGCGAGGGACATCTGCGGTTTGACAATGGCAGCCACTTCGTCAAAGGCGGCGCCGACAGTCCGGAAAACCTATTGGCCTATATCGACTTCGATGATACGTACTCGATGGCTGATCCAGGCCAGGAACGGGCGGGCGAAGCGCCCACCGCTCCGCTGCATCGCTACGAACCGCACGCCCGGGATTGGAATCCCGGCGATCCGACCTGGAAGGGAGATCGGGGGAAGAACCTCATTGGAGCCCTGAACTACCTGGCCGGCATGGGAGTCAACGCCTTTTCCTTCCTTACCATGAACGTCGAGGGCGACGGTAAGGATGTCTGGCCCTGGATCGCGCCGGACTCGCGCGACCGTTACGACGTCTCGAAGCTGGCCCAATGGGATGTCGTCTTCACGCACGCCGACGCGCTGGGGCTCTTTCTTCATTTCAAGACCCAGGAAACGGAGAACGACCTACTGCTCGATGACGGCGACCTCGGTCCGGAACGCAGACTCTATTACCGGGAACTCATCGCGCGTTTTGCCCACCATCACGCGTTGAACTGGAACCTGGGTGAGGAAAACAACATCTGGGAAGAGCGCGAAGACCCGAAGCAAGAACGTATCAAGGCGTACATCGCGTACATTCAGGCCCTCGACCCGTACGATCACCCCGTCGTCATCCACACCTATCCGGGCCAGCAAGAGCAGGTGTACCGCCCGTTGCTGGGTGATGTGCCCGGACTGGGCGGCGTTTCCATCCAAACGGAGTTCGACAACGTCCATCAGGAAACGCTGACCTGGGTGCAAGCCTCGACGGACGCCGGGCGGCGCTGGGTGGTAGCCAATGACGAGCAGGGGCATTACACCACCGGCGTCAAGCCGGACGGGCCCGACAGCAACCGCGATGCCATTCGGCAGCACACGCTGTGGGGCAATTTGATGGCGGGAGGGGCGGGCGTGGAGTACTACTTCGGCTACGAGTATCCGCACAACGACTTGAACGCCGAGGACTGGCGCAGCCGGGATCTAGTGTGGGACGATGTGCGTCATGCACTCACGTTCTTTCAGGAGCACTTGCCGTTCTGGGAGATGACCCCGAACGACTCGCTGGCGATCGACGCCGAGGCATATGTGCTGACCCACTCCCAGGGAACTCCTATTGCCGTGTACCTGGCGCGCGGCGGCCCGGTCCGGCTCGATCTCGGTGCATACAGCGGCTCCTATACGGTTCACTGGTACGACCCCCGCCGGGGCGGCGCATTGCAGAGCGGGTCTGTCACCCGTGTTGAAGGTGCGCAGGTGATCGCGCTCGGCCAGCCCCCCGCCGAGCCTGACGCCGACTGGGTCATCCTCGTTCGCAAGGAAAAAGCCGTAATGTATTCCTACCGGCGGCCGGGGAGCTCGTAGTACATTGACCACCTGGTCGCACGGTCCGGACGGTTGCAGAGGCCCACCACCAACCGCAAAAGTCGCGCAAGCACCGCACCACCACCCTAGCACCGCAGCGCATCAGGCGCGACCTTCCAGTAGCGCGTCATTGCAGGAGCTGTTGCTTGCTTATCTTCTCGACACGACACTGGCCTCGGCTCGAGGTGCGGCCAGGACTTGCGATTGCGGGGATCGTGATCGCTACGCTGATCTTGCCCCTCCCGCCAGCCGCTTCGCAGGAAGCGCCCACCGATGCCACGCGCCCGTCGCAGCCGGCACCACTCTTCATGTCCGACGACGTCCTGACCTTCACCATCCGCGCGCCGCTGCGAACGATCACGAGAGACAGGAGCAAAGACAGCGAGGAACACCCGGGAACGCTGATCCTCACCCAGCCCGACGGCGAGCCGCTGACGCTGGACGTCCAGATCAGAACAAGGGGAAACTCGCGTCTCCGCTCGAACATCTGCAATTTCCCGCCCCTGCGCCTCAATTTCCGCCAGAGCCAAGTGGACAACACGGTCTTCGAGGGACAGGACAGGATCAAGTTGGTGACGCACTGCCAGGACAGTCGCG
>JBDHAF010000183.1:0-7805 GCA_039588255.1 Gemmatimonadota bacterium | reverse complement strand
TTCTAGGTCAACTGACATTAGGTCAATTGACCAATAATACGCAAGTGGCTGGGAAAGGTTTCAGCCCGCTTCGGTCTCACCCCAGGCGGGCTTCGAGTGCCTCGCAGATCCTTGTCAGAATCTCGACCCTCGCGTACCGCTTGTCGTTACCGGAAATCAGGTGCCACGGCGCAACCGCCGTGCTCGTGCGCTCGATCATGTCGTCCACGGCGGACTCGTACTCGGCCCACTTCTCCCGATTGCGCCAGTCCTCTTCGGTGAGCTTCCACCGCTTGTACGGGGTTTCCGCGCGATCCTTGAAGCGTCGCTCCTGCTCCTCCGGCGAGATGTGAATCCAGAACTTGAGAACCACGGTGCCGTGATCCGCGAGCTGGCGCTCGAAATCGTTGATCTCGGCGTAGGCACGGCGCCACTCCGTCTTCGTGGCAAATCCCTCGACCCGTTCCACCAGCACCCGTCCGTACCAGCTTCGATCGTAGATGGTGAAGCGCCCCGCTCTGGAAAGATGTCTCCAAAAACGCCACAGATAATGATGGGCTTGCTCTTCGTCGGTAGGGGGACCGATGGCAAAGACCTGGTAGTTGCGAGCATCCAGCGCTCTCGTGATGCGCCGAATCGCCCCACCCTTGCCCCCGGCGTCCCACCCTTCGAAGACCAAGATGGTTGAGACCTTGGATTCGTAGGCCAGCCGATGCAGCGGATTGAGCCGGGCGTGCAGTTGATCTTGCTCCTCACTGTAGGCCCTCTTCTCGAGGGAATGACTCAATTCGACCCCGGAAAGGATGGTCCGCTCGGCGATGCGCATGGATCCTTCCTGCGACCGATGGTCTGCGACGGGCGCATCGTTGTTTGCGCCAGGGAGAGGCTCTCCCAACCGCCGCTCCACCTCCTCCAGCAAATGTGTCGCCACCTTCAAGCTCCGGTACCGGTCATCCATCCCCTCCACGATGGTCCACGGGGCGTTACCGGTTGACGTGCGCATGATGATCTGCTCGGCCGCCCTGACGAACTTCTTGTACATCTTCCAATGCTTCCAGTCGCGTTTGGTCACGCGCCAGCGTTGCGTCGGATCGGCCTCCAAAGCCGTCAGGCGTTCTTTTTGCTGATCCTTCCCCAGGTGCATCCAGAATTTGAGTATCAGGGCGCCGTCGTCGACGAGCGTTCGTTCGAACGCCAGGATCTTCTCGAGTTCCCGATCGAGCTCCGACAGATCGGTTTTACCGAAGGCGTTTTGCAGCAGCGGTTCGGAATACCACGCACTCAAGAAGATTCCGATTTGCCCCTTGGCCGGGAGGTCACGCCAGAAGCGCCAGAACTCGGGACGCTCCACTTCCTCCTCGGAGGGCGTCGAATAGGCGAGAGTGGTAATCCACCGGGGATCGAGCCACTCGTTGAGCAGATTCGTGGTATCGCTCTTGCCCGCCCCGTCGACACCAGCGAAGAGCACGAGCACCGGGAACGGAGCCGTACGGAGGCGCTGCTGGGCATCGAGCAACCGTTCCCGCAACAGCGGTACGCGTTCGAGGTAATCCTGCTTGGAGACGGTCTGACCGAGCTCGGCGGTTTCGAACATGATGACCAGTATGCCTCACGGTGAGACAGAGGTCCAGAAGCCGGGGGCGGGACGGACCATAAACGATCCTTCAGATCGGGGCGTTACCACTCGTCGACCTCTGGCATAACTTTCCATACCACCTACGTGGTTTCACGTCAGCAGCGCGGGTTCGAGACCTACCCAAGACAACTCATCACGACGGGGGTTCCGCATGGCCGAACTGAAGATCTCTCCCTTCCACACGACAAAGACCCTTCAGGCGGAAATCGATGAAATGCTGGATGTCGTATCTCAGGCCGCGCTCGTGTACAAGCACGGCATCGAGCATTACGTCCGACACGGCTGGGACGACCGGGCCGAAGAAAAGTTCAAGCAGTTGTGCGCCTTCGAGGAGCGAGGCGACGAGTTGCGCGTCAAGATCGGGATGGCGCTCTACACCGAGATGCTGCTGCCTGACACATCGGGCGACGTCCTTGGGCTCCTCGGGTCGCTGGACCGCTTGCTCGACCACATGCAACACAGCCTAGTGGTGGTGCGCATCGAACAACCAGAGATTCCCTCCGCGTTCCACGAGGGATTGCTCGAGTGCGTCGCCCAGGCCGCCGACACCGTGGAGGAAGTGGTCGTGGCGGCGCGGTGCTACTTCCGGGATCCTCAAACAGCACGAGACCACATCCATAAGATCCGATTCTACGAAGGCGAGACCGAAAAGACCGCGCTCCGCGTCATCGAGCAGATCTTCCGGGCGGATCTCCCCCTCGACCGCAAGCTGCAGCTGCGGGGACACGTGTGGCTCATCGATCGGGTGGCAGACAAGGCCGACAACGCCGGCGACGCGCTGGCGATCTACGCAGTGAAGCGATCGGTGTAATGGACCTTACTTTCCTCGTGTTCCTCTCCAGCGGTCTCCTGTTGGGATGGTCGCTGGGCGCCAACGATGCGGCCAACGTGTTCGGCACCGCGGTGGGAAGCCGCATGCTCCGTTTCTCGACCGCTGCCGCCGTGTGCGCAGTTTTTGTGGTGCTCGGCGCGGTCGTCAGCGGTGCGGGAACATCCCATGGCCTCGGCCAGTTGGGCTCGGTGAACGCGCTGGGCGGATCCTTCACGGTGGCACTGGCAGCCGCTGTCACCGTGTACGGCATGACCAAAGCGGGATTGCCGGTGTCCACCACCCAGGCCATCGTGGGCGGCATCTTGGGTTGGAATCTGTTCAGCGGAACACCAACGGACCTCACGGCGCTCTACAGGATCTTGGGCACGTGGGTGGCCTGTCCGATTCTGGGAGCGCTGTTTGCGTTGGTGTTGTACCGGGTGACAGAGCAAACCATCCGCAAGACCCGACCCCACATCCTGTGGTTGGACCAGTGGACCCGCATCGGGCTGGTGGTGGCGGGCGCGCTCGGCGCCTACAGCCTCGGGGCCAACAACATCCCCAATGTGGTGGGCGTCTTCATTCCTGCTTCTCCGCTGGGGGACCTTTCCATTGGGGGAGTGTTCACTTTGAACGGCCAGCAGCGTCTCTTTCTCTTTGGGGGCCTGGCCATTGCCGTGGGCGCGTTCTTCTCGCGGCGCGTGATGATGACCGTAGGGAAGAATATCGTCACCGTGGGCCCTGTCGGTGGATGGGTGGTGGTGATGGCCCACTCTATGGTGCTCTTCGTCTTTTCGTCGCAAACACTGCAAGCTCTAGTGACGCGACTCGGCCTTCCTACGATTCCCCTGGTCCCCGTCTCGAGCTCGCAGGCCGTCGTCGGAGCGGTGATCGGATTGGCCCTGGCGCGCGGTGTCAAGGGCGCGCGGCAGGTCAAATGGTCGGTACTCAGGAACATCGCACTGGGGTGGGTGGCGACACCCGCCATCGCGGCACTAGTTAGCTACTTCGCACTCTACTTCGTGCAGAACGTGTTCGAGCAGCCGGTCTACCAGCTGACAGGGTTCTAAACGAAGAGAGCCGCGTCATGATGACGCGGCTCAGTCAGCATAACGGGAGTCTCTGCCTCACCGTCGATACCCCCTACCACCCGAGGTCGCCAGAAACGTCACGTCCACGTACCCGTCGTGGTCCTGATCCCGTAGCTCGGCGATGGCTCTGTTCCGCACCATCACCCCCAATGCCACCCCACCATTTCGGAGGTAGACCCACTCGCCGTGCATCCTCCCGTACATCCCCAACCGGTGGCGGTGATCCCGCAACCGATCCACGGCACGCCGTCCCAGCAGCCGAGTCAGCTCACGCTCGGTGAGATACCCTCTGTCGACCCGGCCCGCACGGTTGCCGTGCCGGAAGACGTAGTCGTCGTACCGCGCCACCCAACGTCCCAACCGGTAGTGCGGCTGTAAGTACCCGGCGTCCACGCACCAACCCCACCCCCGGGGATGCCCGTACCCATCGTTGCAGTACCTGGCATTGCGGTCGCTGTATCGGCGTCCCCGATAATCGACCGTGCGGCGGACGGGAACGCGGCGATACGGCGTGCCAACCACCACATCTCCTCGGACGGGTCCCACACGCACCGAGGCACGCCCACGCACTTGCACATTCGACTGCGCCGCGGCTGGCGCAGCTGCCACCGCCAAGAACACCAGGGCGGCGCTTCCGATTCGTATCGCTAGGGCTTTCATCGAGCCCTCCTTGCTCGCGTTCACGCCTTCTTCGCTCACCACCCAGCCCCTCCCGAACCCCACTAATGCAGATGGCGTGCCGGACACTATAAACCTCTATGCTGCAATCGTTTAACCACGCTGAGACGATCGGGTCGCGGAGCGGAAATGTCCTCCAGGGAGGACAAATGACCGCTCGTTTCAATGAGCTGTTCTCCCGGGGGAAAGACGACTGGGCACGGGAGGCAGGAAAGCGAAAGCTGGCTAGCCGCCCCCCGGTAGACCGCAGCCCACCTGTTGCGGGGCCACCCCAAGCTCCCCATAGTAGAGCATGTCTACCGAGCGACGATACGCCGTCGACCGGCTGGACGCCGGGACTGTCGTGCTCGTTGATGACGACGGACACACTATTGCCCTACCCAAGAGCCGGTTCAGCCCGACGATCGAAGAGGGGATGATCTTGTTCGTCCCGGTGGACGGATCGGGAACCCCCGACTGGTATGCGGCCCGGGTCGATCACGCCGCCGCGGATGAGATTTCCGACGAAAGCCACGAAACGCTGGATGAACTGCTAAAACGCGATCCCGGCGGTGATGTGGAACTCTAGGCCTCTATCTTCGAGCCGTTCTACGTAGAAGAGACGGTGCCACTCCTTCAGGCGCTCGAGTACGGCAGCCGGGTGTAGGGTGACCCTTTCCGTTGATCACCCGAAGCGGGCGTCGATGGCCTCCCGGATCTGGTCCAGCGTCCTCCCCGCCTTGTGGAGACGGTAGGTCACACGGCCCTGCCCCTGGCAGATCTCACACCACATCGCCATCCCCTGCTCCTCGTAACAGGTGAGGAGCGAGCGGTAGGTCGGAAGGTCGGCGCAGCCGCAATGGCACCGGATCCCGTCGGCGATATGGGGAATCTCCCGGATTCCGTCGTAGATCGGGATCACGTCCGGCGTATTCTGGAGCTGCTCGTGGGTGAGCACATTGGAGGCGTCGATGCCGGGCCGGGGTTCCGGGTGTTCGGCGCGGGACTTTCGAGGGACCGCCCAAGCCGGCCTGATGCCGGCGGCCACGGCCACGCACACGCCTGAGAGCCAGGCGAGGAATTGCCGACGAGTGCGCTGCTGGCTTGCCATCGTACCTCCTTGGAGCCGAAAACCGCCCGCTGCATGCGACCGGAACCAGGTGGGGCCTTGGACCCCAGCTAGCAATCTAAAGAGGCCCGGGATACCGGGCCACCAACGGCCCGGAGTCAGCTACTGATTCCTCAGCACCTCGGCCGGATCCACTTTGGCCGCCCGGCGAGTCGGAAGGTAACAGGCGAGCATGGCCACGGCACCCAACACGAGGACGCTCCCGACATACGACAGAGGATCCGTAGGCGTTACGCCGAACAGCAGACTCGACATGAAGCGCGTCAAGGCAAGAGCGCCAGCCAGTCCGATGGCCGCTCCCACCACGATCAACCCAAGTCCTTGTCCACCCACAACTCGCACAACGTCATCGGGCCGCGCACCAAGTGCCATGCGAACGCCAATCTCGTGGGTACGCTGGTTCACAGAGTGGGCCGTGACTCCGAAGAGCCCCACTGCCGCTAGCAACACGGCAAGCGCGGCAAAGAGTCCAATGAGCAGCATCCGAAACCGCTCCTGTGCCACTGCCGCCGAGAAGCGTTCTTCCATGGTCGAGATGTTCGTGACCGATATTTCCGGATCCACCGCCTCTATCGCATTCCGTGCCGCCCCCGCCACACCCAACGGATCCGACTCGGTGCGGACCACTAGCCATCCGAATTTCTTGGCAGACGGAAGGTAGACCTGTGCGCGAGGTTCCTGATCCAGACCGAGCGTCTTCACCTCGCGGACGACCCCTACAACGGTCAACAGCGAGGGCGAATCGTAACGCCCATCCCATCCCTCCGGCTCGCTCACCCGTTCCGGATCTTGAATGCCCCAGTAGAATTCCTTACCGATCGCGCTCAAACCCGGCCAAAACCTTTGCGCCATTGTCTCGTTGACGATGACGGGAAGCGTGAATTCGAGACTACGCCGCGCCACCTCCTGTGGACTCATCCCCGGTTGCAGGTTCCGAAACCGCCACCAGGCAAGAACCTGTTCCGTATCGAAGTCCGAAAACGTGCGCCCCGCCAACACCGAGATTCCCATGGTCTCGAAGTAGCCATCTGAGACCTCTCGGAAATCAACACGCACCCTCTCGTCCGGCGGAGGAGGCGGTCGGTCGGCGAGCGTGATGTCCCATTCCCACTCACTTCCGGTCAGAGGAAGATCCCCGATGGCCGCCACCGAGACCACTCCGGGTAGGTTGGTGATCCGCTCCTTGACTTGGTCGAATAGCGGAGCTCGTTCATGAAGCGACTGGTACTTCGATAGCTGATATGGCAGCATCCGGACTGTGAGCGTCAGAAGGTTCTCCCGCTCGAAGCCCGGATCTACACCCGTGAGATTGCGGAACGTCCGCAGCATCAGCCCGGCGCCGGTGAGCAGCATCAGCGCCATCGCCACCTCGGCCACCACCAGGACACGCAACGAGCGAAGTCTGCCGCCCGGCGACCCGCGGCCGCCTTCCTTGAGCACCTCAGCAAGATCTGGCCGCGCACTTCGGAGCGCCGGCAGGAGACCAAAGAGGAGCGCGGTCAGGAGCGAGCCTCCCACCAGGAAGACGAGCACCCGGAGGTCCACTCCGACCTCGTGCAAGCGGTAGACGTCACCTGGTACGGCCGCTACCAGGACCCGGGTTCCCCAGAGGGCCAGGAGCAGGCCTGCGGCACCGCCCATCAACGCCAACAGCACGCTCTCGGTGAGCAATTGCCGCACCAGGCGCACACGACCGGCCCCAAGGACCGAGCGAATCGCCAGCTCCCGGTCCCGGGTCACACCTCGCCCCAGCAGCAGGTTGGCCACGTTCACGCATGCGATGAGAAGCACGAAGCCCGCCGCGGCCCACAGGAGATAAAGTCGCGTCCCATATTGCCGGTGGATCAGTTGAGACAGAGGAGCAACAACCGTGCTGTATCCTGCGTTCGTCTCAGGATATTCGGTGGCCGTCTCAGGATATTCGGTGGCGATGCCCGCGGCGATGGCGTTCATGTTGGCCTGCGCCCGCTCTACTGATACACCCTCCTCGAGCGTGGCTAGGACCGAGAACGCCCAACGGCTACGGTCGTTCCTGCCCCACGACCATAGACCGGTGGGCACCAGGATCTGGGGATATGGCAGTGGGCCAAACCCGTCCCGTTGTTGGAGCGGTGGAAGCTGAAAGTCTTCTGGAAGAACCCCCACGACGACGAACTCGGTGGAGACAACGCCTCTACTCCCCCATCGCCAGAGCGTCAGCGTGCGCCCGAGGGCGTCGGCGCTACCCTCCAACCTCTGCCGCCAGAACCCGTGGGTGACGATCGCCACAGCTCTCGGATCATCGTCCTCCGCCTCGGAAAGAAACCCGCGTCCCAGAGCAGGATCCACTCCCACGAGTGGCAGAAAGTCGGGTGAAGCAAAGAGCGCGGCTATCGTCTCGATTCCATTCACACCTTCCAAAAAGAACTGGCCGCTTTGCAGCGCTGCCACGCGCTCGAACACCTCGTTCTGTTCCCGGTAATCCCTGTAATTGGGCACGGCGACTAGATCATCGGTGCCGCC
>JBDHAF010000182.1:0-7330 GCA_039588255.1 Gemmatimonadota bacterium | reverse complement strand
GAGCGAGGCTTCGGTCGCCAGGAAGAGTCGGCTCATGCCGCCGCGCGCGAGCTCGTGCTCGATGTGGTAGGCGTCGCCGAGGGCGGCTTGAAGGCGGTTTTGGAGGTCGGTCACTGGCGGTGTCCTAAGGTGCAGATTCTGAGGAAGATAGAGCGGGGAGGCCGAGCGGGACAACGGGAAGGAGGCAGGAGGTAGGAACTTGGAGGTTGGTGTAAGGAGCAAATCGAAAGAACCGCGACTCAACGCCCGTCACGGGCGCCTCCTCCTGGCTTTCGGGCCGTCCCCCGGGGCGTCTCATAATCCCTTTTCCCGGTTCAGTTATGTCAGTAAACCCACGCGTGTGGTGGGTAATAGTCCGTGCCGGACAAGCACCATCTTGCGCAGTTTCCCCCTGCGGTGTACTCTCGCAGCCGTGGTTGAGTAGATGTGTGACTGGTAGTTTTCGGCCTGCAGGAGAAGCCACGATGATCCGACTTCGCACACTTGGCGAACTCGCCCTCGAATCAGACAGCGGGCGGAACATCGCGTGTGTGCTCCAGAAACCGAAGATCTTCGCGTTGCTCACTTATCTGGCTTCGCGGCGGTGGATCCTCCATCAGAGGGACGCGCTCTTGGCCATGTTCTGGCCGGAGGCCACTGAGGAGCACGCGAGGAATTGCCTCCGCCAGTCTCTGTACATCCTCCGGCACAGCCTGGGCGAGGAAGTCATCATCTGCGAGGGCCGCACCCTGGTGGGCATTGATCCGGGTGTACTCTGCTGCGACATCCACGATTTCCGGGACGCCCTCGCTGCTAACCAACGCGAGCGGGTACTGGCGCTCTATCGAGGGGATTTCCTCGACGGTTTCTTCATCCACGGAGCGGCGGAGTTCGAGCGTTGGGTCGACGGACAGCAGGCCTGGTGTCGAGACCGGGCCGTGCGCGCGGCGTGGACCCTGGCGGAGGATGCAGAGAGAGAGGGAGATCGTTTCGCGGCGCTCCGCTGGTGGGGGCGAGTGGAGGAGTTGTCCCCATACGACGAGGCCGTCGTCCGACGACTCATCCAGAGCCTCTTGCGGACCGGAGCCTTTGTCTAAGCGATGACATCATGAATCGGTCGACACCTCTCTACCGGCGCGTGCAGGCCCTCGCCCGGGCGCTGTTTTGACTGCTGTCCGGCAGGGCCCTGGTCGGCTACTCCAATGAGGCGGCGACACCCCGGCGCTCTTTGTGAACGGGATCCGGGTCCCGGGCGGTGCCGTGCCGTACGAGACGGTCGCGAAGGTGATCGACGCGGAGTTGGAGCGGGTGAAGCAGCAGTAAGAACCAACAGACAGCAAGAGGAAGAGGGCGACGGGAAGACCCGTCGCCCTCTGGTTTATGGTGAAAAGCCGTGCGGCGAGTCCGCCACCGCGCGCGCCACACCTCGCACATTGGCTACTGTGACGCCCGGTGAATCTCGTCGTCGATGATCCCGGCGAGCGTCTCGAACCGCGGTACTCCTGAGACGAACCGACCGTTGATGAACAGTGTGGGTGTACCGGTCACTCCAGCGGCTCGACCCGCCTGAAAATCTGCGGCGATTGCATTCACGTAGGTATCCGAATCCAGGCAGTCGTCGAACCGCTCTCGATCGAGACCGAGCGAATCGGCTGTGCGCCTCAGGTCATCCACTCCGAGCGCCTGCTGATCCTCGAGCATGGCGTCGTGCATCTCCCAGAACTTGCCCTGGTCGTGTGCGCAGAGTGACGCCTCCGCTGCCTTCTGGGCCTCGGGATGGATGTTGTTGAGAGGGTACTGACGGTACACGAATCGAACCTGGTCGCCGTACGTCTCCCACACCCGCTCGAGCGTCCCCAGGAGTTGACCACAGTACGGGCACTGAAAGTCTGCGAACTCGACGATGGTCACCGGGGCGTCCTCCGGGCCCTTCGCAGGGAAGCCATCCGCAGCGACCTCGGTTCTCAGCGGCTCCGGCTCGAAGTCCACACCCGCCCTTCGCAGCTCATCGTCGATGATGCGAGCCATGTCGTCGAACTGCTGCAATCCCGAGAGGAAGCGCCCGTTGATGAAGAGCGCCGGGGTGCCGGTGATCCCGAGGCTCCGACCAGCCTGGAGGTCGCTGTCGACCTCACTCACGTACTCTCCCGAGTCCAGACACCCGTCGAACCGCTCTCGATCGAGCCCGAGCGAGAGAGCGCTCTGTTTGAGACCGTCGACCCCGAGCGCCTGCTGATCTGCGAACATCGCGTCGTGCATCTCCCAGAACTTGCCCTGGGCACGCGCGCACAGTGACGCCTCGGCCGCCTTCTGGGCTTCGGGGTGAATCGCGGTGAGCGGGAACTGGCGGTACACCATGCGAACCTGATCCCCGTAGGCCTGTTGTATCTGGTTGAGTGGCCTGATCAGGTGGGTGCAATACGGGCACTGGAAATCAGCGAACTCGACGATGGTCACCGGAGCGCCCGCCGGACCTTTCGCGGGAAAGCCGTCCGCCTCGACCTCGGTCCTCGGCGGTTCCAGGAGCCTTTCGACCGAATGACGCTCTCCGATCTCCGTCACGAAGGCCGTGTAGCGCTCGTTGCGGGCCTGCTGGGTCAGATACTCCCTGATCTGCTGCGCCAGCTCCTCCCTGGTGCCCTTTGACTCGAGGCGCCGCTCGTCGTAGAAAGCCTCAACCTCCTCGTCCGTCGGCTCTGCGAGCTGGTCGTCCACCTCTGTTCGAACGAGCTCGGCGGGTGACAGGCCTCTCATTTCCGCCTCTGTCTCGACCAGCTTGATCTGGATGGCTCTATCCAGATACTGCTCCGTTAGATCGAACCGCTGCCGGGCCAGCTCGAGGAACTGTTGCGGCGCCCTTCGCTCCACCTCGTCCCGCGTGAGCTTGGCGCTGCCCACCAACGCCACGACTTCATCGTTTCCCGCTTCCCCTGCCGCCGCCGGGGTCAACCGTGGAAGGAGCCACCCCACAGCCACACCTGCCGCGATCAGAGCCAGGACCTGCCAAACACGCAACTTCATGACTTCATCACCTTGTGAGAGATACCGGTCTCGACGCGACGCCGCGGATCGGACCTTCGCCGCGGCTTCTCATGACCGGAACGTCAAGATCTTGGGTCGATAAGGGAGGGCCCGGCCGGGGGCCGGGCCCTCCTTTATCGATTCATGCCTCCTTGATGTTATGGTGCCTTGGGCGCGGAGCTCAGTGCGGTCTTCGTGAGCTCGACCGACACACCGCTCGCGTTGTTCCCGAAGTGTACATCACCGACTGCCGGATCATCCGAGCAGGACAGGTGCACCTTCAGGTTCTTCGACTCCTCTCCGTTGATCAGGAACTTGAGGTTTTGGGTCTCGAAGTTCGCCGCGCCACCCGAAGGCGTCACCTTGAATACGGTTCCAAACTCGGCGACGTTGATGGCAGGCGGTGTGATGAGCTCAACATTCACACCCGTCACGACCTGACCCTTCTTTTCGACCGGAAGAATGTTGACCGGAGATTCCGACAGCCCCGTGACTTTCAGCGTGACGGAAACCAGCCGCTCACCAAGCTCGCAGATCTTGATCTCGAGGTTGTTGAAGGTGCACGTCACCGTCTCACCAGCCTCGACGTTGAAGGTTGCCGTGGCACCAGATCCCGAGCTATTGGCGTCGTTGCAGCTGATGCCCGTCAGTTCCCAGCCCTCCGGTACCGTCTCGGTGGACGAGTAGGCCCCGGGAACCAGGTTGCTCACAACGATCTGCTGACCGTCGCTGATTGACCCCGCGGCGGTTCCCGTGAAGCTGAACGACGCCAGAGAGCCATCGGGATCGGTCTGCTTCTCGACGATGATGGTGCCGCGCTTCGTGTTAGTGAACGTGCAGGTCACGGACTCACCGGCCTCGACGTTGAAGTTCGCCGTGGCGCCGGAGCCCGAACTATTGGCGTCGTCGCAGCCGATGCTGGTCAGATCCCAGCCTGCCGGCACCGTCTCGGTGGACGAATAGGATCCAGGCACAACCTCGACTGCACTCGACGTCTGCCCGTCAGTCAAGGAAGCGACGACATCGCCACTGAAGCTGAACGACTGTGGATCACCACTCGGGACAGTGACTTTCTTCACCTTGATGTTGCCGCGCTTGGTGTCGGTGAAGGTGCACTTCACCGTCTCGCCGGCCTCGACCATGAAGGTCGCGGTGGCGGTTCCAACGTTGCCTGAGCTGTTGCCGTCGTCGCAGCCGATGCTGGTCAGATCCCACCCCGCCGGCACCGTCTCGGTGGATGTGTACGTGCCCGGCTCAACGTCTACCTCGATGGTCCCACCGTCAACGATGGCACCGGCAGCATCACCTGTGAAGGTGAACGACGCCGGATCACCGTTCGGAACCGTCTGCTTCTCGACGATGATCTTGCCCTTCTTCGTGTTGGTGAATGTGCAGGTCACCGTCTCGCCCGGGCCGAGCCCGATGCTGGACGGATTGCTGCTGTCGTCACATGTCGCCGACGTCAGGTCCCAACCGCTGGGAACGGTCTCAGCTACCGAGTACGTGCCCGGCGGCTGTGGGCAACTCTTCGGAGTAGCCACGTCGGTCAGCGAGAAAGCTCCACAGGCGGTTCCCGTGAAACCGAACGACTGTGGGTCACCGGAGGGGGTCGTCACCTTGTCGACGACGATCACCCCGTCCTGCGTGTTGGTGAAGATGCACTTCACCGTCTCGCCAGCCTCGACGTTGAAGTTTGCCGTCTTGTTCGGGACGTCACCCGTGCTGTTGCCGTCATCGCAAACGATGCCCATGAGCGCCCAGCCTGAAGGCAGAGTCTCGACCGACGAGTACGCACCAGGCAGCAGGTTGCCAACCGTGATCTGCCCACCGTCGCCGATCGTCCCCGCAGCGTCACCCGTGAAGGCGAACTGCTGAGTGGAGCCGTCCGGCATGGTCTGCTTCTCGACGATGATGGTCCCGCGCTTCACCAGGTTGGAGATGGTGCAGACGATGTCGTCGTTCGGATCGACCGGAACGGTCAGCGGTCCGGCACCTGTCGTCGTAAGAGGCGCGCCGCCGTCGAACGTGGTCTCACCGCGGTCGACACACGAGATGTCCGATGTGAAGTCGGCCAGGTCTCCGGTCTCTTGCACGGCGTGGTCTTGACCCGGATTCAGCTGCGTTCCGGCACCAACTTGCCGCTTACCCGTCGTCACCCCGTCCCCGCCCGTGATGCTGAACTCGTCCGGCGGACCCGCATCCTTGTCGATGTAGAGGGTCCAGCTACCCGTGAAGTCCGCGGACTTGATGACTTCGATGTAGCCCTTCTGCTTCACCACGATGGGCAAGGGAATCGGGTCGCAGCGGCACTTGGCCTTCGTGTTTGGCAACGTCGAAATGATTGCGGCCGCAGGGGTAGTGCCGTCGCACGACGGTTTCTGAGCGGTCCCAGCGGATCGAGTGTTGTCCCACGCGACGCAGCCGCCGACGTCCAGGAAACCGTCGCCATCGGCATCGTTGCACTTGAGGTCGGTGAGCGTGAGGGGTGTGAGGATATTGAGCACACCCTGCTCGAGGTCGCCGCATGTGTCGGTCGGGTCCTCCGTGTCCTCCCCGTCGAAGAAGTCCTGACCGTTGGCGGCAGGACCCCGACCCGGAGGTGACCCGTTAAACGCGGTGGTGCTTAGCGTCGGCTCCAGGAAGTAGTGGTTGCAGGATGCATTGAGCGGTGTCGTACCGTCGGTGTTCCCGCGGAGCGCGTCGCCACCGTCCAGGGCGAGCCAGATACCGATGTCCCACCGCTCGTTGGCGTTGGCGATCAGCGTGCCCTGAAGCTCGACCGGATCTGGAATGATCTCATCCTGGAAGCACTCGACGACCGTCCCGACCGGGAGCACGGTTGCCGCCAGCAGGACGTCGTTCGAGGTACAGTTTAGGGGCACCGCATTGGATCCGTTTGTGATCTGGACCTGATCCTCCATACAGTAGGTGGTGGTCACGCCTGGTGTGCCCGGGCTGAAGCTCACCGGCACCTCGAGTGCGGCTGCCTCAGGAGGTGGCACAGGCTCGAGCGGTGCCTCGGTATCCCCTGAACAACCAAGGGCCCAGGCTCCGACGAGCCCGATGGCCATGAATCGAGAGAGTCTAGTCATTTCCTCCCCCTTCTAAGAAGAGCTGTTGACTCACTGCCTAAGCTGCATCTGCCCAATCCAACAGCATTCAGAGAGCAGACTGAACCTTCTTCAGAGTCCGGATTCGACAGGAGTCCGGAAGCGATCCGAACGACTCCAGGGGCTAATACAGGCACCCTAAGGCGGCTCCGTTAGCCCAGCGTTATCTCCTCATGAATTCCTAGCGGTTCTCTCTGTTATCCCATCCTGGTGGATGGCACCACGTCTTCACGTGTGCCGCTGTCCACGGGCGGGTGCGGCACGGGTGGACGGTTCTATGCCGACGAAGTGCCCTTGGACAAGCCTTCCTGCTTCGGGTCAGCGGTCCCAGTCAGACGGAACCGGTCGCGCGGCAACGGGCTCTACACGACCATCGCCGGTAACACCCTGCGAGCAGCGGTGATTGGCGAGGACGACAACGGGAAGCTCCTGGTTCTTCTCCGTTCCCGACGTGAACGCCGTCGACCAATACAGCCCCGTCCCGCTGCCGGTATCCGACGCGGGCAATACCCTACTCCCGGCGAGCGACTACACGATCCAGATAAGCCGCTGAACCGGAGGATGGCAGGGGTGCCGGCGAAGCACATTTCGCCGACCCCCTGCGCCCCCTGCCCACCCGCATTAGCTTCCGTCGATTCGGCTCCTCGTTCGCCCCAAGTCGCGGATGCCCCATGCCCGACAAGACTGTTATGCCTCCGGAATGGCCCTGGCCGTAGGTTTGTGCTTGGCTCGGCGATTCAGCGGGGCTCTGCTGGGGAGCGGTCCACGATCACGGCTGAGACAGCCGAAACTGGCACACCTGTTCTCGCTGCCGCGGCGGACGAATAGCAGCGGCACCGTTAGCCTATAGCCAATAACCGTCTTTGCCTGGAGACCTTATGACCAAGGACGATCTGATCAAGGGACTGAACGATGACCTCGCTAACGAGCTGAGCGCCATCATCCAATACATCACCTATGCCGCCAAGACGACTGGACCCTACCGGCCCCAGCTCTCGCAGTTTTTCCTGACCGAAGTGGCCGACGAGCAACTGCACGCCCAGTTCCTGGCCAACAAGATCGTCGCCTTGGGTGGCGAGCCTGCCACCCAGCCAACGCCGGTACCTGCGGCCCACACCAATCGCGAGATGCTCGAAGCCGTGTTGGTGGCAGAGCAGCAGGCGACCAAGGACTACACCGAGCGAGCCAAGGAAGCCGAGTCATTGGGCGAGAAGGGGCTC
>JBDHAF010000181.1:0-7350 GCA_039588255.1 Gemmatimonadota bacterium | reverse complement strand
CAAGGCCGCCGTTGGAGAATCCGGTCAGGTAGACCCGGCCGCGGTCGGTGCCCAGCCGGTCGCGCAGCGCGTCGATCAGCGCCCTTATGAAGTTCTGGTCGCGGTCGCCCTCGATGTCACAGTCCTGCCCACACCCCACAGTCCACTGCCCGAAGACGTAGCGGGGGTAGGCAACGACGAACCCCCGCGCGTCGGCGAGCGCGTCGAGCCCGGAGATGGCTTGCATGGCTTGGGGGGTGCTGGGAAGTCCGTGCAGGGCCAGCACGAGGGGTGCGCCCGTTCCCTCAATGCCCGCCGGAACGTGGGACAGGAAAAAGCGCTCGCGGCCATCCACCTCGAGCGTTCCCTGGTAGTTGCCCTCGCCCTCCACCGGCCCGAAGGTACTGGAAGCGGCGCACGCCGCGACCACGCTCGCGAGCGACGCGAGGACCGAAAGGCGGCCCCGGTGTGATGGGCGGTCAGCCCGCACGGCGGTACGCGGACCTCCCGAGGCGGTCGCCGCGGCGGACCGCGGGTTCCCGGGCCTCTAGGGAGACGAGACCGGGACCGGCTCCGCACGGTCCTTCCCCGCTCCGATACCCAGCTGGCCGAACTCGTTGTCGCCCCAGCACCAGGACTCCCCGCCCGTCGTGATGCCGCAGGTGTGGAGCCCGCCGCCAGTCAGCTCCCGGAAGCGGTGCCCGCCCGCCACGGCCACCGGGTTGAGGCGCCGCTCGAACGTGCCGTCGCCCAGCTGGCCTGCCTCGTTGCTGCCCCAGCAATAGGCCGCGCCGTCGGTGGCGAGCCCGCAGGTGTGGTCTTGTCCCAGGGTGACCGCCGCGAAATTGATCGAATCGGCCACCTGAACCGGCACCGGGCGCCGGTCCTGGTCGCCAATACCGAGCTGGCCAAAGCTGTTGAACCCCCAGCACCACAGGTCGTTCGCGGCCGTGACTCCGCAACTATGATTGCTGCCGCCCGAGAGGGTGGCAAACACATGACCGCCGTCCACCTCGGCGGGCTCCGTCAGGTTCCGGAGGAGGCCGCTGCCAGCCTGGCCTTCCTGGTCGCGCCCCCAGCAGTAGGCGGCGCCATCGGCCAGAAGGGCGCAGGTGTGGAACCACCCCACGTGCAGTGAGGCAAACTGCAGCCCGCCGACCACGGCCGCGGGCGTGAAGTGCTCCTCGATGTCACCGGAGCCGAGCTGCCCGTACTGGTTGTCCCCCCAGCAATACGCCTCGCCCGTGGCACGCAGGCCGCAGCTGTGGAGGCCGCCGGCCCCCATTTCCGCATAGGTCAGCCCACCGGCCACCGGGCTTGGTCGCGACTTGTCGATGATGGAGGAATCCCCAAGCTGCCCGTCGCCGTTCTTGCCCCAGCAGTAGCCGACGCCATCCGTGGTCGGGGCACAGCCGTGCGGCACGCCGATGCCCAACGAGGCAAACGTGTGTCCCCCCGCCACCGCCTTGGGCAACGAGCTGTTCGAGGTGCTACCCTCCCCCAATTGGCCCACATCGTTGCGCCCCCAGCAGAAGGCATCACCCGCGGAAGTGAGGCCGCAAGTGTGGAAGCCGCCCCCGCCGAGCGACGCGAACGCCGTGGTGCCGGGTCCGGAAGGAACCGAGTCGCAGGACGCCACCAGCGTCACCACGACGATGCCGAAGACGAGGCGCAGTGCCCGATTCATGGTCTCTTTCGCTCGTTCTAGTTGTGACCGCCGCGGCGGGTGGTGGGCGGCGGGGGCAGCCCAGGCGGGTCGCCCTCGCTGGCGCCCGCGGCGAAAGCGCGGCCTACGATGATCGCGGCCACGACGAGGGCCCCGGTGAGTGCGACCGAGGCCGCGACGGAGGGTTGCTTCGCCTCCAATACTCCGATCGAACTCTCCTGCACCACCACCGTCTCACCTACCGCCCTGTGCTCCACACCGGCGCCGGACTTGAGCCAGAAGGCGGACATCACCACCCGGCCGTTGCCCCACTCGACCATCTCGCCGTTGATCTGGATGACGTTCTCGGCCGTGATGTGGGTCAGCCGCACGCGGTCCGGCTCGTTGAGGTACGCCCGCACCTGCTGGCCCGGATCGGGGCGCGGCTGGTCAGCCTCGACAGGGACGTACCGATGACAACCGGTCGCCGCCGGTGCCGTCACGAGCAGCACAACGGCGGCGACCGTCCTTGGAGCTTTCATGATCCTGTGCTACACGGTTGCCGTCAACGGGTTCCCACGCTGATCGTGTTGTTCGAGAGTCTCCACCGCACGAACGAATTGGGGTACAGCGAGAACTCGCGCGAAACGACCTCGGTCCCGTCGTCCTTGCGCGCGTGCAGAACGTAGGCGCTCTCGAGGTTGCTTTCCTCGAACCGCAGCGTCTGGGTCCGGCCGGGCCCCACACTACCGAGTGTGGACACCCCTCCGGAACGGCGCGCGATCCGCACCGTCACCGACTGCCGCATCGCCAGATTGTTCTGCACCTCGACCAAGATGACCTGCGAGGTCAGCGGCTCATCCGTGTCCGGCACTTGGCCGCCGGACGCGCATGCTGTTACCACCAGCAGCGCGACCGACAGCCAAGCACCCATGTGCCTCTTCATCAACTTCGTCAACAGCCGCACTCTCCCTTCAACCGCCTACGGGCAGTTCGCCGGGTCGTTGTCGTTGTTCGTCGGCTGGAGGGCCGGATCCGGTACGTTCGAGTTCGACTGCCGCTCGGTCTGTGCATACCGGAACCGTGCCGGAATCGTCTGGTTCGGGTAATCGAACGGCGTCACGGCCGGGAGACATACCCGCTTCCAGTCGTTCCAGCGCTCGATCCCCAAGAAGCCAGAGATGTACTTCTGGTCGATGATCTCCGCGAGCAGTGCTGCCCCAAGGAGTCCATCGTTCGCCGCCTGTTGGGCCGAGAGATCGATGGTGAACCCGAAGGCTGCCCACCGAGCCTCGTCACAATCCAGCGCGGCATCCAGGAACGTACGCGCCGCCGCTTCGCCACCGCCGGTCTGCAGCGTGGCTTCCGCGCGGATGTAGTTGTTCTCGGCGCACGTCAGGATCGGGAAGTTGAACTCCGCCGACCCCGCCCCGAGACCCTGACAGCCACCCGACTTGTTGGGGTGACACGCCAGATCTGACGCATCGTCCGTGGGATCACCCGAGGGTGTCCCCGGCGGTGACCCAACGATCGTGCCGGCAAACGCACCTTCGGCCTCGCTGTAGTACAGCGGGAGCCGGGGGTCACCGCCCCCCGGCTGGGCCTGCATCAGAGTCACGTTGTAGTCCCCGGCCACGACGTAACCAGACCGGTCAAGCTGGAACTGATGCCAGAAGAACGACTCGGTTGCCGACGTAGAGTGCAGCGCCGTCCAGTCGCCATCGGCGCTGTTGATGCCGTTCGCGGCCTCGGTGAGCGCATCCTGATACCGTGCGTTCCCCTCGACCTCGACCCAGTGCAGGTTGAACCGCGCCTTCAGCGTGCGCGCGGCCCGCACCCAACTCGCTGCGTCACCGCCGTACACGAAGTCGGCGGTGGCGGGACCACCGCCAACACCACTGTTCAGATCCGTGATGGCATCGTCGAGCAGCGCGAGAACATCCGAGTAGACCTGCCGCTGCGGGTCGAGTACCGGCTCAGCGATCTCGGGGTTGATAGCCTCCCGGTACGGCATGTCACCGTACTGCGATGCCGCTTCCCCCATGATGAACGCCTCGTACACCTTGAAGATGCCGCGGTACACCGTGCGGCTCTCCTCGGTGGCGAGACGCTGCGCCTCGCGCAGGGCAACCAGCCCACCGCCGTCGTACATGAAGTTCATGTAGTCGTCGTCGTCGCCTTCGACAACCTGATAGATGTCAAAGGAGGCGAACTGGCGCTGGTTTCCGGCCATTTGCTGCATCCAAACCGCCACCAGACGGCTCGACTGCCCTTCCTGCATCCGCATGAAGTTGACCTGCGAGCCGACCAGAAGCTGGTCCAGCGTCGCGGCCGGCACTGCATTTGGGTTCTCGGTGATCGGCTGGATGAAGTCGCAAGCCGTCAGCGAACCCGCCAGTAGGGCCACGCACAGGGCGCGGCCAGACCATTTCAGAATCGACATGATCGTTAGCCTCCTGTGCGCGCCTTAGCGGCGGAAGGTTAAGGTGAACACGAACGTCCGGGTCTGCGGGTGGTTGAAGTATTCCAACCCGCGGCCCGTCGACTGGCCCGTCAGGTTCGACTCTGGATCGAGACCGGTGTAGTCGGTCCACGTCACCAGGTTGCGCCCGGACACCGTCACGTCGAGCGCGTTGAACCCAATGCTGCTGAGCCAAGGAGCCTGCCACGTGTACGCTAGCGAGATGTCGCGGATCTTCACGAACCCCGCCGGCTCCATGAACTGAATCGACGGACCGGTGAAGCCGCTACCCGGACCGTTGAGGGTCCAGGTGTCCCAGTTGAGGGTGGTCGTCGTCCCGGCACCCGGCCCGCAGGTCCCGCAGGTGCCCTCGGTGAACACCGTGTCGACGCCGGCCCCATGGAACTGCGCGGTCTCGCCGTGCGTGCCGAAGTAGAACAGCGCGCCCTTCGTGCCATTCCAAATGTCGCCTCCGGACTTGACATCCAGCAGGCCGGAGAGACGCAGGTTGCCGAAGAACGTGAAGGTGGTGCGCAGGTTCCCCGTCCAGTCGGGGTTCGGGTCGCCAACGACCCGCTGCTGCGGGTCCTCGAGCGGCTGACCCGGATTCGAACAAGCGGGATCACCCGCGCCGCAGATGTAGAGGTCGCCCTCGGTCCAGCCGCTGTAGGTGTTGTCGATGTCGACGCCGCCCACAGTCAGGCCGCGGCCGAAGCGAATCCAGTCCCCGCCGAACAGGATCGGGAACGGGTGCCCCTGCACCACCGATGAGCGTCCGCTGCTGAAGCCGTCGAGGCCTTCCTCCTCGGTGCCCAGCAGGGTGTCAACCATGCTCTCGTTGGTGGCCCAGTTGGCCGTGAGGCGCCACGAGAAGTCGCGGCTCTGCACCGCCAGCCAGTCGAGGGTGGCTTCCCAGCCCCAGTTCCGCCAAACGGCGCCATTCTCCCAGGTCGCGGCGAATCCGGTGCTCTGAGGAATGGTGAGCCCAAGAATGGCCGACTTGGTCTTCGCTCGGTAGTACGTCACACCGAGGTTGATTTTGTTGTTGAGGAACGCCAGGTCGAGTCCGCCCTCGAACTCGGTCGTCTTCTCGGGAATGATCCCCGTGTTACCGAGCGTATTCTGGAAGACCACGCCCTCGAAGCCCTGGTACACCGTGTTCAGCCCGACCGCGATCCAGCCGTCATCCAGCGAAGCGGTCTGGAAGCCGCTCACGTTGGAGTAGATCGGCGGCTGGTTCCCGACCTCGCCGTACGCACCACGCAGCTTGGCAAAGTCGAGCGGCACGTAGCGCGAGAAGTCCCACGCGATGCTGGCCTTGGGATACCAGAACCGACTCGACTCCGCTGCGCCCGTCAGCGTATCGGTGATGTCGCCGCCGAAGGTGTTCGAGCCGTCGTACCGTACACCGCCCTTGATGAACAGCTGGCCCCACAGGTCGAGCGCGAGGTCGGCGAAGTAGCCTTCCGTCCGGACCTTGGACTCGAACTCGTCGGGCGTACGGTCGACCGTGAAGTCGAGCTGGCCAGTGCCGAGGATCAGGTTCTGGCCGTCGACCTGGAACCGCCGGAACTGCGTCTGATTGAGGTTCTGCCCGACGGTCAGGCTCCAACCGAAGGTCTCGCTCGGCGTGTCCTGGAACGACATCAGGATCGTCTGGTCGAACACCTTGTTGACCAGCTCGGCCCGAATCAGAGCGCCTGCGCCGCCATACTCCGTGGAGCTCTTCGGGAAGAGCGACATCCGCTGGTCGTTGGCGAAGTCGAGACCCACGAGGTAGCGGATGTCCCACCACGAGAACGGATCCCAGTCCACCTGGATGTTCCCCATGTAGCGGTCCACGGTGGCCGTGTTGGGGATCTCGTTGGCCACCCAGTGCGGGTTGTCATAGCCGCGCCCCCGCACGAGCTCCGTCGGGTTGGGATAGCGATAGGAGCGGTGCAGCCCCGTCGCCGAGTCGATGTACGGCAGGTTGTTGAACTCCGGCGGCGTGCGGAACCCACCCAGCAAGAGGCCGCTGAGGTTCGAGCCCTGCTGAATCAGGTCCCCATCGCTGGTCGTGAACGCGAAGTTCCCCTCGACGTTGAGGTTGTCGAGGAAGTCATGCGCGCCTTTGAGCCGCGTGGTGAGCCGCTTGTACTTGGAGTTCCCCTCGATGGTGCCGTCGTTCCACAGGTAGCCGATCGAGAGGAAGTACGTGGTGCGATCCGTGCCGCCCGCGAGGCTCAGCGAGTTGTCCGAGCGGACCCCCGTGCCGAACATCTCGTTGGCGTGGTCGTACACCGGCGTGCCCGCAGCCAGCGCCGGACCCCAGCTAATCGACGCCGTCGGCGAGAGGTTGGTGGTCAGGTCGGTCAGATCCACCTGGCCTTGCGACCAACCTTGCTGCAGGGCCGGGACTCGGTTGACCTTTTCGATGCCCAGCGAGCTCCGCAGCGTGACCTGCGTCTGGTTCCGCTGCCCCGACTTGGTCGTGATCATCACGACGCCGTTGGTGGCGCGCGACCCGTACAGCCCGCCCGCCGCGGCCCCCTTCAGGATCTCGATGCTCTCGATGTCGTCGGGGTTGATGTCGATCAGACGGTTGGCGTACGCCGTTCCCCAGACACTGGCCTCGATCGTGTTCGACGAGTTGGTCACCGCCACGCCGTCCACGATGATCAGGGGCTGGGTGCCACCGTTGATGGTCTTAGAGCCGCGAATCCGGATGTACGCTCCGCCACCCGGGTCGCCCGTGGAGCTGGTGATCTCCACATTGGGCGCCTTCCCCGCCATCGCGGCGACCAGGTTCGTCTCGGACTTGGAAGCCGTGATGTCCTCGGCCCGAATCGAACTGACCACCGTGGCGAGCTTCGCGCGCGACTCCCGCAGCCCCTGGCCGGTCACGATGACCGCTTCCAGGAGGAACGGGTCCGCTGCAAGCGTGAAGTTTTGCGTCAGCGCACCACCGGCCACGAGCGCCACCGTCACGGTCTGCGCCCGCAAGCCAATACGGCGAGCGGTGAGCTGTACACTGGTCTGGCCAGCCATGCGGGCCGCCGGCACGAACAACTGATACGTGCCGTCCTCACCCGTCGTGGTGGCCAGCTGCAGGCTCTGGATCAGAACCTGAGAGTTCTCCACGGCCATCCCAGCCTCGTCCACCACCGTCCCGGTGATGGTCATCTGAGCCTGGGCGTCCGTGGGCGCCGCAAAGGCGAAGACGGCTAGTCCAATCAGGACCGGCCAAGCCCTTGCTAAGCGCTTGCCAACGGGACTCCAACTC
>JBDHAF010000180.1:0-7408 GCA_039588255.1 Gemmatimonadota bacterium | reverse complement strand
AGCAGCGGTCCGATGTGGAGATCGGCGACGATCTCATCGACCTGGATCAGGTTGGTCATGGGCGCATCGGGGTTGGTGACCTGCAGGCCGCGCAAGGCCACCGATCCGTCGGTGAGCCGCACGTCCGCCTCGGCAAGATCGACCTTCGCCCCAACGAGATCTGTCGCCACCACCTCGATCGCCCGACGGACGGCCGAATCGAGCAGGAGCAACTGTCCCGCTCCGGCAAGAGCGAGGACCAAGCCAAGCGGGACGATCGCCCTCCAGCGAAAAACGCGCATCCGTCAGTCCGTTTGGAAGAGCTGGTAGAGGTTATACAGCTTGGAAGCACGCACGAACTTGAAGAGCTTGGTTTTGAGAAGGCGGGGGAGAATCTTGGCTCGGTACCAGCCCACGCCCCAACGCGCCAGAAAGAAGATGGGCACCACCAGCACCAGCCACCCGATGAGACTCCCGAGCACGACGGTGTTGTTGTAATTCGACAGGGGCACCACGGGTACGTTGTACAACGTCGTCCACATCGGTACGAGGGCGGCAGTGTCGGCCAGCAACGCTTCGCCGATGGCGTCGAACCATGGATCGAAGAGGAAGCCGATTGGAGCAAAGAAGATCCACCCCAGCATAGCAGCGGGAAACGACAGATTGAGAAGGAATACGGCTGCGACGATCAGCAGATTGTGGAGATTGAGCAGTGGAGTCAGGCCGAGCGCCGATCCGAAGGCAATCCCCACCGCCACCTGGCCGGGTGTACCGTCGGAATTGAGGGTCCTGACCAGTTTCTGCAGGAGCCGTAGCAGGAGCATACTGGAAAGTGGGGGTTTTTTAGATTCCTGTACAGATGGACATGAACGGTGCTTCAAACGCCTCCCGCCTTGCACCCCGGCTCCATACATTCCTGCATGGCCTCCCCTAAATCGCTCGACGCAATCCTGCGTCCGAGATCCATCGCGGTCGTCGGCGCGTCCCGTCGTGAGAGCAGCATCGGCTGGCAGATCGTCGACAATCTGCTTGGGCACGGGTTCACCGGTTCGGTGTATCCCGTCAACCCGTCAGCGACCTCCATTCACTCCGTCAAGGCCTATCCCTCCATCGCCGACGTGCCCGAACGAGTGGATCTCGCGGTGATCGTGGTACCCGGCACGCTCGTGAACGGCGTCGTGCGCGAGTGCGCCGACGCCGGTGTCCGCGGCCTCGTGGTCATCTCCGCGGGATTCAAGGAGATCGGGGGGAAAGGCGCCGAGCGCGAACGGGAGTTATTGGAGACCCTGAAGGGAACCGGGATCCGAATGGTGGGGCCGAACTGCATGGGGGTGATCAATACGCACCCCGAGGTCCGCATGGACGCCACGTTCGCGCCCGCCATGCCGCCGGCAGGACCGGTTGCATTCATCAGTCAGTCCGGCGCCATGGGAGTCAGCATTCTCGACCACGCGGAGAGCCTCGGGATCGGGATGTCCCAGTTCGTGTCCTCCGGCAACAAGGCCGACGTTTCCGGCAACGACCTCATCGCATACTGGAAAGACGACCCCGCCGTCAAGCTCATCTTGATGTACCTCGAGAGCTTTGGCGAGCCGTCGCACTTCGTCGAGCTCGGCCGGGCCACCACCCGTGAGAAACCGATCTTCATCGTGAAGTCCGGGCGGACGGGTGTGGGCGCCCGAGCCGCCGCCTCGCACACCGGGGCGCTGGGACAGACCGAGCTGGTGACGGACGCGATCATCGCACAGGCCGGTGCCATGCGAGCCCAGTCGATCAACGAGCTGTTCGATCTGGCCATGGCGTTCTCGAAGCAGCCTCTCCCCGACGGAAACCGTGTCGCCATTGTCACCAACGCCGGAGGTCCGGGCATCATCATCGCCGATGCGTGCGAGACCAACGGACTCGATGTTGCGGCCCTGGCACCGGAGACACAGGAGAAACTGCGCGCCCACCTTCCGGACGAAGCGAGCGTGCGGAATCCCGTCGACCTCATTGCCAGCGCAACCGCTGGTGCATATCGGTACGCCCTGCAGTGCGTGATGGAGGACCCCGGTATCCATGCGGCGATCGCGGCGTTCGTGCCGCCGCTGGGCATTTACACGCAGGACGTAGCGGAGGCGATCGTCAGCGTCAACGAGCAACATCCCGATAAGCCTCTCCTCGCCGTGCTAATGGGGAAGCAGGGCTTACCCGCCGGCATGGCGGAGCTCCACGAGGCCGACATCCCCGGGTACATCTTTCCCGAGTCGGCCGCCCGCGCCCTCGGCGCCATGTGGCGCTATGCGAGCAAGCGGCAGCGACCGCTCGGCAACTTCGTGTCGTACGAGACCGATGATGCAGCGGTTGAGGGGATCATCGACGCCGCGCTCGAGCGAGGCCGACCGAAGCTGAGTGAGCCAGACGCGCTCCGCGTTCTGGAGGCCTACGGCATCGACGTGGTTCCGTGGTCCTTCGTGGAGCGCACGGACGACAGCACGTTTCCCGGCAGGGTGGTGGACGCCGCATCGCAAATCGGATTCCCCGTGGCGCTCAAGGTCGTGAGTCCGGAGATCAGCCATAAGACGGACGTCGGGGGCGTCGTGCTCGGCTTGGAGACCGGAGAAGACGTCAGTCAGACCGTGGAATCCATGCTGCAGGCCGTGGCCGGTGCGGGCGACGTTTCCATCGACGGTGTGGTGGTCCAACGCATGGCGGATGCGGGCCGCGAGACCATCGTCGGACTGACGCGGGTGCCGCGGGTCGGTCCCATGATCATGTTCGGATTGGGAGGGGTGTACGTCGAGGTGATGCGGGACGTCGTGCTTCGCCTATGCCCGCTTCACGACGCCGACGCTACAGAGATGATCGGTGAGGTCAAGATGCGCAAACTGCTCGAGGGTGTCCGGGGTGAGGCGCCGCGCGACCTCGCCGCCCTTGCCGAGACGCTGCTCCGCATCAACCAGCTCGCCGAGCGCCACGGCAGAATCGTGGAAATGGACATCAACCCCCTCGTGTCATACGAGGACGGGGCGTTGGCAATCGACACGAGGATACAGCTGGACGGATCGTAGCCTATTCGTGCGCCAGGCTGCGCACGGCCTCGACGAATTCCTCCGTATCAACAGGCTTCTCGAGGAGGGGTTGTCCCGTACGCTCGATGAAATCACGCGTCTCGTCATCGCCGGCTCCCGTCACGAACAGCACCCGCTTGGTCATCTCGGGGAAATCCGCCTCGAGCTGGCGGAAGAAGCTCTTCCCCTCCAAGAACGGCATCAAGATGTCCAACACGATCACGGAGAACGGTCCCTGCTGCAGCTCCGCAAACGCCGCCAGCCCGTTGTCCACGATCTTGACCATGTAGCCGGCGCGCTCGAGCACTCTCCCAAAGGCGTGGCTTACTTCGTGGTTGTCGTCGACGATCAGGACATCCACGACTTCCTCCTCGGATCTCACAGGTCAGAAAAACAGCCCTACGGCGCCACCGGCTCCGCTCCCCGTCGCCGGACCGTCACGAGGTATACGCTGAGCCCCACCAATGCCAGCCCTCCGAATACGCGCAACCCCACGGATTCAGACAGAATCCAGGCCCCGAAGAACACCCCCACCGCGGTCTCGAAGATGACCCCCATGCTGACGAAGGTGGCGTCGAGCCGCTTGAGAAGCCAGAAGAGTCCAAGATAACACCCCACGGTTACGGCGAGGGCGAGATACAGAACGCTGGCCATGGCGGTCACCGAAAACCTCAGCGGCGCACCGCGCTCGAATACGAGCGCGAGGAGCACCAAGAGCAGCCCGGCAGACCCAACCTGGAGCGCCGCAAGCCAGAGGGTCGAGGTCCTGCGGCCGTGCCGCCTGACCAGCACCGCGCCGAGGGCTCCTGCCATCGCCGCGATGAGCACCGCGGCGACGGCCACCGGGGTCACGGTCTGAACCGGCGACGGGCCCACCAGGAGCCACACCGCCCCCAAGGCCAGCACGATCCCGCACGCTCTCGCCCACGATAACGGCTCGTCTCTCAAGAGAAAGTGGGCCAGCACGGAGGTAAAGGCCGGGAACGTCGCGAACAACATCGCCGTCAGCCCGGAGGACAGATACTGCTCGGACCAGAAGATCAGCGAGTAGGGCGCCCCGATCTGGACCAAGCCGATCCCCGCCCAGAACCACAGCTCGGCACCCCGGGGCCGGCGACGCCCGTCCACGAGTTGTGCCGCGACCAGCAGGGTGGCCGCCGCGAGCACCGTGCGCAGGGCCGCAAATGTGAAGGGCGGCAGGTCCCGTAGGCCCAACCGAATCACCCCCCACGTCGTTCCCCAGATCAGCCCGGTGCCCAGCCACACGGCGAGGGGCAGCGCCGGAATCCGAATTCGTGACGTCATTGCCTATGGAGGATAGTGCAATAAAAAACCCATCGAAGAGACGGGCACAGCACGAACCGGAATATAGACGGCATCCGCCGCACGAGTGTTGCGCTAGAACACCACCCCGATGGTCAGGCCGACGGCAACGGCGAGGAAGAGGAACACTGCGGCCCACACGACCTTCTTCCACCGAGGTCTGCGCCGTGGTATCCCGTTCTCGAGGGGCCAACCCGAAACCGCAAACTCCCCGGAGAGCGCCTGGCGCACCTCGCCGACCCGTCCGGCATCGAACCGCTCGAGCTCGTCATCACTCAGAATCAGGCAGTCACCTTCCGACGAAGGCGCACGCCGGTCGTCACTCGAGCTCGAGAGCTGGCCGAGAATCCGGGGATGCAACAGGGGCAGATCCGCCCCGTCGCTGGGGGGGCCTGCCGTATTCGAGGATGTGCTCTTGCGAGTTCGACGCATCGCCTTCCCACCTGGTGAGCCGTCGGCCGGATGGACCAGCCGGCCGCGGGGGAACGAACGTACCACTCCACGTGCCCGCTCGGAAGATTCCCGGGAGTGCCGGGGCCTCCCAACAAGAAAACTCGGCCCGGGGGCCGAGTTCGGTGATCGCGCGCACAATCTGGGCTACCGCTGAAACGTCGGCAGCCGATAGGTGGCTCGTTCTTGCTTCTCCTTGTACCGGTCGATGGCCCAGCGCTGGTACTGCTCCTGCCCGCGAAGGATAGTGACGCGCTCCTGGTCCAACTTGTCCGTCAACTCGACCCACTTGTCCAGCAGCCCCTTTTGCAGGAGCGCGTCCTCCGTCCGGACACCCCGCAGCGTCGAGGCCAGCGAGGAACAGTACTCCGCCGCCCGATCGAGCGCGGCGATGTAATTCTCCAGGGGGGTAAGCTGTTCGTCCTGATCCATGATTCCTCGCTGAAAAAACGCCACTCGGCGAGTGGCGTGGTTCTCATGGCAGACTGAGAGCCACCGGTCGGAGTCGAACCGACGACCACTCGATTACGACGAGAGCAAACCTACCCGGAAACCCAGCCAGGACAAGGGGTTAACGATCAGGAATCCGACTAAAAAGGGGCAAGAATGACCGTTTTTCCGCCCCGAAACCGTAACGCTACCGTAATCCGGTTTGCTGGCTGGGCGGGAGCAGGACTAGTCCCGGCGCCAGAGCCTAATCCGATAGCCTGCCATCTGTTTGGAGAATTCGGCCATCCGGGCCCGGATCTGGTCCGGAGTCAACTGGCGCTCGGTGTAGATGTCGTGGAGTTGGCGGTTCAAGTCGGCGAACCATCCGTCGACGTCCCGGCGGGTGGCCTTGGGCACGGTGAGATTTGTCCTTTCTACTGGCCCCAACGTTGTATCCACAGCTGTCGAGCCGATTCGCGCGGACCCTTGTCGCCAAACAGGTCCTCGATTGCGGAGTAGATGCGAACGTACGCGTCAAGGTGTTCGCGCGCGGCTTTCTGTTCCGCGGACTGCTGCATCACCTCCAAAGAAACGCATCCCTGTGTCGGCCAACAGACTGCACAGACTCGTCGCACTGCTGCCTGACCAGCCACGCTGGACCCTCCAGCTCACCACGGATGGCCAACCGGGCCTCTTCACGTCTACGATGCTCACGATACAGCTGGACGCCGCCAAAGAACGATAGGGCAACTGTCGCTGCCGCCGTCACCACCAGGGTCGCGAGCTGGATCTGGTCTGGCGTCATGGGTCTGAGGCGCTCCGCAAAACTCCAACTCCACGGTCGACTCTCGTGGCCTCATCTAGGCCGCGTCGAGGGGCAAGCATCAGACGGGCTCCCAGGATGGCCTAAGGAGCGACGATCCGCACACACCCCTGCCCTATCTCCCCGTCGCACCTACTAGGAGCATCGGCGATGGTACATCCTTTAATGGTGTCGGACCGAATACCTCGAGCCGGAACTGCCACAACGGTCGGGGTGGCTCAAGGCGGCGGGATGGTTGACCAACTATGGACCTGTCACGCGGGGCTCTTCCGCCTCGTTACGGCGCGCTGATGACGACTACATGCTTATCTCCACCCGTGCCGGCTGCGACCGAGGCTTTAGTGGCAGCTGCTAACAAGTCGTCGATTGTCTCAACAGTCTCGGGCATCGCAGCAACCGCGAACGAGCACGACACCGGCTGCTCGCCGTTCACCTGAAACGCCGTTGCGAGAACAGCGGCGTGCACCCGTTCGGCAACCGTGATGGCGGTTCCCAAAGGCGTATCAGGGAGAAACAGGGCGAATCGGCCGCGGTCAATGGCCGCAGCGACATCGTCATCCCGCAAGTTGCGACGGACGACGTGCGCCAGGTGTTTCATAACGACGGTGCCGTGCCCCTCGCCCATCTCGTCAAAGCGGTCGATGTCGGTGCGCAACAAAGAACAGTGCGTCCAAACATGCTGGTGTAGGGCGCGCTCGAGTCCCTCTCGATTGGGGTATCCGGTCACGGAATCGATCAGCCCTTTCTCAAAGACAACTCGCTGTGCGATCACTCGGCCAATGAGCGGACCGGCATCATCGGCCAGGGCCGCAAGCACATCGGTGACCGAGCCTTCCGCCGTGTGGTGCGGCGCGAAAACGGTTAGCGCGCCGATGCCCTGGCCTTCGTTGCGGATCGGAAACGCGAGACCCGTTGTCTCGAGGTGGCGGCGGTCCGAACGGGTACAGCCGAGTAATTCTTCCGCTCCGCTCCCGCGAGCGGTTATCCGCCCAAGCATGGCGCGCCCAGCCGCAGAATCCGAGGTCACCTGTTCTCCGAGCAACCGTTTATCGGTCCCCGATGAGGTAGCGACGACAGTCGCGACTTGAGTGAACGGGTCCCGCACCGCGACGGCCACCGGACCACCGGCCAGCCTGTGCGCTGCCTCAGCCAGGCAAAAACCAATGGCTTCGGGATAATCCGGTGTCTTCCAGTCGGTCGCATGATCAAGAGTGAATTGCATGGCTCTTTCCCCCGTGGGTGTGGTGGATCTACCCGGGGAGATGCTGTCTAGGACGCAAAAGTTACACACCGTTCATGACGATTTGTTAAAGGAACTGGATTGGTGGTACTCGCCCTAACCCGTTGCCATGGG
>JBDHAF010000179.1:0-7491 GCA_039588255.1 Gemmatimonadota bacterium | reverse complement strand
CTAGCCCCCAATTCCTGTTCAACGAGGCCACTACGCAGGAAGTACCCAACGACGGTAACTTGACAGGTAGCCCGGGTGGCGGAACGGGTAGACGCAAGGGACTTAAAATCCCTTGGGGTGCAAACCCCGTGTGGGTTCGAATCCCACCCCGGGCATTGCAGGCGGCTGAGCTGTTGGAAACCCGGTGTGGGTTGGTCATCATACGCCCCGCGGGTACGTAGCACCTGCGCGGTTCGGAACTCATGTGCGAAACCGGAGCATGCGAATGACCGTGCGGAGGCGAGCTACGGCGAGTCTGGCATGAGGAGATCGTGACCCCATGGCTCTGATCGAATGTCCAGAATGTGGCCGAGAGGTCTCGAGCGGCGCTGTGGCATGCCCGGCGTGCGCCTATCCGGTTGCGACTGGGATCCAGGCGCACCCGGATGACACGGGCGCGCGACGCAAGTGGCGCGATCGAGCCAAGCTCACCGCTAACCTAGTCGCGAGATTGTTTGTCGGTGTGATGCTCATCGGTGTGGGGGCGTCTGGGGGGCCTGAGGATGCGGCAGTAGCCGCGGCGATTGGGGGAATCCTCGTTGCAGCGTCCTCTATCCCGGTGTGGTACCGCTCGCGGGCGGGACGGCTAGGGAAGGGTAGCACCGCGATCCTCGAGGAACGCGTGGCCACGATGGAGCAACGACACCGCGAGCAGATGGCAGAGTTGCTACGGATACAGGCCGACCAGGTTGCAGACCTCGAAGAGCGGGTCGACTTTGCCGAACGACTTCTGACCAAGCAACGGGAACAGCGAAAGCCGTAGACGCCCCCCGGGCGAGATCGTTCTTGGGGGGGACCCCGTGCGGATGAACGCCAACCCCACACGCACCCAACTCGCGTGCCCCTCGCGGCGAACCCCGCGCTTTGCATCGATCCAAACGCAACGCGCACGCGCCGTCAACTGACGCTGCGGAGATGTGCGGCCGATCACTCACACCGAGTTCTGAGGACACCGAGGAACTATCGGCCGTCGAGCGAGCCACACGCGTCCGCCACGGCGCGCTTCACCTCCGCTTCCCAGCGCAGCAGGCTCACTGCAGGAGCATGATGCGCGCGACTGAGGGCACCCCGTTTCCGTTCACCAGGAACAGCATGTATGGGCCGGGTGGCGCGGCCGTGCTGCTCGCCGGCAGCGTGATTGACAAGCCACCGCTCACCTGCGAAAAGCTCAGCGAAACCAGGCGCTGGGCCTGGTCGAAGGCATGTGTCACCGAGCCGAACCGGATCAACGTCACCTTGGTGATATCGGCGCCATCCGGCGTTTCCACGAACAGGGGCTGGCCATACCCCACGACGTCGGGCGTCGCGCCGGTAACGGTCGGGCGCGCACCCTTGAAGAGATAAGGGGGCGAGTAGATCTGAAAATTCAGGTTTTCTGGCGTGCCGCCGCCGTCACCGCCGCCGCTGTGGACCAGCCGTCCATCCGGCAGCAGCAACGTCGTCGAATGGTACCCGCGGAGGAGCAACGGCGAGCTGCTCGCCATCGTCGTCCAGACACCGGTATCGGGGTTCCACATCTCCGCAGCGTAGACCGCGAGCGTGGGATCGGACCGGTCGCCGTTGACACCCCCCGTCACCAATACCTGGCCGTCCGGCAGCGCAGTGGCGTTTAGATTCCAGCGGGCGAACGTCAGTGAGCCGGTATATGTCCACTGCGGGTTGGATTGATTGAGGTCGATGATCTCCGCGGTGTTCGTCGGGGACGAGTTGCCGCCGGCGTACAGAATCTTCCCCGGCTCGTACATCACCGCGGATCCGTAGGAGCGTGAGCCGAAGTTCATCCTCGGCCCGTCAGACCAGCTGCCGGCGCCGGAGACGTCGAGCCAGCGCGATTGCCTCGAGGAACCGGCGGTGAAGATGCGCCCATCCGGCGCAACGAAGTTGCGTGGGTAATTCGGCAGTGACAGGCTCGCCCCCGTGAGCGGACGCCAACTCGTCCCGTCTCCGATCTCGGGGATCGGCACGGCCGCTCCATTCTCGTCCTGGCCCGCGACCGTCAGCACTTCGCCGCTCGGCAATGTGGTGTTGGTTGGGTACCACCGTGCATAAGTCATCGGTGGTCCGGCGATCCACGACGTCGTGGTGTGATCGAAGATGTCGGAGTTCATATGGCCGCGGCCGTCGCCGGTCCCTCCACCCGTCACGAGCAGCCGCCCGTCCGGCAGGTAGTCGTGGCCGGCGCAGAATAGGAGCGAGGCAAGCGGCACCGCGGTGAAGATGCCCGTCACTGGATCCCACACCTGGGGATCGTCCTTGCCAAAGCTCAGCATCCTGCCGTCCAACAACAGGTTCTGGTGCACCAGTACGATCGGGGCCGGTAGCACCTCCGACCACTCGCCCACCAGCGCCGACGTGCCGCTCGTCGTGACCGTGATGCTCGCGTTCCCGCTCTGCCCCTCGCTCGTGGCGGTGATCGTCGCCGCGCCCACGGCGACTGCTGTCACGAAGCCGGTGGCATCGACGGTCGCCACGTCCTCCGCATCGCTGCCCCACGTCACCACGCGCCCGGTCAGCGGCTGGCCGGCCGCGTTTTTGGGTGTCGCAGTGAGTTGCACCGTGCTCCCAACCCCAAGGCTGGCCGCCCCCGGGGTGACCTCGACCGACGCCACCGGTTCCGGCGTAGCTGTGACCGTTACACTCGACGTCCCCACCTTCCCCTCACTCGTCGCCGAGATGGTCGCCGACCCTACCGCGACACCCGTGACGAGACCCGAGGGCGACACGGTCGCGAATTGAGGGGCATCGCTCGACCAGGTGATCGTGCGCCCGAACAGTAGTTCACCGCCAGCGTCGAGGGTGGCGGCGGTGAGCTGCAGCGTGCTTCCCACCGCCACGGTCGCCAACTGCGGGCTGACCTCGACCGTCGCAACCGGCTCCACCGGTCCCGCAACGCCGGCCTTGATCTCGAGGCCCAGCGCGGCGCCATTCAGGCCGGCCCAGCTCGCATCGATCGTGGGTTGATTGACGGCCGACTCGGCCTGAAGATCGGCAGGGGTTTCGCCCGAGGGCTGCTCGCTGATCTCGGTGAAGCCGGCCCCCGGCGTCACCGCCAGCTCGCTGCTCCGCACGCCGAAGACGCCGTACGCCACGTTGGTGGAGGTCCCAAAGCCTCCGAGGGCCACGGCGAGCCCGTTGACTCCGTCGCCGGTCTCCAACCCGATCTGGCCGATGGCGTCTGCCCCGTTCACGCCGCCGGTCTCCACGCCCTCCCACTGCGACACGATCCACTGGGCGTTGGACACGGTGGCGCTGAATGTGATCGTGAGCGGGCCGCTGCCCGGTGACGCACTCATCGCCCGATAGATGGTGCCGCGCTTGAGGGGGGCGCCCACGGGATCGAAAGTCACGGTCGCCACCTCGGTCCAGGCGGTCATCCCGCCGCCCGACAGCGTGGGGCTTGGGGGGGCGCCCGAGGATCTATGCCCCATCACGGCGACCGTAATCAGCGCATTGGGGGCCGGCGAGATCGAGGCTGTCGTGTAGATCTTCTGGTTGGTCGGGTGGCTGCCGGCCGCGAGCAGCGTATGCGTGATGGCCGCCGGCGCCTGATCCGTCACCAACACCGCGGCGGTCTGCGTTATTGCTATGCCGTCGATCGTGGCCGAGACAATCGCCGTCTCTGCCACCGTCGAGCTCAACGTCCCGGTCGCCACTCCGCTCGCGTCGGTCGGGGCCGCGGGCTGTGTGAGCACGCTCCCGCTCCCCGTTGCCGAGAGCACCGCTGTGGCGCCGCTGATCGGGTTGCCGTGGGCATCCAACGCCGTCACGGTGATCGTGGAGCTGCCGCTCCCCATCAGGATCGTGCTCGGATCAGCGCTCACCATGGATGTGCTGGCGTCGGGCGGCCCCGGGTCCACGGTGACGGTGGTCTGCTGGTCTATCGGCACATTGTCAATGGTGGCCGAAACGATCTTCTCCTCCGCCACGGTGGAGGAGAGCGTTCCTGTCCAGACACCGTTCGCGTCGGTTGTGCCCGTCGAGGGGTAGGTGTTACCGGTCCCCGCGACCGTGAGCTCGACCATGACGTCGCTCACCGGATTCCCGGCCGCGTCCTTCGCGGTCACCGTGACGGTCGCCGCGCTTGCACCGTTGCTCGCTGTGATGGTCGCGGGTGACGCACTCACGGTGGATTGCGACGCGGAAACGTCGCTCACGCCGCGGGGTGGCCCCCCGGCCTTGATCTCGAGCCCCAGCGCGCCGCCATTCAAGCCCGACCAACTCGCATCGATCGTGGGTTGATTGACGGCCCATTCGGCATGGAGATCGGCAGGGGTTTCGCCCGAGGGCTGCTCGCTGATCTCTGTGAAGCCGGCCCCGGGTGTCACCGCGAGCTCGCTGCTCCTCACACCGAAGACGCCGTACGCCACGTTGTTGGCACTGCCGAAGGCGGCGAGGGTAACGGCCAGCCCGTTGACCCCGTCGCCGGCATCCGTGCCGATCTGCCCGATGGCGCCCGCGCCGTTCACGCCGCTCGTTTCGACCCCCTCCCACTGCGACACGATCCACTGGGCATTGGAGACGCTGCTGGGGAACGTGATCGTGATAGGGCCACTGCCCGGTGAGGCGCTCATCGCCCGATAGATGGTCGCCCGCTTGAGCGGGCCGCTCAGGGGATCGAAGGTGACCGTCGCCACCTCGTCCCAGGTGGGCATGCCGCCGCCGGTGACCGTCGGGCTGGGATTGGCGCCGGAGGACCGATGGCCCAGCACGGCGATGGTGATCAACGCATCGGGGGCCGGGGAGATGCTGGCGGTGGTGTAGACCTTCTGGTTGGTGGGGTGGGTGCTGGCTGCGAGCAGCGTGTGGGTGATGTCCGCCGGCAGCTGATCCGTCACCAGCACCGTATCGGTCTGGGTGATCGGCGTACCGTCCACCTCTGCCGAGACGATCTTCGTCTCTGGGACCGTCGAGCTCAGGGTACCCGTGACGATACCGTCGGGGCCGGTCGCCGTCGGGCCTGCGGGCGTGAGGGTGTTGCCACTCCCGGAGGCCGAGAGCTGGACCATGGCGCCACTGACCGGGTTTCGGAAGTAGTCGGTGACGGTCACGCTGATGTTCGCGGTGCCACTCCCGACCAGGATCGTGCTCGGGTCCACGCTCACCAAGGACGAGTCCGGGGAGAACGGGCCGACACCGACATTCACGGTGTCCTGATCGTCGATCGTCACGCCGTTGATGATTGCCGAAACGCTCTTTTCCTCTGCCACCGTGGAGAACAGGGTTCCCGTAGCGACGCCGTTGGCGTCGGTGGGACCTGCAGGCTGGGTGAGGGTGTTGCCGGTGCCCGTCGCCTCGAGCACCACCGTGGCCCCTTCCAGCAGAGTCCCGGTCGTGTCGATCGCCGTCACCGTGATGGTCGAGACGCTCGCACCGGTGCTCGCATCGATCGACAGAGGCGCGGCCGTCAGCGTGGACAGCGACGCCGAAACGCCGCTCCCGCCGCCGGCCTTGATCTCGAGACCCAGCGCGCTGCCATTCAGGCCCGACCAGCTCGCATCGATCGTGGGTTGATTGACGGCCCACTCGGCCTGGAGATCGGCAGGGGTTTCGCCTGACGGCTGCTCGCTGATCTCTGTGAAGCCGGCCCCCGGCGTCACGGCGATCCCGCTGCTCCGCACGCCAAAGACCCCGTACGCCACGTTGCTGGAGGTCCCGAAGGCCCCGAGGGTGACGGCGAGCCCGTTGACCCCGTCGCCCGCGTCGGAGCCGATCTGCCCAATGGCGTCCGCCCCGTTCACGCCACCCATCTCCACGCCGTCCCACTGCGACACGATCCACTGGGCGTTGGAGACGGTGGCGCTGAACGTGATCGTGAGCGGGCCGCTGCCGGGCGAGGGGCTCATGGCCCGGAAGATCGTCAGGCGCTTGCGGGGCGTGGCGACGGCGTCGAACGTGATGGTCGTCACCTCGGTCCAGGCGGTCATCCCGCCGCCCGACAGCGTGGGGCTTGGGGCGGCGCTCGATGATCTATGCCCCATCACGGCGACGGTAATCAGCGCATTGGGGGCCGGTGAGATCGAGGCCGTCGTGTAGATCTTCTGGTTGACCGGGTCATTCCCGGACGTGAGCAGCGTGTGGGTGATCGTGGGAGAAACCAGCGTCGCAGTCGCCTGGGAAGCTGCGATCCCCGGATCCAGGGGGGAGGTCGGGGTCTGTTGCTCGCCGCACGTTGCCGTCGCGACCATCAGCGCGACGGCCGTGATCATCAAGACACGATGGGCTAAGAGCTTGAACTTGGCGTTCACGGCGGTCCTCCGTGCCTTGGCGGTCCCTATCTGCAGGGCGGCTTCCCAAACGAGCAGTCGCTGGTGGGCCGAAAGTGGCTCACCGGCATCGCAGACATTAAATGCCGAACCTGTCACTCGGGATTCAGCAAGGCAAGAGTTGCAGCGGCGCAACGCGGTGGTGACGCAACGAGGGAATGTCGCAAAGGCGGTCAGCCGGGCTGTGGTGTGCCCTTCCGCTAGCTTCTCAATTAGCGTTTCGTGGCTGGAAGCCGTACTAAAGCCTGTCGTGGTGACTGGCCCCGATTGTCGCCCTTACGAAGACCCACTTGGCCACCGGCTTCGTCCGGCCGCGGAGGTTCATGATGGAAGTCGTCATTCGAGCCGATTACCGCCAGATGAGCCGGGTCGCGGCGCAGGTAGTCGTCGATGTGCTCAACGCCAAGCCGAACGCCGTGCTCGGCATGGCCACCGGTTCAACTCCGCTCGGCCTTTATCAGGAGCTGGTGCGGCTCCACCGGGAAGGGCAGCTCGACTTCTCCTGTGTCACGACGTTCAACCTCGACGAGTACGTGGGCCTGCCGGTGAACCACCCGCAGAGCTACCACTGCTTCATGCACGAGCACTTCTTCAAGCACGTGAACATCCCGCCGCAGAACATTCACATTCCCTCCGGCACGACCAGTAACTACCACGCCTTCTGCACTTGGTACGAGCAGCGGATCGCAGAGTGCGGCGGCATCGACCTCCAGGTCCTCGGCATCGGTTCGGACGGCCACATCGCCTTCAACGAACCCGCCAGCTCGCTCAGCTCGCGGACCCGACTCAAGACGCTGTCGAAACGGACGATCGCACGGATGGCTCCTGGAGAACGCCTCGAGCGCCCGTCCCTACCTGGATAGACGTTGCCTATCCACGTGAGCGCCCTACGACTCACAGGACCAAAGGACTGAGAACCGTTCCGCCGTGGCTCATGAGCTAGCGTAGCCCTGCTCAGAACGCTCGCAGTGTAGCGAGATCATGCCACATCGCGACATCGAGCGCGTCCCCCTATCCGGAGTGCCACCCCTATAGTATGCCAGTTGGCACTCTATGATGTTCTTGGCATTTCATCGGAGAACTGATTGTGCCTTTTTGTGTCGGTTCTATTGACAACGGAGGGCCAAACAGGCAAAACAAAACTCGAGTTGCAGCGGGGACGCCGTCGGAGCCGGTCCGCGCCGTTGCG
>JBDHAF010000178.1:0-7647 GCA_039588255.1 Gemmatimonadota bacterium | reverse complement strand
GGTGGCGACGCCCTCATGAGCTCCGACCGCTCGCTGGAGGAACTGTTGGACGCCGTGCACGAAACGGCCAAGGCAAAACGAGAGGCCAACGAGCACCGCCGCAACGGTGAGAAGTATGCCGAGATTCAGCGTGTCCGACTCGGTACCCGACTGCCGATCTTCTTGCCGCAGCGTGTGACGTCGGAGTTGGTCGACATCCTCGCGCGGTTCAAAGCCCGGGCGTCCGAGGTCGGTGTGAGGAAGTTCGTCATCCAAACTCACTTCGAGTCGCCCATGGAAGTCACTCCCGAAGTGAAGAACGCCGTGGCGAAACTCGTAGGTGCGGGTTGGATCGTGAGTAATCAGCTGGTCATGACGGCTGCCGCGTCGCGTCGCGGGCACTCGGCGCGACTCCGCCAGGTGTTGAATGAGATTGGGGTGCTCCCTTACTACACCTTCGTGACCAAGGGATACATGGAGAATCAGTTCAACTACACGCCGGTGGCGCGTGTGGTACAGGAGGAGGTGGAGGAAAAGGTGGTGGGACGCATACCGGAGCGGTACCACGACGCCATTCGCGGACTGCCCGAGGAGCCGGAGGCGATGGCGGAGAACGTCCAAGCTGTGCTGTCTGAAGCCGAGTTGCCGTTCCTCGCCACAGATCGAAGCGTGCTCAACTTGCCCGCCGTGGGCAAGAGCCTCACGTTTCGGGTCATCGGCATCACACGGTACGGGCGACGGATTCTGGAGTTCGATCACGATCGGACTCGGGCGCACAGCCCGGTCATCGACAGGCAGGGGAAAGTCGTGGTCATCGAGTCCAAATCGATCGCCGAGTACCTTAGACAGCTCGATGACATGGGAGAGGACGTTTCGGATTACGAGGACGTTTGGGGCTACTCGTTGGGGATGACGGAGCCTAGATCGGTGCTGTACGAGTACCCGGACTTCGATTTCACGGTCACGGACGAGATCACCAACCTCGATTTGGGAGACTAGGGATGACGCTCACCAACAATGTTCTGCAATTCACCGCCGCGATCGTGGCGGCTCTGACTGGGATTACCGCACCGGCGCTTGCGCAGAATGCCCCCGATACACAATTCGAGATTGTCATCCCGCCTGGGGTGCATGCGGAGCCCATCACCGGTCGCACGTACGTGATGATCGCACGAACCGACTCGCGCGAGCCGCGGTTCCAGATCGGGCGAACCGGAGAGCCGTTCTTTGGACGGGACGTGGAGCGCCTTCGAGCAGGCCAGGCGGCGATAATCGATGGCACGGACCTAGGGTGGCCCGCCGAGTACCTGCGTGACATTCCGCCGGGTGAGTACTACGTCCAGGGTTTCGTCAACATCTACTCGGAGTTCCGCCGCTCGGATGGAAACGTAGTGTGGATGCACGACGACCAGTGGGAGGGACAACGATTCAGCAGGTCCCCAGGCAACTTGTACAGCGACGTTCAGCGGATTCGTCTGGACGCGAACGAGGGGTACACGGTCCGACTCGAAGCCGACAACGTAATTCCTCCCGTCGAGATCCCGGAGAACACCGAGTGGGTGGAGCGGTTCCGATTCGAGAGTCCCATGCTCACGGAGTTCTGGGGGCGCCCCATTTACTTGGGGGCAACGCTGTTGCTGCCGAAGGACTACCACACGTCCACCATCGAGTACCCCGTCCTCTACCGGCAGGGACATTTCTCACTGGGAGAGCCGCTTCGTAGACAGGTCCGCGAGGAGTGGCTGGAAGATGATTTTCCGCGGATGCTGGTGGTCACGTTTCAACACCCGACGCCGTACTTCGACGACTCCTATGCCGTGAACTCAGCGAACAACGGACCGTACGGCGACGCGATCATGGAGGAGTTGATCCCGGAGATCGAACGGCGCTATCGCATCATCAAGCAACCATGGGCGCGCCTTCTGGACGGCGGTTCCACCGGGGGTTGGGAGGCTTTGGCCCTGCAGATCTTTCATCCCGATTTCTTCGGTGGCACGTGGTCGTACTGCCCCGATCCGGTTGCGTTCACCAACGTGGAAGGTGTGAACATCTACGAGGACGAGAACGCCTTCTATAAGAATAGGGGCTGGTTCAAGGTGCCCACCATCAACACCCGCGAGGTGAACGGCGACGTCCGTCTCACGTCGGCCCAGCGGAACCGCTTCGAACTGGTGAGCGGCACAAAGGGGCGTTCGGGACAGCAGCTCGACATCTGGGCTGCGGTGCACGGGCCAGTGGGGGAGGATGGCTACTTCGAGCCGCTTTACGACAAGCGCACCGGCGTCATCAACCGGGACGTGGCGGAGTACTGGCGCGAGAATTTTGATCTCCTTCACCACCTCAAAACCAACTGGTCGTGGCTCGGCCCCAAACTGGTGGACAAGCTCCACATCTACACCGGCGACATGGACAACTTCTATCTCAACAACGCCGTCGTAGAGATGGAAGCGTGGATGCGGGCCACGGAGAATCCCCATTACCCCGGGTTCTTCTCCTATGGGCGCGGGAGAGGGCACTGTTACTCGGGACCTGTGTCCACGGCAGAAAGGATCAAGGAGATGGCGCAACACGTCATGCGCCACCAGCCGGCGGTGTTGGATACGCCGTGGTGGAGGTACTAGCGGATGGAAGTAACGGACCGCAGCGGAATCTCCATCCGTTATGATGCCGAAGAGCGAGACACGGCCGATCTCATTGGAAACGCCTGCGAGAAGACAGTCGACATCGTGCGGGCGTCTTGGGACCTCGACGCGCCCAAGGACTGCCGCGTGTACGTCATGACCTCTTGGCTTCGGTTCCTGCGCCTTTCAGCGCCATGGTACTGGTGGTTGTTCGCAGGGCCCACGATGCCGCTGTGGGTTTCTCGTGTGAGAAAGATCTGGAAGTCTGCCGGTGGGTGGGCGCAACGCTATGGAAGCCGGTGGGCCATCGGGGTGAAACCGCCCCGCATCATCGAGCAGGGCGACCGGAGCTTGGGAAAGCGCATCTTCGTTCAGGAAGACGACATGCGCGTGAAGGTGGAGCACATCACCTGCCATGAGCTGGTGCATGCGTGCAGCGGTCACCTCAGGCTGCCGGCGTGGCTGAATGAAGGCTTGGCCATGGTGGCGGTGGACAAGTATCTCGGTACCCCCACCGTGCAGCACGAGACCGCGGCGTCTCTGGCGAGGGGACAGGACCGATCCGGCGCAGGACGCAGGAGACACCTGCCGGTGGGGGATAACGACGCCCTGGTGTACAGCTACGTTCGTGGCTACTGGCTCACCCGGTACCTCGACGACACGCGACCGGATCTGTTGAGAGAACTGCTCTCACAGAAACGGAGCCGGACGGCGCTGGAGACCGATCTGGCCACGGGGTTCGGAATGACCCGGGACCGCTTCTGGGACGAGATCAATGGGATGGTGGCGTCCCACTTCGCTTAGATACTACTCGGCTCGGATCGCCTCCAACGGATCGACCCGTGACGCCCGGTGGGCCGGGAGGTAACATGCCAGCGCCGCGACTAGGACCAGTGACCCCGTCACTGCCGTGTAAGTAAGCGGATCATAGGCGGAAACGCCGAACAGCATCGTCGACAACACCCGTGTCGCCGCCACCGAGCCACCGACACCGATCACGATGCCGAGGCCGGTCATGCGGAATCCCCGCGCCAACACCTCACCGATCACGCGAGTCCTCGCAGCCCCCAAAGCCATTCGAACGCCGATCTCCTGCGTACGCTGGGCAACGGTGAGCGCCATGACACCGTACACGCCGATCATCGCCAAGAACGCTGCGACCAACGCGAACGCGCTGAGCAGTGTCATGCGCAGCCGCGGTGTGGCAATGGACTGGTGAAGGAGTTCCCGGACGGTGCTTACATCCGTCACGGCAAGACGCGGGTCCAATGCCCAGACTTCCCGCTGCAAGGCGCCGATGAGTTGCTCGGGGTGCCCCGCGGTGCGTACCAGCAAGGACATGGCAGGCCACGCCATCTGGGCGTGAGGCCGGTAGAACTCAGGGATGGGATCATCGCCCAATTCACGGCGACGCACGTCGGCGGCGACACCCACCACCGTGAGCCACTCGCGTGCCAGGAAGCGGGGGTCCAGTGATGCAGCCGCTCCACTGATCCCACTTCCGATTTGAAAACGCTTGCCCAGAGCGTCCTCACCGGGCCAGTGAGTCATCGCCATGGTCTCGTTGACGATCGCAACCCTAGGCGCACCCCCACGGTCACGCACATCAAACTCGCGGCCGCGGAGAACGGTTACCCCGCTTGCCTGAAAATATCCGCCTCCTACGATGACCGTTCCGGCCCATGGGGTCTGGTCCGAAGGAACCGGATCCTGGCCCTCGACGAGGAAACTCTGCTGGAAGTTGCTTCCGGCAAACGGCGGTGAGTACGACGTAGCTACGCGCGTGACGCCGGGCAGTCCACCAACTCGTGTCACGAGGTCGTCGAAGAACTGCAGAACGACGTCGTCAGATGCGTATCGTTCAACAGGCAGCGACACGCTGGCGGTGAGTACGTTGTTTGGGTCGAAGCCTGCGTCGACGGACGTGAGGCGTATGAAGCTGTTCAGCAGCAATCCGGCTCCCGTGAGGAGCACGACGGCGAGCCCGATTTGTGTGACAACCAAGCCGTCACGAAGCAAATGGTGCCGGCGGTCAACCGTTGCTCCGCGCGTGCCGTCCCGGAGCGCCGCGTCGAGGCGAGTGGAACGGTTCTGAAGTACCGGGATGAGCCCGAAGGCCAGCCCGCTCAGGACAGAGATGGCTGTGGCGAACCCGAGGACGACGCCATCGAGAGACACCTCGTGGCTCCGGGGGATCGTGTCTCCGGCGATACGCAGGAACAGATCCACGCCGCCCGCTGCGATGGCCACGCCCACAGCGCCTCCGGCAAGGGCGACGAGCAGGCTTTCGGCGAGCATGTGACGGGCCAACCGCCACCGTCCTGCCCCCAAGGCGGAGCGAAGTGCCATCTCCCGACTGCGCGAAGTGGCCCGGCTCAAGGCGAGGTTGGCCACGTTGGCGCACGCGATGGCAAGCACGAGCCCCACCGCCCCGAGGAACACGAACAGCATGAACCGCACCCCGCCGACGGCGTGCTCGTGGAGCCCTTCGAGGCCCGCCCCAAAGTTGTTTCTGCCGTCCACGCGTTGGCCGATGGCCGCCAGATCTGCGACGGCTGCTTCGGCTGTCACGTTGGGCTGTAGGCGGGCGACGACGTCGATGAAGTTGAGATAGCGTGTCCGCCTGTCGAACCCCACGTCCCTGAGGGTCTCATCCTCTCTGAGCGGTATCCAGTAATCGCGGGTTGCCACGGGGAAGAGGAACTCCGGAGGCATGACGCCGACGATCGTGTGTGGTCGATCATCGACTCGGATCGTACGGCCGACCACACTCGTGTCACCGCCGAATCGTTGGTGCCAAAGTCGGTGGTGCAGGATGATGGCCCGGGGCCCGTCGAGCCGGTCCTCGTCGTCGGTGAACCACCGCCCCAGCACCGGTCGCACCCCGAGGAGGGGCAGCAGCTCGACACTTACGCGCTCGCCCACGAGCTGCGTGGCTCCCTCGTCCCACTGAAATACGCCCATATGCTCGGCATGGCCTCCGAGGGACGCGAACGTCGAGTTCTCTCTGCGCCAGTCGTCGAAGTCGGGATACGATAGAACGCCCCGAGTGACCCCCTGGTCGGTTCGCCACACGACGACGATTTCCTGCGCGTTGGGGTATGGGAGCGGTTTGAGGATGACGCCGTTGACGATGCTGAAGATGGATGTCGTTGCCCCGATCCCCAGGGCGATGGTGAGGCCGGCGACCACCGTGTATGTCGGTGCGCGCACCAGCCCCCGTGCGGCAACGCGGAAGTCGTACAAAACAGCGCTAATGTCGGCGCGTGGGCGGCGGGTTGAATTGCTAGTGGCGAGCCGGGGCCATCGCAGGCGGACGGCAAACGTGAGCGCCTGGCGCCAGTACCATCGATTGGCGTGCCCGGCACCCCGGCGAGTGCGTCGTTCCTCGTACAGCTGGTCGAGGTTCGCCAGGACATCGTCCCGGTCGATCTGCGGCAGGGAGGCCCGGAGTATTCGACGGGCGAGTGCTGGCGGCGTCATCGTTTCTCGAACACCGGATCGAGTCCGTCCCAGAAGCTCTCCATGGCCCGACGCGACTCGCGGAGCTTCTCGATCGCGGTGGGGGTGACCTCGAAGATCCGCTTTCCCCTTCCGCCGCGTTGTGGCTCAGGCTCTTCCTTGGTGGACTGCACCAGGCCCCGCTGCTCGAGGCGGCGGAGGGCGATGTAGACGGCGGCCGGTGCAACGTCCCGGCCGCTCCGTTTCTCCATCTCCATCACGATGGGTGCCGAGTAGGAGTCCCCGCCGAGTTGCAGGATGGCGAGGAGGACTTGGTGTTCGAATTCTCCGAGGGTCTCGCGTGGCATCGCTTCTCCAGGTCAAACTAGCAGAGCTAAGCGTAATCTCAGGTCTGCAAAATAGCAATGCTATGTTGCGTGTTTCTCTGTCGTTGAAACCGTTCAAGCGCTGCTACGTAGACAATTATAATCGTCATCGTAATAGTTGGCTCGACTAGAGGCATGTTGCTATGTCATTCAATGACAAAGAGATAGGATCCCTGCTCCCGCTCACACCAGTGGTCTTTCACGTTCTGTTCGCCCTGGCTGATGGCGCGCGGCACGGCTACTCGATCATGCAGGAGGTGAACCAGCGAAGCGCCGGGCGGGTGGGCCTGGGCCCGGGAACGCTGTATGGAGCCATCCAGCGGATGGAGGATGCCGGCTTCCTGGAGAAGGCGGATCCACCGGAGGGTGAACAACCGGATCCTCGGCGCCGCTACTACCGGCTGACGGAATTGGGTCGGGCGGCGCTGCTGGCGGAAACGGAGCGCCTCGAGTCCCTCGTGGCCGACGTCCGGCAGAAAGCGATCTGATGACCGGCCACATGGTGATCGGTGCGTATCGCCTGGTGCTGCGGTTGTATCCGCGGCGGGTGCGCGCCAATCACGGTGACGAAATGACTGCTGCCGTCACGGCGGAGTGGCGGCGGCGCGTGGAGCACGGCCTGCGTGGGGTCGTGGTGTTTCTCGTTTGGCTGGTGGCGGATGTCGTTCGCAGTCTCCCCTCGCTCTATGTGCTACCCGCGGTGAGGCGGATCCGTGCTCGGTCACGGCCGCGCGCCGAGGGGGATCAACTGTCGTCAGCAAGAGGAAGGGAGCCGATGCGCAACCTATTGCGGGACCTGCGCCACGCGCTGCGGGCATTCGCGAGGAATCCGGCTTTCACCATAACCGCTGCAGTCACGTTGGCCTTGGGTATTGGAGCCAACACGGCGGTGTTCAGCGTGGTGGACCGGGTGCTCCTGCGGCCGCTGCCGTACCCCGAATCGGAGAACCTCGTCATGGTGGCCCATCCGGTCCCCGGTTATGGGCCCGGCGAGTGGGGGTTGTCCCAGGCGGGGTACTTCTACATCAAGCAGAACAGCCAACTGCTGAGCGACTTTGGCGCCTATACATCGCCGGCGGTGGTGTTGACCGGAGGAGATCAGGCGGAACGTGTTGGCGCCGGCGCCATCACGGCGAGCGTGTTGTCCACGTTGCAGGTGGCACCGGTCTTGGGTCGGGGCATCACGCAAGGAGATGACGTACCGGGTGCACAACCCGTCG
>JBDHAF010000177.1:0-8594 GCA_039588255.1 Gemmatimonadota bacterium | reverse complement strand
GCGGTAAGCAGGTGACCCCGATCTGGCGGCAGGGGCGGCGCCGTATCTGGCCGGAGTACGTGCAGATCGTGCCAGGTCACGACCGCTCCCCGTCGGCCCGGCAGTGCTCGCAGTGGCGAGGGAGCTGGGCGGTGATCGTTACCACGGAGATCATGCTGGACCTGGCTATCATCCCTCAGGCCACCGACGCCTTTCTGCGAGTGCGAGCCGACGATGTCATGCTACCGATCCTCCGGGTTGATCGCCCCAGTCTGGGGCCTGCACTTTTATTCTCCTCTAGGGCCTTTTGTAAGAAGAAACAAAAGCTTCCCCCCTCCCTTTCCGGGGATGTCTCAGCCGTTTCTTTTCTTCTCATCACAACCCCCTGGCGGGAGAACCAACTCGATAGGTGAATGGATCTCCTCGCTTCCCCTCACCTGCCCGCTCGACGAGACCTTCCTCGTGGAGAGCTTCTGTCACGCGGGCGACCGTCGCGTCAGGGAGCCCAGTGTCCTTCGCAATCTGGCTTCGGGCCAGCGGTTCGTCCGTCAACGCCGCCCGGACTCTTTCTCTCGCCTCCCGGTCTCGGACATCGGCTTCGGAGCCGAGTTCGCAGTACCGCCCCTCGCGGTACTCGACGACCAACCTCCGGGGGGTCTCGTCATAGCGCGAGATCGCTTCGAGCAAGCGGGCTGGGCCATCGCCGTACCGCTGGAACGACACTGCGACATCGACGCTCGCAGCGATGGCCCCGGACCCGCGAATGTCTGAGCCATCGCTGCCGCCCGACTTCCGAGTATGGTGGATCACAATGACCGCCACGTTGGCCGACCGGGCGAACGCAAGAAGCTCCCCCATCGCCGTCGTGACTTGGGCGGCATCATTCTCGTCTTCGACGGTCCAAAAGCGGCTCAAGGAGTCGATGATGACGAGACCGATCTCGTGCTCGGTTACGCACCTCGCGATGGCGTTCATTGGGACCCGCGAGGCCGAGCTGTGGGCGAAGATGGGAAGCTCTATAGCATCAAGGCGGGCGAAGAGGTCGCGGGTCCGGGTCGCGTGCTGTTCGAGGTCGAGCCACAGGACGGGGATGCCGCTCGCGGCCGCCTGGACCGCCATCCCGGCAACGTAAGTCGTCTTGCCCGCCTTGGGTGGTCCGGCGACGACCGTAAGGCCGCCACCGGGCGCGTATCCCTTGACGACCCAGTCAACGGATTTACCGGGCGCAAGATCCTTCACCAGCACCGGCTCGAACGTGGACGACTCGGCTATGCCGTTCTTCCCGGCCTCAACGGCAGCCCGCACCACCCGTCGTGCCTCCCGTTGGTCGAGGAGCGAGTTCTCGTGAAGCCACCTCTCCCAAAACTGCCGGGCGATCTCTTGTCGCGACGCACTCGGAAGTCGCCAGACGTTGCGACCGAACTCGTCGAGTCGCGGGAAGTTCACCTCGTCCTCGGCGTCCGAAACCGGACCATAGGCGTCCATAAACTCGAAGTAGTCGAGAGGGTCGCCTTTCCCGTTCTGCGCCGTCACACACACGGCTTTTCCTCCTGCGGCGGCCGCCTCTCCGGGGCGGCCTTCCCGTTAGGTGGAGTTCCTATCGACCTCGGCGGTCCGGGCCTGGCCTCGGTCCTTAGTGCCGCCAGATGCGATGAAGTCCTCAAGTGCGTTAGGGTCGAAGCGCACTTGGCGACCGAGCCGCACGCATGGGAGCCTCCCCTCGCGGATGAGCTCGTAGACTCGATGTAGCCGAACCCCGAGTCGCTTCGACACCTGGCGGGCGTCCATAAGGGTTGCCCTGCTCTCCATTTCGTCCTCCGTGGCAGCCGCACTGAGTCGCAAAGGCCCCACTACGAAAACACGGGAGCGCACGTAGGTCAAACTCTGCAAACCTATGTGGGATAACGAGTTAGGCCATGTACCGGTTTTACGCCAAGGAGGCGGGAGGTTTTACGCCGCTGGGCGACAACGGTTTCTATTGGCGCAGTGGGCGCTACGGCACGACAGAGCCCTACTTGCCTCGAAGGGCGTTATCCACCGCGTTGTAGAGCGGAGAATGTTTCGTGGTGTCTAAGAGTTCGGCGGAAAAGAACGGCGCCAACTCCGTCGCGATCGTTTCTCGTACTTCGACGGTGTTCTCGTCCGCGCCCAGGGCCAGCAGGAGAGTTTTCACGAGGTCCCGAAGGAGCTGGCGGGGCCGCCCCCCGGCGAGGCCTGGAGGGATCTCCACAACTCCTGCATCCCAATTCCAACAGTACCCAGCGCTCTGGATGATGCGTTCAGTCTTTCGAACGAGATCCTCAAGTACAGCGAGCTCATCTTCCACCCTCCGGTACGCCTCCAGGTCAGGATCGTCATTCGCCGCACTGCCCGGTGATCCTGGCCGTACCCCTAGTGACTCGCGGACGACACGGAGATCGTTGCCGAGCTTCCGGTAGAAGTCGGGAGACACTCTGCCAAACGACTGGAGTACGAGCGCCGCTTCCAGGATGATCCGCGTCTCCGCCGGCAGTTGTCCCACTCTGACTCGCTGCCCCCAGCCGAGGCGAGGCCCCAGGGGCTCTTCGATCCACTCCCCCAGAACGGAGCCCTCCAGGAGGTGAGGCGAGGACGCTAGGGCCAGGCGTGTACGGAAGGAGTCGGACAGGTTGCGGCTGTACTGCCGCAGGTACTCTGCGATCGAAAGACGACGGCCGTCGTCGAAAACAACCTCGACGGCGGGCCCCAGGCGCGGCGCTTCCACCGGCTGGGGACACATCAGTTCAGCGATGGCGTCCAACCGTGCGGAGCCGGCCTCCACATCCGGTGCTTCTCGCTCTCGCGCGGGTCTTGGGCGGCCGGGCTTGCGGCGCCCCCCGCGCTTCCGTGAGGCTGCCACGTCGCCTCCATCCAGGCGGTGAGTGGCGGGGCTCGGGAAGGATGGCTCCCTCGGGCGCTAGGGCTCACGGTCCGGCCGAACCGCCCCCGCCGTCACCTCCAAAGATACGGCGCCCGGGTCACCGCCGCTTGTCCCCGGACGCGAGGAGTTGCTCGCCAGCGGCGACTGTGATCTACATCTTTATAGGCAGCCGTCGAGCGAATTTCGGCCAAGAGGACCGCGATGCAAAAGAAAAACCGCACTTTAGACGTATCCGCCCTCGAAGCATGGCTCTGGGACGCCGCCTGCCAGATACGCGGCCCCCTCGACGCACCGAAGTTCAAGGACTACATCCTGCCGCTGGTCTTCCTGAAGCGGCTCTCCGATGTGTTCGAGGACGAGATCACCCACCTCACCGAGGAGTTCGGGGATCGGGAGACCGTCGCGAAGCTGGTCGAACAGGACCACAAGCTGGTCCGCTTTTACCTGCCCGAGCAGGCGCGGTGGGCGAGGATCGCGGCAACCACGACCGGGTTAGCGTTGTGAGGCACTCATGTCAGGTGAAATCATGGCTGATGTAGAGCGGTGGGCGGCGCTCATCAGAGACGTGGGGCTTATCGTCGGGGTTCCAACGCTCATCGTTGTTGGGCGACGGTTCTACACCCGCCAGATCGCGATACTCAAAGAGCACATAGAGTTTCTCAAGAGTCAGCAGGTTGATCGCGCTTGGACGATAGTCCGGGCTCAGCAAGAGCTGCACGAGGTGGAGCGGAAACGCCTGGAGGCGAGGATTGGGGAGCTTCAGCTCGCAGGTACCGAGAAGGAATCGGAGCTTCAGACCGCAAGAGACGAACTAGCACAGGTTAGAGCCCAGCTTGTTGAGCTTGGGAATAGCCGGGAAGCCCTCGAATCGAGGCTGCTGGCCGCTGTGCTCCCGGCAGGCGACGCGCCGTCTGAACCGCGACCTGGCCTACGGCAGATAACGCGGCAGCTAGACGGTCTTCTCGGGGCTCGCGCCGTGCGAACAGAACCACCCCGTGCTGAGAAAGACTAGGCCGGAGAAGGAGCGTTGTCGCGGCCCGGTGGCGAACCTCAGCTCGGGCCGAGAGGGTGCGGCTGGTCCGGATGGATACCCCAGGGTCCGGACAGGAGCCGCACGGCGAGATGGCTACCCAAGCCGTTCGGGCGCTGCTGAAGGATGCGACGACGGTCGCGCTGGAACGTGATGTTGAAGTCCGAGACCGCTACGAGAGGATGCTGGCCTACGTCTGGGCTGACGGTCAGATGGTGAACTGGGTTTTAGTGCGCCAGGGTTGGGCCGTGATCCTGACCTATCCGCCGAACGTCCAGTACGTGGACTGGTTCACCGAGGCGCAGCGACGTGCCCGGGAGGAGGGCGCCGGCCTGTGGGGCATCGGAGGGTTCGACTGCCTCCCCCGGGATCGACGGCGGGGACGGTGCGAGTGAGTGGGACCGGAGGCCGCCCAGCATTTGGGCCACGAGTCCGTGACACTCGGCGTCACTGGCAGGTGAGCGGCCCAACCGCCCTGACGCCAGGTCAATAATAGGTGTTGGGAACTACGGCGGTCCGACGTGACCGGCATCTTCAACTGCGCGGGTGTACCCCTGTTGCGCGGCGACCCAGACCCACGCAAAGATGATCCCAGCACTCATGCCCGCAAAGAGCACAGTAACAAGGGTGCGTACCCAGTTTTCCGGCTGAGCCCCGACAAGGCCGACTGCGATCGAGAGGGTGCTCGCAAACAAGACGAATGTGGTGTTGCGAGCCGCAAGAAGGCGCAGCCGTCGGCGGGCGAACTCACTGTTTGCTTCCGCTGACTTCCAGATCCAGCGTTGGGCGTTACGCCTGGCGGCGTCCCCCGGTTCCCCAAAGAGCTTGGCAAACTTCGGGCGCAACTTATGCGAGCCGAATGAGGTCCACGTCACCAGCCGCTCGGTTGCCCCGGCGAGTCCCTCTACTGCAAGGCCGACGAGGAGAATAACCACCAATGCGAGGAGGACCCAGACTACAAGGGTCGGACGCCAGTCGTCCAATGCCGACGGCAGAAACGACGGCACGTCGCAGATGATGACATATGCGAGACGTACCGCAACGGAGCCTTCGATGCCTGCGAGAAGGACGTTAGGCTCGAAAGCCCCAAGCGGAGTCTTCAGCGACTCGAGTGGATCGCCGCTCATAGAAGGGCAAGTGGATGCGACACCTATTCGCTAGTTCTGCACATCGACTCCCCCTAAACTGCGAAGACATTCCGACGGGCGATAGTCCGCGCAGCAATGGAGTCCTCGAGACGGTTTCTTAGCCGCAACCTCGCCTCAGTGGCGGGCAGGCGCCGCTCGATGGCGACCACCTTTTCATAGCCGGACCCGAAAAACCGCATCATATTCTGAGAGAAATGAGGTTTGGGGCCCCCTATTTAACGGGTGGGCGCTCCCTAGCGCTCGCAACCTACCGCAGGTGCGTGCCTGCGGGCCCGAGGGGGGTGGGGGGCGATGGTCGGTGGCTGGATGGGTTGGCGGATCGGCGGGCCGCAGCGGCGCGGCGTGCCCTACTTTCTTTCATGTAGCGTGCGGCGTCGGGCCGAGCGTGCCGGCGTGCGCGATGGCGCGGCGAACCCCGTCCCGGTGACATTTGGCCCCCGCACGTACAGCGTCTCTCCTTTACCGAGTCACTAAATCCGCAGTCGGGTGGTGTGAGGTGGCACTGCTACTCCTCCGCAAAGTAATCCGAGTCGATCCTCTTGAGTTCGTACGCGGCGACTGTGGTGACTCCCAGACCGTGATCGATCATCAGGTCTGTAAGAAGTTCGCCGTCAATCAACACGACCTTCGGGTCAATGTGTGCGACGTAGTCGCGAGCTTCTGCGGAGAAACTGCCACTGGTGATGAATACACCCTTTTTTGCCTGTTTTCCGTGAAGCGCACCTACGAACTTCTGAACCTCAGGCCGACCAACGGTTCCTTCCCACCGCTTGGCCTGGAGGTAGATGACGTGAGACCGAGGCGGTCCTCCCGAATGATTCCGTCCAGTCCCTCGTCTCCGCCTCTGCCGATTGCTTCGCCAGCTTCCCTTCGAGAACCTCCATATCCCAGGCGAAGGAGCAACTCGACGACGAGTCGCTCGAACGCCTCAGGCGAGCCTTCCTTGACCTTCTTCAACAGGTTGGCGGAGAGTTCATCCCGGATTGCCTGATAGGCTTCCTCTAGAACTTCCTCCGGCGTTTCCGGCTCGCTATTCTCCGTACCCTTCCGAGTCTTCGCAGCCTTCTTCGCGGCAGCAGAGCGGAACTCTACGAACTCAGGGAACTGCTCGAGGTACCGGATGTTGACTTGAGTCGGCCCCTCGTCGAGTACCTCCCGCCCCCGCTGTGTAATCTGGAATACGCCACGTTTAGGTGACTCTACCAGGGCTGCCTGCAGTAGGTACGACTTCGCCCACGCGACACGGTTGTCGAATGTCGCTTGACGACCACTGGGTAGTAACTCCGCTCGATCGTTGGGAGTGAGTTGGAAGTGTTTTCCCAGCTTCTCTCGGGCCTCGGCCATCGAGTGAAGCTTCCCGTCGCTAGCCAAGGTGAGAAGTGGTAGCATGATCGATTGGAAGTCCGGGATTGCCACGGCGTGACCTCGTCGTTGCCTTCTTGTGATGCGTGTAGTCTTGGCTCACCTGCGATCAGTGCTCGTGGATCTGCTCGCATCTGAACCGGCTGTGTCTACGCACCCCTGAACTTAGGCCATCGGTTGTAGCCGACGGATGGATCATTTGATCTCAGATCAGTGATGAACTCGATCTCCTTGTCGCTTACTTCGGCGTCGGTCGCAGTCGAAGACTCCCAGAGAATCTCTTTCCTGACGGTAAGATCTCGCTGCTCCTCCCTCGAGAAGTCCCTCTCAATGAGGCTGCTATCTGCGCTGCCGAAGTAATTGAGCGTGTTCGTCAGGTCCTTCCCGACGTAGATCTTCCCGTTCGGATACGTGATCTTGTAGATGACCTTCATCGTGACGATTGCTGACCCGGCACCTTGGACGTGGGGTGCCACCCAACGACACAACGCTTCTGCTGCGGGTGCCCCTCACCAACAGCAAGGAGCGTGGATTCTTGTTTGATCTTACCAGCATCTCACAACTCCGCCAGCCCACCGCAGGTACCTCCCTGCGGGCCCAAGGGGGGTGGGGGGCGATGGGTCAGGTTGGTTGATGGATCGGCCCGGCCGCAGCGCCCCACTGCTTTCCATCAAGCAGCGTGCGGCCTTGAGCCCAGCGAGCCGGCGTGCGCGGTCGCATGTCGTGCCGCGCAGTGTGCTCTGCTTTCCCCTGTTGCGCTTCTGCAATTGTCGCCACCTCGCAACGGCTTGTTTCCTTCATGGGGATCTCACGCCGACTTCATGCACCTGCGATGTATGAAGGAGCATTACAAAAACTCACGGATCCGTCGGCGGCCTACCGGCCCCGCCGCCAGACAGACGCCCCACAGGACGCCCGCCCGACGACGAGACCCATGCCACCGACATGATGCGTGTGCGAGCCTTTTCCGAGGATGGCGAGGCTCACGCGACCAACGTGCTTGTGGTTTTCGCCGGCGCGACGACCTCCGTCGGAACGACGGGCTGTGCGTCGCCGAGCGAGCCGGACACCAGGGAATGTCGGGGTGTGAACGCCGCGTGCGGATTCAAGGGCGTGGGCCCCTGCTGCGGGGGATTACGCTGCGTCGGTGGATTGACGGATCCGGTGTTCGGTCAGGTTCCGGCAACCTGTCAGCCGTACTGAACCGTGTTTGCATCGGCGAGCCCACGGCGTTCCATCGGCCTCGATTCGAGCGCCTCAGTCTATTGGAGGGTAGCCCGTGCTGGTTGATCTTCGTCTCGGGAGAGGTCTTATGCGCTGCGTCAGCCGCCGCCGATTCGGCCTCTCCTTGATAGTTGCCGCCTCCGTGGCGGGTTGGGCCTGCGGCAACGGCGTCACCGAACCCCCAGCACCGCCGGCGCCCGTCGCCACCAGCATCGTGATGGGCTCCGGCAACGGTCAGGTGTGGGTCGTGGGAAGGACGTTGCCTGAGCCGGTGACTGTCAGAGTGCTGAGTGACGACGGGAGCGGAGTCGGGGGAGTTGCGGTCAGGTGGGCAGTCACTGCGGGTGGTGGCTCGCTGTCGGCCTCCACAACGACCAGCGACCAGTCTGGCTCGGCATCGGTGTCATGGAGAATCGGCCCGACTCCAGGCCTCGACGTGAATACGGCCACGGCGATCAGTAACGGGCTCGCAGGATCGCCGATCACGTTCACTGCGACGGGGGTGAACCCGCTGACGGGGAACCGTTGGCATCGTGTGGCGTCGATGCCGACGAGCCGGAGCCGCCTCGCCGTCGGCGTAATCGATGGCATCCTCTACGCGCTGGGGGGCGTCACGCCTGCGCCTGAGGTGTGCTCCTTGTGTCTTGCAGTCCTGGCGACCGTCGAGGCCAACCACGGAAGTCAGGGCTGGTATACGGTGGCGCCGATGCCGACGGCGCGAGCCGGCCTCGGAGTGGGTGTGGTGGACGGCCTCCTGTATGCGGTGGGGGGGGAAAACGAGGTCGGACCCCCCTACCCCATTACCTCCCTCGCAACGGTGGACGCCTACGACCCGGTGACTGACACGTGGCGTGGGGTGGCGCCAATGCCGACGGCGCGGAGCGGTGTCGGGGTCGGCGTGCTGGACGGCCTCCTCTATGCGGTGGGGGGGTACAACGAGTCCGGCGCCCTC
>JBDHAF010000176.1:0-7704 GCA_039588255.1 Gemmatimonadota bacterium | reverse complement strand
CACCGACGGATCGGTGGCCTTGCGCGGCCTGCAGGTCACCAACCCCGATGCGCCCATGACCAACCTGATCCAGGTCGATGAGATCGTCGCCGATCTCCACATCGGACCGCTGCTGCAGAAGAGAATCTTCCTCGACACCGTTGCGGTTCGAGGTCTCCGGTTCGGAACCGCTCGGGAGACCTCCGGTGCCATAGAGCACCCCGATCCCGAGACGGGCGCGTTGCGGCGGCGGGTTAGGGAGTGGGCCGAGCAGGTTCCGGTGCCGGACTTCAGCTTGGAGGGGCTCACCGGCACCGTGAATGTCGCCGCGATACAACCGGAGAATCTGCGCACGGTCGAGGTGGCGCTGGGGATCCGTACGGCCGCCGACTCGGCACGGCAAGCGTGGACGGAGCAACTCCAGGCGCTCAATCCGGCGCCCGTCATCGACTCCGCCCGGGCGCTGGTGCAGCGGCTTCAGGGTGCCTCGCTCCAGAGCCTCGGCATTCAGGGGGTCGTCCGATCGGTTTCCTCGGTGCGGACGACGCTCGACGATGTCTCGACCGTGCAGAGCGGCATCCAGCAACTGGGGCAGGATGTGGGGACGGGCTTGCAGACCCTCCGGCAAGGCGTGGCGGGCCTGGCGGACGCGCGAGCGGCGGACCTGGCGAGCGCACGGAGTCTCTTGCAGATCCCGTCTCTCGATGCGCCGGACATCTCGCCGGCGCTGTTTGGCGAGGTGGCCTTGGCGCGCATCCAGCCGCTGCTGTACTGGGCCCAGATGCTCGACCGCTACCTCCCTCCAGGGCTCGATCCCCGGAGGCGACCCGGACCCGCCCGCGCGCGGCACCCTGGGTCTAGCATCGAGTTTCCCACCGAGCGGGGCTATGCGGGTTTGACGGTGGCGCTTGCGGAAATCGAGATGCGGCTCGAGGGCGAAGGTGCCGCCGCCGGAAGCTACCGTGTTGCGGTCGACGATTATTCATCGGCACCGACGATCCACGGCCGCCCGGTGCGCATCACCGCCTCACGCACGGAGGCTGGGTCAGGGCCGGACGCGGTGCATTTCGTGGCCGTGCTCGATCATGTGACGCACGACGTGCGGGATTCGCTGAACGTGCGCGTCGCCGGAGTCGGGCTTCCCTCGTTCACCTTGCCGGGCATCGGGGCCCGGATGGACCTGGGACAGGGTGTGAACGAGCTGGCCTTGGTGCGCACCGGTGACAGCCTGACCGGCAGCTGGCTGTGGAGCTCGGCCGGGGTCTCATGGGACCGGGGCTCCATCGGGTCGGGACGGGTGAACGATATCGTGTGGCGCACGCTCTCGGCGTTGCGCGACGTGGAAGTGGAGGTGCGGGTGGCGGGCAACATCGCCGGCCCGCGCCTGGCGGTGCGCTCCAACGTTGCGTCGGCCATCTCGCAGAGTCTCCGTCGGGAACTGGCGAGCGAGGTGGCGGCCGCCGAACAGCGGGTGCGGGCCGAGGTGGAGCGCCTCGTCGCGGAACCCATCGCCGAAGCCAGGGCACGGGTCAGCGAGTTGGAGACCGCGGTCCAGGGCGTGGTGGCCCGGCACCAGCAACGACTGGAAGAAGTGAAAGCGGAGTTGGAGGCCAAGCTACGGGAGCTGGGCAGGATTGGTGGGGAACAATAGAACGGTGAGCCACGAGCGGTACATACCGCTCGAGACTCACCGCTTTTTGACTGTCGACGTCGTACTTGCCGCTACCTACCGCTTGTTGATCGGCACGTAGTCTCTCCTCGACGCCCCGATCCAGAGCTGGCGGGGTCTGGCGATCCGCTGCTCCTGGTCCACGTACCCTTCCTGCCACTGGGACAACCATCCGGGGGTTCGCCCGATGGCGAACAGCACCGGATAAATCTCCACCGGGAATCCCATCGCCTCGTAGATGATCCCGGAATAGAAGTCGACGTTGGGATACAGTTTGTGTGAGACGAAGTACTCATCTTCCAGCGCGATGCGCTCCAGCTCCAGCGCGATGTCGATGAGCGGGTTTCTCCCGGTGACCTCGAATACCTCTTCGGCGACCCCCTTGATGATCTTGGCGCGGGGGTCGTAGTTCTTGTACACCCGGTGGCCGAAGCCCATCAAGCGGACTTCCTTGTTCAAGACACGCTTGATGTACGACGGGACGTTCTTGACGTCGCCGATCTCCCGGAGCATCCGGAGGACGGCCTCATTGGCGCCTCCGTGCAGCGGTCCGTACAGGGCTGCGGCTGCGGCTGCCATGGCGCAGTAGGGATCCGTCTCGCTCGATCCCACGGACCGCATCGCGTTGGTGGAGCAGTTCTGCCCGTGGTCGCCGTGCAGGACGAACAGCACGTCCAGCGCTTTCTCCAGGATCGGATCCGGCTCGTATTTCGGCTCCGACGTCCGATACATCATGTTCAAGAAGTTGCCAGCGTAGGACAGATCGTTGTCCGGGTAGACGTACGGCAACCCCATGCGATGGCGATACGCGAATGCTGCGATGGTCGGCGCCTTGGCGATCAGCCGGCGGATCTGGCGCATGCGGGAGTCGGCGTCGCCGAGATCTTTGGCGTTCGGATAGAAAGTGGACAACGCCGCCACGGTGCTGACGAAGACCCCCATCGGGTGCGCATCGTAGCGGAAGCCCTCCATAAGTTTCTTCGCGTTCTCGTGAAGGAACGTGTGCGTAGTGATGTCCTGCGTCCACTCACTCAGCGCGTCCTCGGCGGGAAGCTCGCCATAGACCAGCAGATAGGCGACCTCCAAGAACGTGCTCTTCTCGGCCAGTTGCTCGATGGGATAGCCTCGGTAGGAGAGAATGCCCTTCTCGCCGTTAATGAGGCTGACGCCGCTCATAACCGACGCGGTGTTGGCGAACCCCGGATCGTAGGACATCAGTCCAAAGTCCTCAGGATCTGTCTTGATCTGCTTGAGATCAAGGGCACGGACACTTCCGCGCTCAATGGGGACCTCGTATGTCTCTCCGGTCCGGTTGTCCGTGATGCTCAACGATTCTTTTTTGGTCACGGTATCCTCGGCGGTCCGTTCCTCTTTGAGGGGGATAGTCTTGGTAGCCACGGTATCCTCGAAGTCTGGTGCGAAAGATGAATTTGAAATGGTGGCTATGAAAAGATAGCCAGGTTAACCATAAGGCTCTACTGTCGGGGTACCGGCAATTCGGCCGGAATCGTACTCTCTTGAACCGTCCTTCATAAAGGAATCCCATGTCCCCAGGTTCCTCGGCTCTTACCGGCATACGCGCAGGGGGTCTTGCGGCGTTGCTCGTGGCCGTCTCTGCCCTCGTTGCGGAGGCCCAGGTACCCAGCTTCCGCGAGGTCAGTGGCCACGCCTTTGGCGAGCGAATCACCGTGCACCACGAAATGGTTCGCTATCTAGAGCGACTCGGAGAGACATCGGACCGGGTCACGGTGGTGGATCAGGGGGCGTCCTGGGAGGGGCGCCGCCTCGTGTTGGCGATGGTCACCTCGCCGGAAAACCACTCCTCGCTGGCGCAGATCCAGGCCGACGCCCAGCGCTTGGGAGATCCGCGGACCCTCTCCGCCGACGAGGCGGCCGCGTTGGTCACGACGCATCCGGCGGTGGTGTGGTACGGTGGGTCGATTCACGGGTTCGAGCTGTCCGGGAGCGAGGGTGTGTTGAAGCTGCTGGAGCGCCTCACCACCGGGAACGACCCGGCCACGCTGGAGGTCCTGGACAACACGGTGATCCTTATCGACCCGATGTTGAATCCCGACGGTCGCGACGCCCACGCCTATCTCAACCACGAAAACATCGGGCGGACACCGAATCCCCAGCGTGATGACTGGGCCAACGACTTCACGTCGTGGCAGTCCACCAAGTTCCGGACGGGGCATTACTATCACGACACGAACCGCGATTGGTTCGCCCACACGCAGCCCGAGGCCCGGCATCGCATCGCGACCATCGTCCGGTGGCGTCCCCAGTTCGTCGTGGACATGCACGAGATGGGGCCGGATGTCGAGTTCTATTTCGACCCGCCGGACGTCCCCTACGGCCCCTTTTTTCCTGATTACGCCTTCCGCGGTTTTCAGGGTCTCAACGCGGCGTATGCGGCCGCGTTCGACTCCGCCGGCTTTCAGTACATGACGCGGGAACGCTACAACTACTTCTATCCGGGCTACACCACGTCGCAGGGGAGCTACCAGGGTGCCGTCGGTATGCTCTACGAGCAGGGATCCACCCGGGGGCTGGCGCTGACCCGGCCGGACGGGTCGGTGCGCACCCTCGCCGATGCCCTGGAGCAGCAATACGTTGCGGCGTGGACGGCCGCCCGATATGCCGCCACGAACCGGACGCAAATCCTCCAGGACTACTACGATGCCCAGGTGGCGGCCATTGCCGACGGCAGCGAAGGGTACCGCCGATATCTGCTTTCGGCGGAGGGCGACCCGGGGCACGTCGCCGAGCTCGTGAACGCGCTGATGCGAGGGGGAATCGAGGTGGATCGCCTGACCGGGGACGCGGTGGTATCGGGCGTGCGCGACCGGGCGGGGCGGGACGTGGGGCAACGTACTTTTGCCGCCGGCACCTACCTGGTGGAGGCGGCCCAGCCCCGCAACCGCCTGGTTCGGGTGCTCCTGGAGCCGGACGTCCCGCTGCCCCAGGACTTCCTCGCCTCTGCCCGGCAGCGGGTCGAGCGGGCCGAGAACCCGCGGTTCTACGACATCACGGCGTGGTCGCTCCCACTCATGTTCAACGTGGGGGGGTACAGCACCACCGATGCGGCGACGTGGTCCACGGAGCGGGTCTCGGATCCGGTTGCGCCCGAAGGGGCGGGAATGTCGGGTCGGGCGGAGTACGCCTATCTAATCGACGGGAGGCGCGCCGCCTCGGTGGCGGCGCTCTATCACCTCACCCACCAGGGGCACCGGGCGGCCGTGACGCTGCGACCCACCCGGATCGGCGGGCGGGACATACCCAGCGGGACGGTGGTGGTGCGGGTGGGACAGAACGACGAGTCGGTGCACGACGCGGTCCGCGTCCTCGGCGAGCGGTTCGCGCTCAACATATCCGGCGTGACGACGGGACTCGCCGATCCGGGCCGCTTTCCCTCCCTCGGCTCCGCCGACGTGCTCCCGGTGAGGAAACCGGAGATTGCGATCGTCTCCGAGGATCCGGTACGGGGATACTCCTTCGGTTACGCATGGCACACGCTGGACCGGCAGTACGAGATCCCGACGACGGTGCTTCGAACCCGCTCGGTGAGCGGTACGCCCCTCGACCGGTTCGACGTGATTGTGATTCCGGAAGCCGGCAGCCTCCGCTCGGCGATCGACTCGGCTGGGGTGGAGCGGATCCGGCGTTGGATCCGGGACGGTGGAACCCTCGTCACGATCGGGCGCGGCACCGAGTTCGCCCGGGACTCCGCGGCGGCGGGCATCCAACTCGGGTCGTGGTACGACAGCGACGATGCGAAGGACGCTCAAGCCTTCACCGTTCCGGGAGCCATCGTGCGGGTCGACCTCGATCCCGAGTACTGGTTGGCAGCCGGGTACGGTCAGACCGCGTTCCCGGCCTTGGTCACCAGCTCCCGGCTCTACTCCCCGCCGGAGGGACCTCCGTCGTCGAGTCGCCGGGTCGTGGGACGCTACGCCCCCCGGGATTCACTCCTGATCTCGGGGCACGCCTGGGACGAGAGCCTCGACCGGCTTCCGGGGAAGGTCTTCGTGTACGAGGAACGGGTGGGGGCGGGGCGGGTCATTGCGTTCGCCGAGGAAGTGAACTGGCGTTCGTACTGGCGGGGAGCCAATCGGATGTTCTTGAACGCCGTCGTGATCGGCCCCAGCGCCCAATGACCGCCCGTCACGTTGTCGCCTTCCTGGCCCTCGTACCGGCAACCGCCGCTGCGCAGGTGCCAACCTTCCGCGACGTCGTCGGCCACGAATTCGGCGAGCGGATCACCCAACACCACCAAATGGTGCGCTATCTCGAGCGCTTGGCCGCCGCGTCTCCCCGCGTGTCCATCGAGGAGCAAGGGGAGTCGTGGGAGGGTCGCACGCTCATGCTGGCCGTGGTGACCTCGCCGGACAACCACGCTCGCATCGGACAGATCCAGGCCAACTCGCGGCGCCTGGCGGATCCCCGGTCGTTGCCTGCGGCGCAGGCGGACGTCCTCTTCGCGAACCAACCGGCCATCGCGTGGTTCGGCGGATCGATACACGGGTTCGAGCTTTCGGGCAGCGAGGGGGTGTTGAAGCTGTTGGAGCATCTCTCGAACAGGAACGACCCCGCCACTCTCGAGGTCCTGGAGAACGTGGTGGTGCTCATCGACCCGATGCTCAACCCCGACGGGCGGGATGCGTTCGCACGGTTGAACGACGAGAGCAACGGTCGGGTGCCGAATGCCCGCGGCGACGATTGGGCGAACGACTTCACCTCGTGGGAGGCGCTCAAGTATCGTACGGGCCACTACTACTTCGACAACAACCGGGACTGGTTCGCCCAGACCCAGCCCGAGACGCGCAACCGGATGAACACGATGCGGGCGTGGCGGCCCCAAACCGTCACGGACATGCACGAGATGGGAGAGAACCTCGAGTTCTTCTTCTACCCCGGTGCACCACCCACCTCGCCGTACCTTCCCGACTTCGCCGTCCGGTGGATCGAGCGATTCGCCGACGCGTACGCCGGGGCGCTCGATTCGACCAAGGTCGACTACGTCACCCGTGAAGAGTTCGACTACTTCTACCCCGGATATACGGATGCCTACGGCAGCTTTCAGGGGGCCGTGGGAATGCTCTACGAGCAGGGGTCGTCCCGCGGTCTGGTGCGCATGCGCTCGGACCGTTCGACCAGAACTCTCGCGGAGGCTCTGGAGCACCAGTACACCGCGGCGTGGACAGCCGTCCGCCTGGCGGCCACCGAGCGCGAGACCCTGCTGAGTGAGTATTACCAGGGCTTGGTCGACGGCATCACCGCAGGCGGCACCGGCGTACGGCGCTATCTCGTGACGCCGGACGGCGATCCGGGGCACGTGGCGGAGCTGGTGAACGTGTTACTCCGCGGTGGCATCGACGTCGCTACACTCACCGACTCTTCGGTTCTCGACGGCGTGCGGGACCGTGACGGTGCGTTCCTCGGCCGCCAGACATTCCCGCCCGGCACCTACGTGGTGGAGGCGGCACAACCCCGGTCGCATCTGCTGCGCACGCTCCTCGAGCCGGAGACGGCCCTGGCAGACAGTTTCCTGACCGAAGCGCGGGCCCGCATCGATCGCGGTGAGTCGGCGGAGGTGTACGACATCACGGCCTGGTCACTGCCGCTGCTGTTCAACCTGCACGGATTCAGCTCCACAGATGGGAGAGCGCTGACGACCCAGCCCGTTGCGGACGCCGGTCGGGCGACCGCCACCGACCGCAATCGACGAGCCGGGTACGCATACTTGCTCGACGGCAGCGATGCGTCCGCGGTGGCGGCGCTGTATCACCTGATCGACCGTGGCTTTCGCGCCGCGATGACCATACGCCCGACGCGCATCGAGGGGCGAAGTGTCCCGAGCGGCACCGTGGTGGTGCGCATCGGCCAAAACGATGCGTCGGTGCACGAGGCCGTGCGCGAAGTCGCCGATCGCTTCGCCGTGAAGGTACAGGCGGTGAGCACTGGGCTCGCGCCGCAGGGTTTTCCGTCGTTGGGGTCTGCGGACGTGCTTTCCGTGCGCAAGGCGAACATCGCCGTTCTCGCCGAAGACCCAATAC
>JBDHAF010000175.1:0-7759 GCA_039588255.1 Gemmatimonadota bacterium | reverse complement strand
CGGTCCTCCAAGATCACCCTGATGGAGGACGGGATCCTCATCGCGCCGGCGCCGTATGCCGCGCCGTCGGCGTACTACTTCCCGGTGGTGGGTCGGATGCACGGCGTGGAGGTGCGGAAGGGGTCCAGCCAGATCAAGTATGGGCCGCGCACTGTGGGAGGAGCGATCAACCTGGTGTCGACGCCGATTCCGGACGCGCTCCAGGCCGATGTGGATCTGGCAGGTGGGGCCCACGCCACCAGACGGCTCGACGCGCGGGTGGGAGGGTCGCAATCCCACTTCGGCTGGATGGTGCAGGGATATCAGATGGCCACGGATGGGTTCAAGGAACTGGCGGAGGGAGGGGCGGGGTTCGCCGTCGGCGACTACAACGCCAAGTTCCGGATCCAGACGGATCCCCGCTTGGAGACGTATCAAGAGCTGGAGGTCAAGCTGGGATACAACCGGCAGCGGTCGGACGAGACCTATCTGGGCTTGACCGACGCGGACTTCGCGGTGACCCCGAACCGCCGGTATGCCGCCTCCCAACAAGACGTGATGAATGTGGAGCACCGACAGCTTCACGTGCGCCACTTCGTGCGGCCGGGGGGTCGTTTCGATCTGACGACCACGCTGTACCGCAATGAGACGGATCGTAACTGGTACAAGCTGCGGAGTGTCGCCGGCAGGGGCATCAGCACCTTGTTGGAGCAACCGGGGGTGTTTGCCTCAGAGATGGCGATCCTTCGGGGCGGCGACTCGAATCCCGACGATCTCCTCGTGCGGGCCAACAACAGGACGTACTTCGGCCAGGGCATTCAATCGATCGTCGGGCTGCAGTTCTCGGGAGGGTCCGTGGGTCATGAGATCGAGGTCGGGGCCCGCTACCACCAGGACCAAGAGGGCCGATTCCAGCACGAGGATGCCTATCAGATGACGACCAACCGGATGACGCTAACGAGCGCCGGCGCTCCGGGAAGCCAGTCCAATCGCGTGAGTGACGCCCGGGCCCTGGCGCTGTTCGTCCAAGATCAAATCAGCTTTGGGCCGTGGACGGTGACACCGGGTGTCCGCTTCGAGACGATCGACTTCACGCGGACCGATTATCGCCCTGACGATCCCAATCGCACCACCGCCGACCGCGTGCGGGAGAACGGCGTGCAGGTGTTCATCCCGGGCGTCGGAGCGAGCTTTGCGCCGTCCGAGGAACTACGGATCTTCAGCGGTGTCCACCGCGGATTCAGCCCCCCGGGACCAGGCGCAGATCGGGAGACGGATGTCGAGACGAGCGTCAACTACGAGCTGGGTGCGCGGTACGGCACCGGTGACTTCAGCGCCCAGGTGGTGGGGTTCTTCAGCGACTACAGCAACATCCTCGGGGCCGCCACGCTGGCTACCGGCGGAAACGGAGCAGGCGATCAGTTCAACGGTGGTGCCGTGCACGCCCTGGGTGTCGAGGCCTCCTTGAGGCACGCGCCCCTCGCTCTGGCCGGGACCGCCATCACGGTCCCGTGGGGTCTGACATTTACCTTCACCAAGGCGGAGTTCCAAGGCTCATTTGAGAGCGAGTTCGATCCGTGGGGATCGGTCGAGAAGGGGGATCGGGTTCCCTACATTCCAGGCGCCCAGCTCAGCGCGTGGATCGGCGCCGAGCACCGGCGCTGGTCTCTCGCGGCGGGCGCCGATTACTCCGCAGCGATGCGCACCGAGGCCGGCCACGGCGAGATGCTGGACCACGAGAGCACCGATGCCTTCGTCGTGATGCACGCCTCGGCCGAGTACCACTTCAATGGGTGGAGCTCGCTGTACGTCACCGCACAGAACTTCACCGGTGCGACCTATGTGGTGGCCAGAAGGCCTGCGGGTGTGAGACCCGGATTGCCGCGGACGCTTCTCGGGGGCGTCAGGATTCGACGGTAGGCGCCGTCACTGCGGCTCGTTACGCTGCGCGGCGATCCGGGCCCGCTCGCGTTCGACTAGCCGCAGTGACACACTCCATTGGTCCGACCGCACACCGGCATACTCGACCGTGAACGGCTCCAACATCGCGATACCGCTCTCGAACACGTAGATGGCGCCGGCGGTCTCCCGCTGGGAGACGCGTTGCTGGTTCCACTGCTGCGTGACCGGCAGAATGGCGATCGGCCTGAAGAGCCGGTTGCGGCTGGTCACCACCAGCTGGTCCGGATCGAACTGGGCCTGCTCCCGCATGCCGTATACGGTTACGAAGAACACCACCGGTTCCATCACTCCGAACCGCTCGGCGGCCTCTTGGATTTCGGCGCTGCGCATTTCCCGGAGCGAGTGGGGTGCCGTGTAGGAATCGGGTGCGAGGAGGCGGAGGATCAACTCGTCGAGGGGCATGAGCCGGAATTGCACCGAGCCGTCGTCGATCCCGACGGAAACAGCCTCTTGCCGCAGACTCCCCATGCCAACCGGTGGAAGTCGGTCGCTCTGGGCCGTCGTGTCCTGGGCCTGCACCCGTCGAGGCGCCGCCGGGACGGCCGCGAGGCATGCCAGGGTGCCGATCCACCACAGGCGGCTCACGAGCGGCTCCGTACCTCGCTTGCAAGGGCCCATATCGATTCCTCCAGGTCCTCCACGCCCTCTTTGGTCACCGCGCTGGTCAGCACGGCCTGATCCGCCGGAAGGCCGACCTTGTTGAGAATAGCGTGCATTTGAGCGGATCGTCTTCCCCGGCCGACCTTGTCACCTTTGGTGATGGCGACCATGACCGGGACCTCCCATTCGGCCAGCTTGTCGGACAGGGTGAGGTCGTCGGCTGATGGGTCGCGCCGGATATCGAGGAGCCAGACCACTCCTGCCAGCGAGGTCCGGGATCCGAGATACCGATCGATCAACTTGGCGAAGCGACCCCGTTCAGCCTTGGAGACCTTGGAATACCCGTATCCGGGAAGGTCCACCAGATAGAGTTCTTCGCCGATCCGGTAGACGTTGCAGTCCCTGGTCTTTCCCGGGCTCTTGCTGGTGCGCGCGATGGCCTTTCGTCCAACGAGGGCGTTGATGAGGGAAGACTTGCCCACGTTGGATCGGCCCAGAAAGGCGACTTCAGGGAGTGGCGGGTGGACATGGAAATCGGCGGTTGGAAAGCTGCCGATGAACGTGACCGGCTTCAGGCTTCCTTCTTGGTCGGCTGCGAGGTCACGATCAGCGGAGGCCGGCTCTCGGTAATGCATTCCTTGGTAATCACTACTTCCCGAACGTCATCGCGCGTCGGAAGGTCGAACATGATGTTGGTCATCGTCTCCTCGAGTATGGCACGGAGTCCCCGAGCACCGGTGCCTAGCTTGATGGCCCGTTGTGCGATGGACCGCAAGGCCTCGGGGTCGAACGTCAGGCCGACGCCCTCCAGCTCGAACAGCTTCTTGTACTGCTTGGTCAGGGCATTCCGCGGATCGACCAGGATCTTCATGAGGGACGACTCGTCCAGCTGCTCGAGAGGCACGGTGACGGGCAGACGGCCCACGAGCTCTGGTATGAGTCCGTAACGCAGTAGATCGTCGGGCTCGACCTCTTGATAGGGATTGGCCTTCAGTTGCTCGACCTTCCCGCTGTCGAACTCTTCTTTGCCAAACCCGATCTGGCGCCGTCCTGTCCGCGCCTCGATGATCCGCTCGAGGCTGTCGAACGCGCCGCCGCAGACGAACAGGATATCCTTGGTGTCGATCTGGATGTACTCCTGCTGCGGGTGCTTGCGCCCGCCCTGTGGCGGCACGGATGCCACAGTACCCTCGAGGATCTTCAACAGCGCCTGTTGTACACCCTCACCCGAAACGTCACGCGTGATGCTGGGGTTCTCGCTCTTGCGTGCGACCTTGTCGATCTCGTCGATGTAGATGATCCCGTGCTCGCAGTCGTTGACGTTGAAGTCGCCGGCCTGCAGCAAGCGAACCAGGATGTTTTCCACGTCCTCGCCGACGTATCCCGCTTCCGTCAACGTCGTGGCGTCGGCGATCGTGAATGGGACGTCGAGAATTCTAGCGAGGGTTTGTGCGAGGAGGGTCTTGCCGACACCGGTGGGTCCGATGAGAAGAATGTTCGACTTCTCCAACTCGACGTCGTCGTCACGGGTCGGCTGGGCATTGATCCGCTTGTAATGGCTGTACACCGCGACTGCCAGCGTGCGCTTGGCCACTTCCTGGCCGATCACATACTGGTCTAGGACATCCTTGATCTCCGTCGGCGTGGGAACCTGCGTTATTGCTTCCGCGACTTCTCGCTCTTCGTCCTCGGCGAGAATCTCGTTACAAAGGGCGATGCACTCGTTGCAGATATATACCGACGGTCCGGAGATGAACTTCCGGACGGCGTCCTTTGACTTTCCGCAGAAGGAACAGCGTAGGTGCTTGTCGTTTGCCATGCGTTACAACCGGTGCTTCGACTGGTCTAGTATGCCCCTCACCGGGCCGACCGTCAACCCGAATTGCCCGCCCCCGCCTTGGGCATCTTGATGATGACATCGTCAATCAGCCCGTATTCCTTGGCTTCATCGGCCGACATGAAGCGGTCTCGATCGATGTCCTTTTCGATCTTGTCTATCGACTGGCCGGTGTGCTCGGCGTACAGATGGTTGAGCTGATCCCGCAGGTAGATGACCTCTTTGGCCTGGATCTCGATATCGGCCGCGGTGCCTTGGTATCCCGCCGACGGTTGGTGGATCATGATCCGCGCATGGGGTAGCGCGCGGCGCTTCCCCCTCGATCCCGCTGCCAGGAGAAACGACCCCATCGACGCGGCCATGCCCATGCAGATGGTGTTCACGGGCGCCCGGAGGAACTGCATCGTGTCGTAGATTGCCATTCCGCTGGAGATGATGCCGCCGGGCGAGTTGATGTAGAGGTAGATGTCACGCTCCGGGTTGTCGGCATCGAGAAACAGCAGCTGTGCGATCACGATGTTGGCGACATCATCGTTGATGGGCGCACCGAGGAACACGATGCGGTCCATGAGCAATCGGGAAAAGACGTCGTAGCTCTTTTCGCCACGGCTCGACCGCTCGATGATGTAGGGCGGATACACTGTAGCCGAACTGGGCTTGTAGATCGTCATGTGTCTGTCAACTCTCAGTGACGGTTGATTGCTCGAGGAGATGCGCGAACACCTTCTCCTCCGTGATGCTCTGCTCGAGTTCCCTGATTCGATTCTCTTTCTGAAGACTCGCAAAGACCTTGCCAGGTTCCATGTCACGCGTCTTGGCGATCTTCTCGACGCGCTCGTCGATGTCTTCCTCCGTCGCCTTCAGGTCGTGCTGGCCGGCGATGCTCTCCAACAGCAGATCGCGCTTGACCTGAGCTTCGGCGATCGGGGCGAACTCCACCGCGAACTTTTCATTCTGGTCCTCGGGTATGCGATACGCGTCGCGGTAGGCGGCGAGTAGCCGATTCACCAGTGGTTGCGGAGCGGAAACGTTGTTCGCCGCCGCCAGCTGCTCGATGAGCTGTCGGCGGACGTCGGCGTCCGCTTCCCGCTTGGCATTGTTCTCGAGGTCCTCCCGCACGGCCTCCCGTAGCCGCTCTACCGAGTCGAAGTCCCCCAGCTCGGCGGCGAGGGCGTCGTCGAGTTCCGGCAGTTCCTGCTCCTTCACCTCGTGCAGGGTGATGCGGGCGGAAATCGTCTGTCCCTGCTTCGACTCGTCGCTCGGATCCCCGGGGACCGTTATGGTGGTATCGGTGGTCTCGCCGGGCGTGAGCTGCATGATCCTGTCTTCGATCTCGGGAAGTGCCTGATCCTGGCCGAGCACCAACTCGTAGGGCTGGCTTCCCCCTTCCTCCACCTCCTCACCGTCTTTGAGGGTCGACACCGTCACACGAACCATCTGGCCCGGCGCGGGTTTTTTCCCCTCGACGGGAACCCAGCGCGCCTTCTGGCGCCGCAGTTCGTCGAGCTGATCGTCGACCATCTCGTCTCCCACATGGTTGACCTTACGCTGCAGCGAAAACCCTCCGGTGCGCTCGACCGTGATATCAGGCTTCACCTCCACCACGATCTCGAAGGTGACGGGGGTATCCTCTTCGATCTTGAAGTCACGAATCTGCGGCTCCGCGATGGGCTCCAGGCCCTCTTGGTCGAGGGCCAGCTTCCAGCTTTCCTGAAGCAACTCCTGGACGACGGCCTCCTTGATGGCGTCGCCGAAGCGACTGCGAATGACGTTGAGGGGGACCTTGCCCTTACGGAATCCGGGCAGCCGCGCCCGTTTGGCGTACATCGCTGCGGCTTTCTGTTGGGCCGCACGCACCCGCTCCACGGGGGCCTCCACGCTCAGCGTGGTCTCGCCCGGCTCGTCCTTCGTGCGCGTGATCTGAATGTCCGTGGTCATGGCTCCTGGCTCTGGCTCTTTCGCGGCGGTGTAATCTAGCACACTTCCACGCTTTCCTCCCCACCCCCGCTCTACACTCAGCCGCTGCAGGCAGGGCGCCGGACGGGTAGCTTGCGACGATAACCCATGGGAGCCAATCGACATGACGATCAGAGCTGCCGTGATGCCACAACCGGACGTGCCTCTCGAGGTTTGGGACATCGACGATCCGGTTGTCGAGCCAGGCGGCGTACTCTTGGAAACCGTTGCCAGCGAAGTGTGCGGCACCGATGTCCACCTGCACCGCGGGCGCCTCGCCGGCGTGCCGTATCCCATCATTCCGGGTCACGTGAGCGTGGGCCGGGTACTCGAGGCGAAGGGGGTAGACCGCGACGCCTTTGGGGCACCGGTCACAGCCGGAGACGTGGTGACGTTCTACGACGTTCACGAAGTCTGCAACACCTGTTACCACTGTACGGTGGCCCGGCAGCCCAACCGCTGCCCCAGCCGCCAGGTGTACGGAATTACCCACTCCGCCAGCGAGGGTCCCTTGGGGGGCTGGGCGGAGCGCATCTACCTCAAGCCCGGTGTACGCCTCATCAAGCTACCCGACGGGTTGACCGCCGATGACGTCATCGGGGGAGGGTGTGGGCTGTTCACGGGGTTCGGTGCAGTCGAGCGCAGCGATCTGGCCATGGGCGACACGGTCGTGGTACAGGGGTCCGGCCCCGTGGGGCTGTCGGCGACGGCGTTCTCCGCGTTACGGGGCGCCGGGGTGGTGGTGACCATCGGGGCGCCGGCGGCCCGGCTCGAGCTAGCCACGCAGCTCGGTGCGGATGTGGTGTTGTCCCTCGAGAGCCAGTCCCTCGAGGATCGGGCCGACCGGATTCGGGAGATCACCCACGGGCGAGGTGCGGATGTGATCATCGAGGCCAGCGGCAATCCCGCAGCCATCGGCGAGGGCTTCTCGCTCCTGCGGGACGGCGGAACCTACGTCATCGCCGGCCACTACACCGATGCCGGGCCGACCAGTTTCAACCCCCATGTGGACGTGAATCGCAAACACGCGGACGTGCGGGGCCAGTGGGGGACGGACTTTCGGCACCTGGCCCGGTCACTGCGGCTGTTGGCGAAGTATCGAGAGAGGCTGCCGTTCGCCAAGGTGATCGGGGGTCGCTACGGCCTCGAGCAGGCCGACCGGGCGTTGGAGGACGTGGCCGCCCTCCGGGTTACCAAAGCGATCATCGAGCCCGGCCTCTAGTTCACCAGCTCGGTCAAACCCGCCTCGGCGGCGAGAATCAGGAGCGCTCGTTTGACTCCGAGCGATCCTCGGTCGTTCACCCACCACTCGTTGAGGGAGTGGCCGCCGTTCCCGGCACCGCCAGAGCCGATGGTGATCGCCGGAATGCCCAGCGCAATGGGAATGTTCGCGTTGGTTGACGAGACGGTGAGGTTGGGCTCGAG
>JBDHAF010000174.1:0-7817 GCA_039588255.1 Gemmatimonadota bacterium | reverse complement strand
CCCGAGCCCTGTGTGCGCTGCCCGTCGCAGCCCTGCTGGTGTTGCCCTCCTGTGGCGACTCCACCGGTGTGGGCGCCGACGATCTCTCCCTGAGTCCCATGCTGTTGGATCTGGAAGGAGTGCGGGACACGGTTGTCGAGGTCCGCAACACGGGCGACGGGGCCATCGGCCCCATCGAGCTCTCGGTGGGCCCCATCCTGAATTCCACCGGAAACGTGGTGACGGGTCCCACGATCACCGTTTCGCCCACACTCATCCCAACCCTCAATGCCGGGTCCTCGGCCAGCGTGGCGATCAGCATCGACGTGCCGGGCAGCGTCCCGGATGACAGCTACACCACGTTCTTCGATGCTTTCATGGTGGGGTTCGGGTTGGCCGTCTCGGCAGAGCTGCGGTTCTCGGTGGAGGATCCCCTTGCCGCAGACGTGGCCAGCGTGACGTTTACCACGACCGGCCCCGCGACGCTACGGCAGGGCGACGCGTTCCACTACGGAGCCGAGGCGCGGGACGCTTCGGGACAGGTGATTGGGGCTCGCATCCGCTGGTCGGTTATTCCTGCGAGCGGAGGGTTCGTGAGCGACGACGGCCGCTTCGCGGCGTATGCCGGTACCCCCATGGTCGTCGCCCGAGCGGGCGCACACGCCGACACGGTGCAACTCTCGGTCACGCCCCGGGGACTCGCCGGGTCCTTTTCCGTGGTCGGCCGGGGGACGGTCCTCGACCGGGTCACGTCGGATCTCTGGATTCACGGTGACGCCGCCTACACGGGTACCTGGGGATCCCGAATCTCGGGAGGAACGGAGCGCTTCGGGAACACGCTCAACACCTGGGACGTGACCGATCCGTCGAATCCCACGCTTACCAGTTCCATCACCGTCGACGCCCGCACGGTCAATGACGTGAAGATCAGAAGCGACGGTGTGCTGGGCCTCATCACCCATGAAGGGTCCAACGACCGCCTGAACGGGATCACCCTCCTCGACTTGAGTGACCCGCTGCAGCCCACTGTCATCTCCCGGACCACCACGTCCCTGGAGACGGGGATCCACAACGCCTGGATCGAGGGGGATTTTGCGTATCTCGTGGTGGACGGCACGAGTCCATCCAGTGGCCTCCGGGTGCTGGACATCAGCGACCCGGCCAATCCCCGGATCGTCGCCGACTTTTACGGCGGCAGCAGCTTCCTCCACGACGTGTACGTGCGGGACGGTCTCGCCTTTCTCTCCCACTGGGACGCCGGGTTGATCATCCTGGACGTGGGCTTGGGGCTGGCCGGCGGGTCGCCGGGGAATCCCGTGGAGGTGAGCCGGGTGCTCACCCAAGGCGGCCAGACCCACAACGCCTGGTACTGGCCCTCGGGCGGCTACGTGTTCGTGGGCGAGGAGGACTTCAACACCCCGGGCATCATGCACGTGGTGGATGTGAGTGACATCTGGAATCCCCGGGAGGTGGCCACGTTCACCGTTCCCGGCACCACACCCCACAACTTCTGGATGGATGAGACCGGCGAGGTGCTCTACCTCTCCTGGTACTCCAACGGGATCCGGGCCCTCGACGTGAGCGGAAAGCTCCTGGGCGCCCTGGACTCCCAGGGCCGGGAGATCAGCGGTTTCCTCTACGCCCAGGCCGCCGGGGCCCAGTTCCCGGCTCGCAATTGGGCCCCCCAGTTCCATCAGGGACTCCTCTACTTGTCCGACATGGACACGGGGCTCTGGCTGCTGCAGCCCACCTTCTGAGGCCCGCTCTGCCCCCATCGTCTTGACAGGGTCCAACATCAGGCATAAATTAGGTTATCCTAATTATAAAACAAGGGATGGCGAATTATGGGTGTCGAGCTGGAACGACCAATCTTCGCCGTCGTGCTGCTGGTGAACTTCGTCATCGTCAGCACGTACCGGCGCAAGGCCCAGGCCGGCCAGAAATTCTCCCTCGAGGAAGAGGGCGCGCTCATTGCGGTCCCACTCCGCCTCCTGGCACTCGCCGTGTTGGCCTACATTGGCGTCTATCTCGCCGCCCCGGGACTGGTGATGTGGTCGTTGGTGGAAGTGCCCGTGTGGCTACGCGCCGCCGGAGTGTTCGTGGGGTTGGCCGTGGTGCCGCCGCTCATCGCATGGGCCCAGAGGACGCTGGGCGACAACGTCACGACCACCGTGATCACCCGCGAGCACCACGAGCTGGTCACCACCGGTCCCTACCGTTACGTCCGTCATCCGCTGTACGTGCTGGGCTTGGTGCTGTACCTCTCGCTCGCGACGATCATCGGCAGCTGGGTGTTGGGCGCGGCAGTGGTCGCGGCCTTCGCAATCATCGCGGTGCGCGCCAGGAAGGAAGAAGCGATGTTGATCGAACGGTTCGGCGACGAGTATCGGAGTTACATGCAACGCACGGCGAGATTCATACCGAGAGCGTGACCCCGACTACCCGCCGTAGCGCTCGTTGAGCTCCCGCAACCCTTCCGGTTCTCCGATGATGGTGAGGCGGTCCCACTCGTGGAGCACGGTTCTCCCTCGGGGAACCAACGTCTCGCCGCGGCGCCGGATGAGGGCCACCAGGCTCCCTTCCGGCATCCGCAGCTCCTTCAACGCCTTGCCGATGAGCACCTCTGACGGCGTATCGGTGCGGAGCTCGAGGGACAGGAAGCGATCGTCCCGCAGCAGGGTTTCCTTCAGCTCCTGATCGTCACGACTCGCCAGCCACTCCTCGATGAAGCTGTCGTCCTCCATGCGCCCGGCGAGTTGCGCCAGGATGCGAAGGTGTTGTCCCGGGTCGCGCTCACCGCTCACCAGCACGAACACGGCGTGAATGGGCTGGTCCCCCGCCTCGCGGACCAGGTATTCGCCCGTCTCGTGCACGTCCACAGCCATCTTGCACCGGATGATGACGGCCTCCGACACCTCCACGTCGGCAATACGGGCGTGCAGCAGCGCCGAGCCCCGGGACACCGGCGTGCCACCCATCTTGACGCCCCGGGTAATGTCGCCGGCGATCTTCTCCGCCGCCGCCGGCACGCGCTGGGCCAGGAGGCCCGACGCCTCGCGAATGATGCGGTCGAGGTCCGCCGTGTCGTCGGTGTCGATAACGAACGCCCGGGCCACCACGTGGTCAAAGGGATCCTCGGCGCGCAGGCCCTTCTCTTTCATGATGTCGCGCAGCTCGCGATCCAACCCCGCGTAGCGCCGCCGGCCCAGCCGCTCGAACACGTGGTAGATGGCGCCGTCACGCACCAAGCGGCCTCGGGCGTAGTAGTTGTACCATCCGACGCTGGCAGCGACGATGCCGATGGAGAACAGCGCGGCCAGCCACCCCATCTCCGCGACGAGGATGAGCGGAAACACGACACCTGCGATCTGCATCCACGGGTAGAGTGGGGAACGGAACCCCGGATCGTAGGATTCGATGCGACTCTCCCGCATCACGATCACGGCAATGTTGATGAGGCCGAAGAGCGACAATTGCAGCGCACTCGCCAGCTTCGCCACCTCGGCAACATCCAGAATCAGGATGAACGCGATCAGCAACGACGCCGTCGTGAGGGTCGCGAGGACCGGTGTGTGCAGCCGTCCCAGCTTGGCAAGCTGTCCGGGCAGCAGGTGGTCCCGTGCCATGGCCATGGGATAGCGTGACGCGGCCAGGATCCCCGTGTTGGACATGGAGGCAAACGCCGCCACGGCGGCGACCACCATGAGCCCAACGCCGACACCCGGCGGCAACCAGGTGAAGAACGCACCCGCCGCATCGGCCACCGGTGTGAGGCTCCCGCTCAGCGCGGTGGTTCCCAACACGGCCACCATGATGTACACGCCCACGACATAGATGGCGATGACCGTTCCCAAAGCGAGCGTCATGCCCAGGGGGATGTTGCGCTCGGGATGTTCGACCTCTTCGGCAAGACTCGCCACCTTGGTGAGTCCGATATACGACACGAACACCAGGCCCACGGTGCCGAGGAGACCGTCCACTCCTTGCGACAGGAACGGCGTGAATCGCGCCCCGTGCGTTTCCCCCAGGCCCTGCGACGCCACGGCCGCCAATCCGTGCAGAATGAACAACCCCAGGATCACGAGAAGCCCGAATACCAGGATGCGAATCAACTTCGTGGATTGCCGGGCGCCGAGGATATTGAGAAAGGTAAACAGTCCGGTGAGCACCACGGCGAGGGGCTTGACCGGCACCTCCAACACGAGCGCGAGGTACGCGCCCATGCCGATGAGGGCGAAGGCGCTCTTGAGGATCAGGGCGATCCACGTCCCGATGCCGCCGATGGTCCCCACCAGGGGCCCAAGGGTTCTGTCGAGGAAATAGTAGGCCCCGCCGGCGCGAGGCATGGCGGTAGCCAGTTCCGCCTGGCTCAGCATGGCAGGCACGATGAGCAGTCCCGACAGGAAATAGGCCAGGACGACCGACGGCCCGGTTCCGGCCGCGGCGATGCCGGGCAGCAGGAAGAAGCCGGAACTGAACATGGCGCCGGTGGCGATCACGTACACGTCCCGGAGGTTCAGCTCTTTCTTCAGGCGGTCGGTTTTGTGTAGCGCCATGCGCCTCGCAGGTTTCGGTACCCGGCCGGTGCTGCTCCCCCGCCGTACCCCCCATCACATCTTTCGCGCGCCAAGGGCTTATCTTAACGTACCCACGCCATACCGCAAACGCCGGACCCGCCAATGCACGAAACCCACATCCCCGAGTCGTTCGTTCGCAAGATTCGCAACCGGCGGTTCTTTGCGACGATCTATCGGGACAACGTGTTGTTCCTGGCGAGCGCATTGAGCTTCGATGCGCTGTTGGCGGCCATTCCCCTCGCACTCCTGGTGATCGCCGTCCTCGGTGAGGCCGACTTGCTGAAGGTCGTCGAGGTGGTGATGCCCACTCAGGGGGGCAATGCGGAGGCGCCCCTGTCCAACGCCGAACAGATTATGAATTCCGTGGTGGCAAGTCGCCGGGAATTGTCGCTCTACGGTGTCCCGCTCTTCCTCGTCTTCTCCACCCGCCTCTTCTCGTCGGCCCGCATCGCCCTCGACCAGGTTCGCGGGGTGAAAACCCGAAGACGCTTCGTGCACGACATGGCGTACGATATTCTGCTCGTGCTCGTCACCACCATCCTCTTCGCCGCCAATTCGTTCATGTCGCTCCCGGCGTTCGGATTTGCCGGCATCGACCGTCTCCTCGCACACCTGGCGGCCATCGGGTTCGGTACGGTGCTGTTTTTCTCGGTTTATTTTCTGGCGCCGACGAAGAAGCTAGAGTGGCACACCGCGCTCTTGGTGGCCTTCATCGTCTCGGCCATCTTCGAGATATCGAAGGTGCTCTTCGGCACCTACCTGGTGCAATTCGCCACCATCAATCGTGTGATCTCACACGCCAACGCGATCGGGATGTTGCTGTTCATATTCTGGATCTACTTGACTGCGCTGCTGTTCCTGATGGGTGGCGAGCTTGCAAAAGCGGTTGAGGAACACCGGCACGGCGTGGCGGGAGAAGCAGACGAGCATCCGTAGAGATCGGTACTCCCTACCTCTTCCCCTGGAAGAACTCCCGCAGCAATCCCCCACACTCCTCTTCCATCACACCCCCGATCACCTCCGGGCGGTGGTTCAATTGGGGGTGACACAGGAGATCGCCCACGCTTCCCGCCATGCCCGATTTGGGATCATAGGCCCCGAACACCACTCGCCCCACCCGCGCCAGGACGATGGCGCCGGCGCACTGGGCGCACGGCTCCAGCGTGATGCACAGCGTCACGCGGTCGAGCCGATCCACCTGCAAGGTCTCGAGGGCGCTCCGGATCGCGATCATCTCGGCGTGTTGCGTGAGGTCGTGTCGTGCGATGGTCTCGTTGTGGGTCGCCACGATGACCTGTCCCTCGGCGACCACGGCGGCGCCCACCGGCACCTCGTCGAGCTGGGCGGCGCGGCGGGCTGCTTCCAACGCCGCCTCCATGCCCAGGCGATCGTCGGCGGTGAGGGGCGCCCGGTCAGGCACTCGCCCGAGATTCCACGGCGGTGAGGGGCACCTTGGTGAATTCGAATTCCCCGGCGGCCTCACTGTAACTCACGCGAAGCGTGTCACCTTCACCGAAACGTCCTTCGAGCAGCGCCATGGCCAACGGATTCTGCACCCGCCGTTGGATCACACGCTTGAGGGGCCGGGCACCGTAGCCCGGATCGAAGCCCTCGCCGAGCAACGCTTCCTTGGCATCATCGGTGACCTGGAGCTTCATCTGCCGGTCCACCAGTAGATCCTCCACGTGGGCCAGCTGGAGGTCAATGATCTGCAACAGGTCGCTCCGGTCGAGCGGCCGGTACACGATGACGTCGTCCACCCGGTTCAGAAACTCGGGCTTGAACGTCTGACGCAGGGCGTCCTGCACCAGGCGCTCGGCCTCGCCCCAATTGCGGTCCCCGTGTTCGAGAATCCACTGCCCGCCGACGTTGGAGGTCATGATGATCACGGCGTTTCGGAAGTCCACCGTGCGCCCTTGGCTGTCGGTGAGACGGCCGTCATCCAGAATCTGGAGCAGGATGTTGAAGACGTCCGGATGTGCCTTCTCGATCTCGTCGAACAGGACCACCGAATACGGACGACGCCGGACCGCCTCGGTGAGCTGTCCCCCCTCGTCGTATCCGATGTAGCCCGGCGGCGCGCCCACCATCCTGGAAACGGCGTGTTTCTCCATGTACTCGGACATGTCGAGACGCACGATGGCGCGCTCGTCGTCGAACAGGAATTCCGCCAGCGCCCGTGCGGTCTCGGTCTTCCCCACGCCCGTGGGCCCCAGGAAGATGAAGCTGCCGATCGGCCGGCTGGGATCCTGAAGACCCGCCCGGGAGCGGCGTACTGCGTTGGCGACGGCCGACACCGCCTGGACTTGACCGATGACCCGCTGTCCCAGCTCGTCTTCCAACTTGGTGAGCCGCTCGCGCTCCGACTCCATCATCTTGCTCACGGGAATCCCGGTCCAGCGCGCCACGATCTCGGCCACCTCGTCGCCGTCGACTTCTTCCTTGAGATACTTCGCCTGGGTTTGGATGTCCCCGAGCCGTTCGGTTTCTTCCACGATCTCCCGCTCGAGTTGTGGCACCCGTCCGTAGGTGATCTCCGCTGCCTGTTGGAGGTTTCCCGCCCGGGTGGCCTGTTCCGTTTCGAGACGGGCGGCTTCGAGCTCGGCCTTCTTCTCCTGGAGCTTCGAGATGGCGTCCTTCTCCGCCTGCCACTGGGCCTTCATCGCCTGCGACGACTCGCTCAGTTCGGCGATCTCACGGCGCACCGCCTCGAGCCGCTCCTTGCTGGACTTGTCCTTTTCCCGAGCCAACGCTTCTTCTTCGATGCGAAGCTGCATCACGCGCCGCTCCACCTCGTCGATCTCCTGTGGGAGGCTGTCGATGGCGATCCGGATGCGACTCGCGGCTTCGTCGATCAAATCGATGGCCTTGTCGGGCAGAAACCGGTCTCCCAGATAGCGGTCCGACAGCGTCGCGGCCGCCACGATCGCTCCATCGGTGATTCGAACGCCGTGGTGTACCTCGTATCGCTCCTTCAACCCCCGGAGAATGGCGATGGTGTCTTCCACGCTCGGCTCGCCAACCAGCACCGGTTGAAAGCGCCGCTCCAGAGCCTTGTCCTTCTCGATGTGCTTGCGGTATTCGTCCAGGGTCGTCGCGCCCACCACGTGTAGCTCGCCCCGGGAGAGGGCGGGCTTGAGCATGTTCGACGCGTCGATGGCGCCCTCCGCAGCGCCGGCGCCGACGATGGTGTGCAACTCGTCGATGAACACGACGAAGCGCTCTTCCTGACTCGTGATCTCCTTGAGCACCGCCTTGAGG
>JBDHAF010000173.1:0-10270 GCA_039588255.1 Gemmatimonadota bacterium | reverse complement strand
CGAGCGGGATGGCGTGTCGTGTGCGGACGGGTGCAGCCGTTCGCATGTAGTACTCACTTCAATCCACTTCACAAGGAGGCTCCACATGAGTCGGAGGTTCGTATGGAGAGCCGGACCGATAGCACGCGTAGGTGTGTTGCTCTTCGGCCTGGCCCTCGCACTCCACACGGCGGCCCAGGCCCAGATGACCATCACCGGTACGGTGATGGACGAGGCTGGGGCGCCAGTGGAGAACGGGCAGGTTCTGATCCAGAGCCTGCAGCTGGCCACCACGACGGGCGAGGACGGCACGTATCAGTTGTTTGTGCCGGCGGCCCGAATGGCCGGCCAGACCAGCGTACAGCTCACCGCTCGCCGCATCGGCTTGCGGGCGCAGACCGTGACGGTGGCGCTCGTGGCCGGTGGTGCGCTGACGCAGAATTTCAGCCTTGCGGCGGACCCGTTCCTCCTGGAAGCGGTCATCGTGACCGGTCAGGGGATGCGGGAGGAGCGTGCGAAGCTCGCCACGACGATCAGTTCGATTCGCGCCGAGGATATCGGTGAGTCTAAGGCCGAGGTGAACCTGGTCGCCGCGATGGCGGGGAAGGCGCCCAACGTGGAGGTCACCAGCTCCACGGGCGACCCGGGTGGCGGAGCGTACATCCGGATTCGCGGCTCCAAGACGATCGAAGGCGGCACCCAGCCGCTGATCATCGTGGACGGCGTGGCGATCACCAACGCGTCAAACTACATCGAGTTCAGTGGCGCGGGCACGCTGGTCCAGAACCGGCTGGCCGACATCAACCCTGACGACATCGAGAGCATCGAGATTCTGAAGGGGGCCGCGGCGGCCGGGCTGTACGGGTCGCGGGCCACCAACGGCGTCGTGATGATCACGACCAAGTCGGGGCAGCGGAACCAGACGCAGGTGACGCTGCGGACCTCTCTGGGCGTGGACAAGATCAACCGCGTCCCGAACCTGCAGACCAGGTGGCAGCAGGGGGCGGTGGATCCGGCCGGTGACCCGGCGGACCAGAGCAACGGTGCCTCCTCCACGACCTCGTTGAGCTGGGGACCGTTGATCCTGGCCGGCGATCCGGTGTACGATCACGCCAACGAGATGTTCGGCACGGGCATGCGCTCGGACAACTCGCTGAGTCTCGCGGGCGGGACGGATCGCACTACGTACTTCCTCTCGGTCGGGTACCTGTATCACGACGGCACCATCGAGGGGAACTCGAAGTACAAGCGGCTCACCACGCGGCTCAAGGGCGCGCACGACTTCCTCGACAACCTGAACGTCGAGGGGAACTTCTCGTTCACGAGCAGTGACGGTGACCTGGTGCAGACGGGCTCGAACACCAGCGGCATGCTGCTCGGCGCCTTCCGCACACCGCCCAACTTCAACAACCTGCCGTGGATCGATTCGGCGTCGGGCCTGCACCGCTCGTACCGCCATCAGACCCCGACGGCATTGGCGGTGGGGCGTGGGTACGACAACCCGTTCTGGGTCGCGAATGAGGTTCCCAACACGGCTAGCGTGGACCGCTACATGGGGAACATCCAGTTGGACTGGGATCCGTTCTCGTGGTGGGACGTCCGCTACCTCGTGGGCCTCGACTTCGCCAACGACCAGCGCGTCACGCTCTTTCCCAAGAGCTCGTCCAACGCGCCCAACGGCCGAATCATCAGGGCCGACCTGACGAACACCGTGTTCGACCAGACGATCCTGATGTCCTTCCAGGACACCCCCAGCGAGACGTTCGGCTGGAGCCTGACGCTGGGGCACAACATGAACCAGACGCAGTTCCGGCGGTACCAGGTCCAGGGTGACCAGGTGATCTTCGGTACTGGACAGTTGGATTTCGCGATCGACAAGGATCCCGACGAGTATGAGGCCAGGGTTCGGACCGAGGGCCTCTTCGCCGATCTCGCGCTCGACCTGTGGGGTCAGTTGTACCTCAAGGGCGGCGTGCGGTACGATGGCTCGAACACGTTCGGCGGCGATACCAGCGCCACCGGCGAGCAGGAGTCCAGCCGCTTCTGGTATCCCAAGGCCAGCCTCGCGTGGGACTTCTCACGCTACATACCGGGTATCGACTTCGCGAAGCTGCGCGGCGCGTACGGCCAGGCGGGCATCCAGCCGCCGATCTACTCCAACACCACCGGGTTCTTCTCCCCGCTGATTGCTGACGGGTGGATCGACAACGGCCTCAACACCATCTATCAGGGTAACGAGGGCGTGGTGTTCAGCGGTGACATGGCGAACACGGACATCATTCCCGAACGGACTACGGAGTTCGAGGCGGGCATGGACCTGGCGTTTCTCAACAACTCGCTCAACCTGGGCGTGACCTACTACAAGGCCAAGACCAAGTCGGCCATCGTCAACCTCCCCATCGCGCCGAGCAGCGGGTTCAACGGCATCGATGAGAATGGTGCGACTTGGCGCAACTGGGGTTGGGAGGTGACGCTCGACTGGCTCCCCGTACAGAAGCGCGACTTCTCGTGGCGCCTGGCGGTCAACTGGGCCACGAACAACAGCAACGTGGACAGCCTGCTGGGCGCGGAGGAGATCGTGCTCAACGGCTTCGCCAGTGGGCGCTCGTCGGTAGTGCAGGGGCACCAGTTCCCGATCCTCTACGGGTCGGACTGGGTGCGTTTCGGCCGTGGCGAGCTGGTTGGTGGTGTCGACATCGACGCCACCTACAGCGGCTGGTCGGAAGGCGACCTCTACATCGACGTTGGTGGCCTGCCGATCGAGAGCGCGCAGGAGCGTGTGATCGGTGACCCCAACCCCGACTGGCTGGGGAACCTGCGCACCACGTTCACGTTCTTCGGCAAGCTGCGTCTCAGCGGCCTGCTGGATATCAAGCACGGCGGAGAGACCTGGAACGGCACGAAGGGTGCGCTGTACTACTTCGGCGCGCACGGCGATACCGATCCAATCCACGGTAACGGGGTGCAGGACTCGGTTTTCGCCGGGTTCGGGCCGGGCGCCGGCACGGCAGTGGACCTGGACTGGACCGACTACGCGATCGGGCCGTTCAGCGGCTTCACGGGTCCTTCCGCGCAGTTCATCGAGGAGTCGAACTTCGTGAAGATTCGCGACGTCTCCCTGGCATACACGTGGGAGGCGCCGTGGCTCAGCAGCATCGGGTTCAACGCCCTGGACGTGACAGTGTCCGGGCGGAACCTCGTTACCTGGACCAACTACACGGGCCTCGATCCGGAGACGAACCTGACGGGGCAGACGACGGGCCGCGGGCTGGAGTACTTCAACCACCCGCAGACCCGGACGTTCGTGTTCACCCTCACGTTCCGCCGTTAGGGCGCGCACAGGAGGCTTACGATCATGTCGATTCTGAAATGGTCCGGCCGCGCCCTGTGCGTGGCCCTGCTGGCGGGCTCGCTGGCCGGCTGTGACTTCATCGAGCCGGTCATCGAGAACCCGAACCAGGTGCCGACGGCGCAGGTCAGCCAGCTGCTGGTCGGCGCATCCGTCACCCACATGTTCATGCAGGAGGCGAACACCAGCCGTCTCGCCGCCATGTGGACTCAACAGATGGCCGGCAACCAGCGGCAGACGGCCGGCTTCGACGTCTATCAGGTCTTCGAGAGCGACGACGACGACTGGATGAACCTGACGTACGACAACGGTGGTCTCGTCTCGCTTCGCGAAGGCCAGCGTCTGTCAGTGGAGCTCGAGTACGACCTGTACCTCGGCATCTTCAAGGTGTACGAGGCGATGATGATCGGGATGCTGGCGTCGTTCTCCGGTGACATTCCCTACACCCAGGCCGTGTCAGGTGAACCGGAGCCGGTGCTCGACGATCAGGCGGCCGTGTATGCCGCCATTCAGACCGTGCTGGATGAGGCGATCACGGCCTTTGCAGCCTCGGGCGATGATGGCCTGACACCCGGTTCCGACGACTTCGTGTACGGCGGTGACGCGGCCATGTGGACCGCCGCCGCCCAGACCCTGAAGGCGCGATTCTACATGCACTGGGGCGAGACGGATGCGACCGCGTTCACCAGCGCGCTCGCCGTGCTCGGCGCGAGCAACGGCATTCGTTCCGCCACGGGCGACTGGCTCAACCTGCACACCACGTCGGCGTTTGAGGCCAGCATCTGGTTCCAGTTCCAGAACGACCGCTCGGGCTACATCGTGGGCGGGGAGTTCGGTCTGGACATGCTCCAGAACCAGGGCGACGATCGCCTGCCGTACTACTACAGCGAGGCGAAAAATGCCTACGCCGGTACGTACATTGGCTCGCCGCCGGGAAACCCGGGGGGCGATCCGGCGGACGACGCATCCGAGCTGGCGTGCCATCCTAGCACGATGGGTGGGTGCCTGGGCGTCGGGTTCGGGCAGTCCGAGTTCGACTTCCCGGTCCTGACCTGTGCCGAGACGTACTACATCATTGCCGAGGCCGAGGTCGTCGGCGGCAATGATGGGGCGGCCGTGACGGCGCTGGATGCCGCGCTCGACTGCGACGAGGCTCGCTGGACGCTCTACGGGGGCACCGTCGACCTCGACAACATCAGGGCGCAGAATGACCTCCTGACGGGCACGGCGTTGCTGGAGGAGATCAAGAACCAGAAGTACGTGTCACTGTTCTTGAATCCCGAAATCTACAACGATTACCGGCGCAACCCGACGGGCGGTGTGTACGGTGGGGTCTGCTATCCGGCCATCACGCCGTACAACTATCCAACTGACCACGTTCCGTCCCGCTTCTTCTACTCGCAGCAGGAGCGGCAGACGAACTCGAACATCCCGGACGCGGATGCACAGCAGGCGAACAACGACAACGATCCTGCGAACTGTCCGTAGCGGGAGGGAGTAGCTGGTTGCAGAAGCAGTACCTGGGTGCTTGGCTGTCGGTCGCGCTGCTGGTGGTATCAGCATGCGCGTCCGGCGGCCAAGTGCCTGACACGGATGAGCCGCTGACTTCGCAGGTCATCTTGGTCGAGGTGCAGAACAATTTGGCGATCCGGCAGTCGGTCACGGTGCGGATCTTGCGGCGTTCCGGAGGGGCGTCCACACTCGGTAGTGTGGCGCCCGGCCGGACCCAGACGCTGCGGTTCGAGGAGAACAACCTCGAGAGCGCCTACATTCTGCACGCGCGGAAGGACGACGGGACCGAGGTCGTCTCGCGCGAGTTCTCCCTGTACCCCAATTCGTTCGTGCGGTGGAGACTCTCGAACAACACGGTCAGCGTGGGAACCCGCTGACGCCACGAAGGCAGGACCACCCATGAGACCGTCAAGGGCGATCACCGCCATCGTGCTTCTCGCGCTGGCACCGGCGGCGACCGGCTGTCACCGCTACGTGCCGGTCGAGACGGGGAGTGCGCGCCCTGAGCCGGGGCAGCAGGTGCGGGCGCACCTCAACGCGCCGGACCGGGTACGGCTGACGCACGTCACTGCCGAGGACGTCGTGCAGATCAACGGTGAGCTGGTCGAGTGGGACGACGGACGGGTCGTTCTGTCGGCGTTCTGGCTCAAATCCAGCTCCGGGATCGAGCACAGGGCGGTGGGAGAGACGGTCGCTCTGCGGGAGGACGAGATCCAGACGCTGGAGGCGAAGCAGGTCTCCGTCGTGCTCTCAGCAGCAGTCGTCGTAGGTGCTGTGGCGGCGCTGGTCTTGATAGGGCGGCAGTTCACCGGCACCGGCGGAGGCGAGGACACGGAGCCTCCGCCGCCCGACGTTCGCCGCGGCAGCCACAACTAACCACACGACCTGCACGATGCTTCGCACACTGCGCATTGTCGTCGGCACGTTCGCGGTGGCGCTTCTGGCATCCTGTGACTCCGTTCCCTCCGGACCGGGTACCATGGCCTTTGCCTCACTCACGGCCGGTGGGTACCACACCTGCGGTCTCACGTCGGTGGGCGACGCCTACTGCTGGGGCCGCAACCTCGAGGGGCAGGTGGGCGACGGCTCGAACTCGAGCCGGTCGGCGCCAGAGGCGGTCGCCGGAGGGCATGCCTTCACGCAGGTCTGGGCGGGGAGCCCTCACACCTGCGGCCTGACCAGCGCAGGCGCAGCGTATTGCTGGGGTGGCAACCGGGATGGGCAACTCGGTGACTCGACCGTCTTCTATCGCACCCGGCCCGTTCTCGTAGCGGCCGGTCTCACGTACCTCTGGGTGGCTGCGGGGGGGCGGCACAGCTGTGGGCTCGACCAGGCGGGTGCCGGATACTGCTGGGGTGCCAACGACGATGGGCAACTGGGGGACGGCGGTTTTGATGGCTGGTTGAGCCCCAGCCGCGTTGTGGGTGGCCTCCAATTCGCTTCGGTCCTTCCGGGACTGGCCCACACGTGCGCCCTCCTGGCGGACGGGGCTGTCTTCTGTTGGGGAAGGGTGGAGGACGGACAGACGGGGTCCGGCCTCACGTCCGACCTGACGGAGCCCACCGAGGTGGACGGCGATCTGGCGTTTGCCGTGCTGGCCTCGGGTGGGCGCCATACGTGCGGCGTTACGGCGGCCGGCGACCTGTACTGCTGGGGGAACAACGAGTTCGGTCAGTTGGGATTGGCTGACCTCAACCGACAGCTCGTGCCATGGTCCGTCGCCGACTCCCTCGAGTTCGGATCGGTTACTGCGGGGCTCAACCACACCTGCGGGGTCGCCACCGACGGCGTCGCTTACTGCTGGGGAGACAATGAGGCGGGACAGCTCGGCGACGGCACGTTCGACAGGCGCGCCAGCCCGGTAGTGGTACTCGGGGGCCATCGGTTCCGCTCGCTGGTTGCCGGAGCGTTTCACACCTGTGGGATCACCGTTTCGGGAGAGTCTTGGTGCTGGGGCGACAACGAGTTCGGCCAGCTGGGTATCGGGTCGGGGAAGGACCGGCCCGAGCCGGTGCCGGTACGGTCCCCCTAGCACCGTGCCACTTCAGTTAGCGGCCCCCGGGAGAGTCCGGACCGAAAATGTCCCAGTCGCGGCATATAACTATCGTAATCCACTGCTGATATCCGGAGCAATCCGACGCCCCGTGTCCGTTTGGCATGAAAGAGCGTCCACCTGCGTGACGGCCCTATGACTGCGGAGGCCTAGTTGTTCACTCGCTCGGCGAATGGGGTTCCGAGTAGCGGGTCGCCGGGCCCGCATGGGTGACCATGTACTCACTGCGCCTTCTCGGTGGCGTCGTTCTCCAGGGGCCCTCGGGCCTGATGGAGGGGCGCGTCGTGCAGCCGCGGCCGCTGGCCTTCCTCTGCCTCCTCGCGGCGTCTTGGAAACAGGGATGCAGCCGCAGCAAGGCCATCGGGATCCTGTGGGGTGATACTGACGAGCGCCGCGCACGCCATCAGCTCTCCGACACGCTCTACGTGCTGCGACACGCTCTGGGACAGGACGCGGTCCTCGCCTCGGGGGAGGTGCTGCGCCTGAACCTCGAAGCGGTGCAGACCGACGTCGCCGCGTTCGAGCAGGCACTCGATGACGGCTCGCTCGAGGAAGGCGCACACCTGTACGGGGGAGAGTTCCTGGAAGGATTCCACCTCGGCGGCGCCCCCGTTTTCGAGCGCTGGGCGGAGTCGGCCCGACAGCGCCTCGCGTTACACTACTCCGAGACCGTGGAGACGTTGGCTCGGCAGGCGGAAGACGCCAAGGACTTCCGCGGGGCCGTTCAATGGTGGCGCCGCCTGGTGGCGCACGACCAATACAACTCGCGGGTCAAGCTTCGATTGCTGAGAGCCCTGCAGCTGTCGGGCGATCCGGCCAGTGCTTTGCGACAGGCGGAAGAGCACCGGCGCCTGCTGACCGAAGATCTTGGGGTCGAGCCGGATGCCGAGTTCCTGGCCTACGTGGAGCGTCTGAAGCGGGAGCCGGTCTCCATCCCGCTACCCCCCGAGTTGGCGTCGACACATGCCCCCGACGCTGCGACGGCGGAGCTGTACCGAGTCGAGACCGTCCAGCGTGGCCTCCGACACAAGAGCGTCGTGCGTTGGGTGGTCGGCGTGGCTGGGGTGGCGACCGTAGCCGCCACGGTCACCATCGGACTCATGCTTCTGCTGCCGCGACCCGATCCCGAGCTCGATCCTGACACGATTGTGGTTGCGCCGTTCGAGGCGTTCGGCCCTGAGCTCCAAATGTGGGGAGAGGGTGTCGTTGACATGCTGTTCCATCGCCTCGACGGAGCCGGCCCGCTGAGCGGGGTCTCGCCGTCGGTGGCGATGAGGCTGTGGGAGGGGCAAGACGATCCAGCCTCGATCCGCAGGTTCGCCCGCCGGGCGGGGGCCGGTCTGACGCTGTGGGGGCACTTCCTTCAGGTGGGTGCCGATTCCGTGCACGTCATTGCACGCCTCGAGGATGTCGCGGCGCAGAGGACACTCGAGGAGTTCGAGCTGATGGAACATTCCGGGTCGGTGCATCACATAGCGGATTCGCTCGCCGTGCTCGTGATGGCCCGACTGAGTCGCGAGCGGTCACTGGGTGCGGTGCCGTTGCGGTCGTTGGGATCGTCCGATGTGCAGGCCGTCAGGGCGTTCCTCAGAGCCGAGCAGTACTACCGCCGCTTTCGCTTGGACTCGGCGCTGCAGCACTACCGGCTGGCCCTCCAGGCCGATAGTTCCTTTGCGCTGGTGTACGATCGGCTGGCGCAGATGGCGCTGAGCAGCGGCATCACGGAGGAGCTTCCGGCGGGAGCGCTGGGAAGCTACGGGTCGGGGCAGTGGGCGGCCTGGAGCCTCGAGGCCGGGAACCGCAACCGGGGTCTGGCGCGGCGCGAGAGCCTGCTGGTTGTAGCGGATTCGCTGGAGGCAGCTGCGTGGCGAATCACGCACGGAGCCCCTGTCCGCAGTCCGGTACCACACGGGGCGGCCGACGCCCTGCTGCAACGCTTCCAGAGTACGCTGCAGTTGGCTGGGCAACTCTACCCGCGCGACGCGGAGATCTGGTATCGTAGGGCCGCGGCGCACTTCTGGCACCCACTCGCCCTGGGGGGGTTGCCGGAGGAATGCCGCGCCGCATTCTCGAGAGCTGTAGAGCTCGATTCGAGCTTTGTGCCCGCCTATCACGAGCTGATCAGGTTGGACTTGCACCTCGGCGGAGCCGAAGCCGGACGGCGTACGATCGTGGCGTATCTGCGGCACGCCGCCGAGACCCGGCGTGCCGATGCGTATCGGCTCGTCGCGGAGCTGCTCGATCCCAGTGTGCACGTCCGGGCGCGGGGTGAACGCCGGCTCGACTCCCTCCTGGCCGAGCGCGGATCGCTCTCCGATACCGACCTCGAACTGACTGTCGCCGCGGAACTCCTCAAGCTGGCGGCCTCGCCCTGGGCGCTCCATATCCGCTGGGCCGGGGGCGTCGGGCCGCATCTCCCGTCGTACCTGAGGGTGTTCGGCCGCTTCCGCGAGGCCCATGTCATGAATGGCTACCCCGGTGATTGGCCCGACGACGGACTCGCGCGGCTGACAGTGTTTGCGGACTTGGCCCGGTCCGGAGTCATCCCATCAGACTCGGTGGCTGCCGTGTACGAGGAGTGGCTGAGTGGCCCTCCGCTCGAGCCCTCTCCCGACACGGCTAGTGCGGTTCGGCTGCGAGCCTCGGACAATCGGGTGGCCAGCGCCCTGCGTTGGTGGGCCCAACAGGGTGACGCCGGATCGCTCAGTCGGGCCATGGCCCGCTGGGAAGGCGTGCGGGATGCTGCGGATCTACCTCACAGAGAGATACGGTGGGTGGACTACCGCGCGACGACCGCCCAGGGGTACCTGGCGCTGGTTCGCGGGGACAGTGCCTCGGCGTTGCAGGCCTTCACCGAGTACCGGCAATGTGATCCGTACTGCCGCGACGCGGCGGTTACCCGGGCAGAGATTCTGGCAGCCAGCGGGCGGTACGAGGAGGCGGATTCGCTCTTCGCGTGGATCGCGATCTTCGGGTATCCGAGCGACGTGGTCTACGCCCTGCTGTTGCGCGGCCGCATCAACGAGCAACTCGGGAACCGGGAGAAGGCGATCTGGGCCTACTGGAAGTTCCTGGACTACTGGCGGAACGGTGATCCGGAGGTGCAGCCCTACGTCGAGGAGGCGCGCGCGGCCCTTGGACGGCTGGGCCAAGTCAGGTGGTCGGTAAGCTGAGGCGCGCGCCACCGAAACACCGCACGCGCCCTAAGGACCCTCCACACCGCAAGTTGCCCAGTGGCAATGTCCTGAGGGACGTCCGATCCCGTGAGCTGCGCGTTCTGTGCAGCGTGAGACCCGCACGTCGGCATGCGGATACCGCGCCGAGATCCAACCGACAACCAGACGATACTCCGCAGATAATCGGCAGACGCCTGAGGA
>JBDHAF010000172.1:0-8047 GCA_039588255.1 Gemmatimonadota bacterium | reverse complement strand
CCGGACATTCGAGACGGTGTGGGACGACCTCGCTAGCTGGGATCACCTCGACACCGAGCAGCAGCATGCGCTGATACACAGTGTCGAGCGGGCCTATGAGGGACAATTGGCCGACATCCGTAAGGCGAGGGACCGCCGGTTGGCGGCCATTCTGAGAGCGCTGGAGGAATCGAGAGGCGAGGCTTAAGGCCGCTACTGCACCTTTTCGCACTGTAGCGATTGCGCCAGTTCGTACCCGATCACCTCTTCCCGGTCATCCCCCAAGCGAATCGTCAGCGGCCCGTTGAATGGTTGCCTGGCGACCACGTCGAATTGCACGCCGGGTCTCAGGCCGAGCGATGCAATGAATCGGAGTCGCTCCGAGTCCGTGTCCGCCACCATCCGAAGGTAGGCCGCCGATCCGACCTCGATGTCGGTCATGGGGACGTAATGCGTGGTTTCGATCTCCCCCTCGGCCGTGGGAATGGGGGCACCGTGGGGATCGTGGGACGGGCGTCCGAGAGCACGATCCATCCGCTCGATCAGGCCGTCTGAAACCGCGTGCTCCAGACGCTCGGCTTCCTCGTGGACATTGTGCCAGTCGTACCCCAGCTGCTCGATCAGGTACGACTCGATGATGCGGTGGCGCCGGAGCATCGTGAGCGCCTGACGTTCACCGGCTTCCGTGAGCTGCACGCCCCGATAGCGAGCGTGGGTCAAGAGACCCGCCTCGGCCAATCGCTTCACCATGCCGCTGACCGATGGCGGGGCGATCGACAGGGCTTCGGCTATGGCGCTGGTTTGGGCGGAGCCTGATTGGAATTGGAGCTTGTAGATGACTTTGAGGTAATCCTCAATGGATCGGGAGAGGCCTTGTCGCTCCACGGCAGCAGCCATGAGGGGCTCGCTTACAGGTGAAATTTAAATTTAACCTTGCCTAAACTAGCTGTGCAAATCCCATCGAACAAGCGGCGATTCGGCTCAGGTCAGGAGGTCGAGGAAGGGTGCAACGATCCGATGCGTCATCCCCCAAATGACGTGCTCCCCTACGACAAAGGCATCCACGAGCATTCGCTGGCCCGGCACATCGACCTCGGTGGGGATCGCGGAGGCCCGAAGCGCTCCCAGGGTCACCCACACGTACCCAGCGACCTCTTCACTCTGATGGATCTCCGGCCGAGCCGAGAGACCGAACACGAAGGGTCGAACGATCAATTGGGGGAGGACCTTGATGTTGGGAAACAGATCGTCGAGCTCCCCCAACAGATCGGCGGACGAGAGGGCGATGGCGGTCTCTTCCCCAGTCTCCCGGAGCGCCGTGTCGAGCAGCACCCCATCCTCAGGGTCGCGTCTTCCACCGGGCAGACCCATCTGGCCCGACCAGGGGTCACCGGTACGGTCTGCGCGTTTGATGAAGAGAATCTCAAGATCGGAGTTATCGGGAACCAGGATGAGCGCAACCGCCGCCTCCCAGGCGTCCGGTTCGTGAACCCGCCGGGGGAGTCGGCCCTCGAGCCGAGCTCTGACATCGGAGATCATCGGATCCATCGATCGACCGGAACGAAGGTTGGCTTACTAGTGTTACTAACGCAGGCACCAGGACCGTGTATATTGGTGCCGCGTAGCGTGTACGTGACCCGAGCAAGGAGGCTCCTATCTGGAACAAGTTTGCTGTCGGATTGTTGGCTATCGCCACCGTCGCAGCAGCCCGCGCGTTGATTCGCCGGAACCGGCCGGATGAAACCCCCGCCGCCGAGGCCAGTGGCGAGTTGAAGGACGTGGAGGGGCTGTACGCGGCTGGCCTCTAGCCACGAGAGGGGCGGTCTCACCGCAGGCCGCCCCCCTCGGTTCTCCTCAGAACAGCTGTTTCGCAAACCACGCCACCGTTTCCCCCATCGCCAAATCCAATTCAGGTGTTGAACCCGACCAGGGGTGTCCGCTCCCCATCGTGTGGGATCCCCCCGGTATGACGTGCAACCTCACTTGATCGCCCGTCGCCGCCTCGTGGAGACTCCTGGCCTCCGCCACCGAGACGGTCTCGTCCTCATCCCCGTGCATGATGAGCCATGGAACCCGGACCCGACTCGCGGCGTCCAGCAGGTCGAGGCTGCCATCCTCGTGTCGCTCGATGTCGTCCAGGACATCCGTGTAGAGCGACAAAATGTCTCCGGTGCGGGCATTGGGAACATCGATCCTTCCCTCCCGCCGCCACTGGGCAACCACTTCCTCTGGCCAGCGGCGCACGTGGCCGATCCCGGCCCACGTGGTCAGCGCCGCGACATCATGGTTATTCGCAGTGTGCACCACTGCCATCCCGCCACCCCGACTGTGTCCAAAGAGACCAAGCTTGGTGGGCGGAGCGACACCGTCGGCCAGTGCGCCGGCCGCGAGCGCTCGACACACCGTGTCGATGTCCTCCAAATCCCTGGAAAACGTGGCGCGGCCGAATCGCTCCGGCTCCGAGAAGCTCTCCCCGTCCGGACCGATGCCGCTCCCCGTGAAGTTGAAGGAGGTGGCCGTCAGCCCCGCGTGGGCCAGACGGTCGGCCAGTTTCGGGAAGAACCCCCAATCCTTGAAGCCCTTGAAGCCGTGGCAAATGACCGCCGCCGGCCGTGCCTCTCCGCCGCTCTGAGTCCGCACGTCGCCTCGCAGCGGCCCCCCGTCAGCGCCCACGAGCTCGAAGGTGGTGGTCTTAACAGTCGCCATGTGGTTTCTTTAACCTCCTTCAGCGGGCCTCCGTGTACGTTGCGGGGCGCGAACTTCGGACGGGGGTGACGATGCGACCATCTGCGAACACCATGGCCGCCGTTGCTCGAACTTTGTCGGATCAGCGAGACCAAGTCCACAGCGAGTGGGCCACGTGGATCGCCAAACGCCTTCACTCCGGTCTCCAATTCCACCGTGACACTATCGACCGGCAGCTCCGTCTCCTGGTGGAGCTTCTCGTCGAGATGGCCGGGCCACTCCGGCGGGAGGGCAATGAGCTGTGGCTCAGTGCCTCCGAGTGGTACGGCCGGACCGCCGCGCTCAGGGGACTCGCCGCCGGGGAGATCGTCGAGGAATTCCAATATCTCCGCGAGCTGTTGATCCGGCATCTCTCGGAGCTGGTCACCACGTTGGTCCCCGGCCAGTCCATGGCGGCGGTCCTCCGGCTCAACCGCCTAATCGATACGGGAACGGCGCACGCCGTGGTGGGATACACCGATGCCCTGGTCGAGTCGTTGCTCGAGCGTCAGGGTATCCCACTGGGCGCCCACGAGACCGACGAATCGGAAGTGGAAGATCGACTCGCCCAACTCGAGCGAGAGCTCGCCGAACTGAAGAAACTCGGCATGCAGACCAACCCCTCGTGACCGCAACGCTCGCAGAAACTAGTCCATGACCAATCAAGTCGCCATCGTCGTCGGCCTGATAGCCGGCCTCGTGTTGGGTCTTCTCGCTGCTGCTACTGGATCGTCGGCGCTCATCGGGATTGCCGAAGGCGTTGCCCCCGTTGGTCAGGCATTCGTCGACCTCGTGCGCATGGTGGTGATTCCCCTCGTGGCCGCCACAATCTTCACCGGTGTTGCCGGTCTCGGCGACCCGCGGCGTTTGGGAAGGCTGGGCGGAGGTACGTTGCTCTTCTTTTTCGCCACCACCTTCATCGCCATAGTCATCGGTATGGTGACCATGAAGGTTGCGCTTGTCATTGCACCCGTCACGGTCCAACCGGCTCCCGACGGCCAGGCCGCACAAGAGCTCCCAGGCCTCGTCGATTTCTTCTTGGGACTCATCCCGTCGAATCCGTTCGAGGTCGCGGCCAGCGGTGCCCTCCTGCCGGTTATCGTGTTCATGGTGTTTTTTGGTGCTGCAGCCGGCTCGATTCCGGAGAAACACCGTGTACCGCTCATGGCGTTGGCGGAGGCGGTCACTGTCACACTGGTGAAGCTCGTGCGGTGGATTCTCTGGACCGCACCTGTCGGTGTCTTCGCCCTCGCCGCTCCCATGACCGCCGCGTCCGGTTGGGAGTTACTGAGAGATCTGGGCGTGTTCGTCCTGGCGGTTGCACTCGGACTGACGATCTTCACGGCGGCGGTGTACATGCCGATGGCCGTCTTCCTGGGACGCACCTCCACGCGAGAGTTCATCAAGGGCTGCATCGAGCCGGTCACGATCGGGGCCGGCTCAACCAGCTCGGCCGCCGCACTGCCGGCCATGCTGGATTCCGGTCAGAGACTCTTGGGCGTGTCCCGCGCAGTCGCCGGCCTCGTGTATTCTCTGGGCGCGGCAATAGGGCGTGCGGGAAGCGCTCTGTTTCAGGGATCCGCCATCATCTTCCTCGCCGCTCTCTACGGCGTTGACATTCCAATCGTGGTCGTCGCGCCAATCATGCTCGCCACGTTCCTGGTGTCCCTCACCGTCGCCGGAGTTCCCAGCGGCAGCGTCGTCAGCCTGGCTCCCGCCCTTGATGTGGCGGGTATTCCGTTTGCCGGTGTGGGCATGCTGTTCGGGATCGACCGAATTCCCGACATGCTGCGCACCGCGGTGAACGTGACGGGACACATGGCAACATCGGTTGTGGTGGAGAGAATCGCCGCTGCAGACGAAGAAGGTGGTGAGTAGGACGTAGGATGTAGGAACATGCTCTTCCGCTTTGCCGCCGACTTGATCGTTATCGTTCACCTCGCGTTCGTCGTCTTCGTCGTGGCCGGCGGTCTGCTCGCACTGAGATGGCACCGTGCGGCGTACATACACATTCCCGCGGCGCTGTGGGGCGCGTGGATCGAGTTCACGGGGTGGATCTGCCCGCTCACGCCTCTCGAGAATCACTTGCGCAGGCTCGCCGGAGAAGCGGGCTATACCGGTGGGTTCATCCAGCATTACATCGTGGGAGTGGTGTACCCGGCCGGCTTGACGACGGCAATACAGGTGACGCTGGGGACCATCGTTGTTGCCGTGAACGGGGTCGTGTACTGGATGTACTTTACTCGGCGACGTAAGGCGTAGGGTACCGAATGCCTCGGATCATTCAATATTCGTACACTCGACCCGGAAAGGACACGGCCGTCTACGATCACTGGCTGGTGGTTGACCGGCCGGACCTCAAGGTGCTGTTGATGGAGGCGTACGCCGGCGATCCACTGGTGATCGACGGCAAGGTCGTCGCCGAGCCCGGTGCTGCCCTCCTGTGGTTCGTCTTTCCCGGGGTCTGGCACGACATCGGGCGGTTTCATTTGGCCGACGACACGTTTACCGGCTGGTACACCAACCTGTGTACGCCCGTGGAAATCCAAGAGAACACCTGGGCGAGCACCGACTTGTTTCTCGACCTCTGGATGACGCCCGACGGTTATCAGTCATGGTTGGATGAGGACGAGTTGGCCGATGCCGTTCGAGCAGAACTCTTGGATGACTCCACCCAATCCCAAATCGCGGGGGAGCGCTCGCGGATTCAAACACAGCTGGATCTCGGGGCGTGGCCTCCACCGATAGCAGTGGAGTTGGACCTTCAGATTGCTCGTGGTTTATTGGAGGAATGATGAGTCTTTCGAAAGGCCTAGCGTTGGCCGTTGCGGTCCTGGCGTCCGGGCAGGGACTAGGTGGTCAACAAAGCAGCGAGCGTCTCCTCTGGGTGGACGGGCCCGCGGGCAGATTGAGAGTCAGCGACGGCGGCAGTGGTGGTACTCCCGTGTTGTTTGTCCATTCCCTCGCGGGGAACCGCAGCCAGTGGAGTGGCCAGCTGGCTCACGTTCGGAACAGCCGCCGAGCGGTCGCCTTCGACATGCTGGGCCATGGCGAATCGGACAAGCCGAGCGGTGCCGCTTATTCTCTGGAAAGTGTCGCCGCCGACATTGAAGCGATTGTCAACGAACTCGGGCTCGAACGTTTCGTCCTCGTGGGTCACAGCTTTGGCGGAGGCGCCGTCGCAACATATGCAGGCGCCCATCCCAACCGAGTGGCCGGCCTGTTCTTCGTCGATCCCATCGGAGACCAACGCTCGGCGCGAACCCAGATCGACATGTTGGTGCAGATGCTGCAATCCCCGGCGTACCAGTCCACCGCGATGATGTACTACGAAGCAATTCTGGTCAACGCGACTCCTGACGTGCGCGGGGAGGTTCTCGCCTCCCTGACCCAGACGTCCCAGGAGGCGCTGGTGAACGCGTTCCGCAGCATCGTGGAGTTCGACCCCGCGGCTACCCTGAAATCCTTTTCGGGGCCTATGTTCAACGTCATCTCGGACATGAACGAGTTCCCGACCAGCCTGCACAACGTTATCTCGGATCTGCCCACCGAGCGCATGACGGGAACGAGTCACTGGCTGCACATGGATAGGCCGGAAGAATTCAACTCGCTGCTCGATGAGTTCCTCGCGGGCCGGCGCTAGTCAGGACCTTCCCACCGCCCAGAATTCCAGGTGACGAGTCCACCAATCCAAATCTTCCCGCGCCCCGGGGCGGTCGGCGCGTAGCGCACCGCCCTTCGCCCACAACCACATCATCGCACCACACACCAGCCCCGCAACGATCATCTCGTTCCACAGCGGATCCTCCAACTTGCCGCCCAGGCCTTCCTCGAGCCGGTGACGATACCACGCGACGAAGTGGTCTCTCGAGCGGGCGAGGCACGATGCATTGACCGCCAGATACCCCCCTATCTCGAACGTGCAAGGAGCACAGCCCACAAACGCCCAATCAACGGCCGCAACACGTCGGTCAGGAAGGATTGCCAGGTTGGCAATCTTCATGTCGCCGTTCAGCAATGTTCGCGGCAGATGGGTCCACTGCCCGGCCAATTCTTCCGGTGGGAGTACGAGCTGCTCGGCAACCAGCGACGGCAGCTCGTTCAGCGCGGCGTCCCAACCCTCCCGCATGGCTTTGCGAATCCCATCAGGCGGCGCCGCTCGAACGTCCTCGGGGTAGTTGCCCGGACCCATCATCCCGAAATAGTGCTCGGGCTTCAGCAGCCACGGCATGGACAGCTCATCCGGCTCCCAAAAGGCCGCGTGCATCGCGGCCATCCCGCTGATGACGAGATCTTCGTGTAACACGGCGACCGGTTTCTGCTCGTCCGGAAGCAGGTGGTCCGTCAGGTCATCCATCAGCACCCCGATCTCCTGCGTGTCGATGGCAAATGCGCGGTACGGGCACACGAAGCAATCCCACACCCGCGATAAGCTCGGCTCGTCCAGCAGCGCTGCCTCTCTCCCCACCGGATCGGCAGTGCGCTGGGAGAGCCAGTCGTCCGCTAGGCGGGTCCGCTTGAGCACGAATCTCTCCGACACGCCGGACGAAAGCTGAACGGTGACTCTTTCGAAGGAAGACGCCGAAAAACCGCTCCTGGGGAGAGGTTGGCGTTCCACTGCAGCGACCGGGCCGAGCAGTGAAGTAAGCTCCGAGCAGTCTGTCAGGTCGTCAGTGTGTTGGAATCGGACTGCAGTCACGACGTTTCTTCCGGCTCTCCCGACGGGGAAAAACCCCGGCGCACCGCGGTGGCGCACCGGGGATATGTTTGCTCGAGACCGAGGCAAGCGCTAGTCCCGGGGCTCGTCCAACACCTTTTCGTCGTAGTAATCCAGCTTGTGAAGCGGCATCACGATACCCGACAGGATGTTCAGCAGGTGAGCACCGATGCGCTTGTAGAACCGAGTACCCAATACGACAGCCGTCGTGGTGGCTGCGTCGTAGTCACTCTTGGCAATCCTGTCGATGAGCGCGTCGCAGCGGTGAGTCATATCCCGGCCCTGGCGAATCAGCTCCACGGCTTCCTCCTCGTCAGACCTGGCAAACACCTCCGCAACGGCCTCGAAAGCAACCTCCACTTCCTGCCGAATCTCCCGTAACTCGGCCACGGTCTCGTCATCCGGCAGTATCGCACCACTGACGTCCAGAGTCTCCGCGAGGTTCTTCGCGTAGTCGCCAATCCGCTCGACGTCCTTCACCAAGCTCATGAGCAACAGACTGTAGGGGACATCGGCCGAATTCCCACCAATCGAGAGGTGCGCAATGACCTGTTTCCGGATCTTGCGTTCGAGCTTGTTGACCTTCACGTCCTGCTTGTAGATCTTGGTGCGCTCTTCGGGACTCGG
>JBDHAF010000171.1:0-8345 GCA_039588255.1 Gemmatimonadota bacterium | reverse complement strand
CGAAACGGCTCTTGGAACTGCCGTCTCGATAGCCGACCGGGCGGACCCTCTTTCGTGGAATCAGGGGTCCCTTTTCAGCCCGCCGAAAGGTCCCTTTTCAGTCTGCCGTCCCCAATCGCTCGTGGGTGATCGGAGGGAGTCTGGCCGCGGGGGGCGGGAGGACGCGTTTGAAGCGTGCCTGAGGCGTCTGGGAGCCACACCGCGGGAAACCCAGATCGCGCGGCTCGTGACGCTGCTCTACACCAACCGCGGCATCGCCTCGGAGCTGGGAATCAGCGTGGCCACGGTGAAGAGGCACTTGGAGCACCTCTACCCGAAACTGAGCGTCCGGGACCGTCACGAATTGGCCGCCCGGATTCGCACGGCGCTGGCGCGCAGACGAGCTTAGCGGCAGCTCTTGATGACCTCGGTCGCCAGGCGCTGGACCAAGCTGCCGTCGGAGAAGCTCCTCCCCAGCACCAACTCGATCTCCTGGCGAGCCGCCTTGCCGAGGCTCTGGTAGAGCCCTCGCAGGTCGCTGCCGTCCTCGCTCTCGTACAGGCTGCGGGCCACCCCCCGCCCGACGACCGCCCGGTACGACCGGACGGCGTCGTAGATGGTCTGGAGCTTGTCGGTGGTGAGCGGGGTCTGGGGAGCGAGGCTCTCCAGCGACTGGACCACGCGCAGACACGCGTGGGACGAATCCGCGCCTTCCCCCATGCCGCGGCGCGGAGCGCGGGGGTAGTTGGCGATCGCGGCGGTGCTCTGCATGAGGCCGATCTGGGAGTCGGTCGCCGTGAGCGCCAGCATGAAGTTGACCACCAGCACGGTCACGTTCAGCAGCAGGATGACCCGGTTCATCGCAGACCCTCCCCCCGGCCGCCGGGGCGTGGCAGTACCCAGGGCTGTAGCCATATCTCTATGAGAGGCAGTGGCTTCCGGAGCGCAAGTGGGCCGTTTTGGCCCATGGGCCGTTTTGGCCCATGGCCATTTCGGCCCATTGTGCCCTCCCCCAAGGGGCCTAGGCTGAGCCCTGGAAGTGAGGCCCCACAAGACGGAGAGAGACCATGTCGAAACTTGTCTCGCACTCTCGTGCCGCAAAGGTCGGCGCGCGAGACGAGCCGAGTGGAAGGCCAAGCTGGAAATGAAAGAGAGGCCGCACTCGTTGGGCGTGGGCGCCAGCAAGCGTACCCGCCCTCCCAAGAGCTGCACCGCGGGAAGATCAGGCCGACGAACCGCGACGGTAGCAACCAGGGGCGACACGGGCGACAGCAAACGTAGGGAGGAAACGTGATGTCGAGACTACTGCCGAAGAGTGCCGAAGGTCGCACGCTCGCGATCATGGGGCTGGTGGGCGGAGCCGTGTTCCTCATGATCTTCTTGATCGACGCCGTCCTGGCCGCTCCGTACTCCAACCCATTCTGGAGCAACAACTCGCCCTCCCAGGAGAGCGCGCTCTGCGATGTCCAGAAGCTGGCGATGACTTGTGAGAGCCAGCGATGCAGCGTCCACTGTTGCGGGGAGAAGTGCTGCGATGTCACCGTGGACGTGAGGACGGGCGAGCTGTTCTGGGACAAAACCCTGTTTCGCACGCCTGGCGTCCTTGAGGACAATGCCTTCAGCATTCGCTGGCGGTCGATGATCAGCGGCGCCAGCCAGCTCGGGCGGCAGACGCTACCGAGCTGGGAGACGACGGTCGAGTACGTGGTCCTCAACGAGGAGGACCCGAGTGGCCCGAACGGGCACATGGGCCGCGTGCGTCGGCCCTCTGGCCGCATCGACGATTACACCTGGGATGGGGCGTCCTACGAGGGGCCGGCGGACGTGCGCGACACCCTGACAAAGAACGTAGCGGGCAACTATGTTCTCACCGACAAGTGGGGCAACCAGATGACGTTTGACGGCGATGGGATGCCCGCCGAGGGCAAGGACCGCAACGGAAACACGGACACCTACACCTACGATGCCTCCTATCGGATGACGGGCTACACCGACGATCGCGGCAAGACGTACATCATCGCTCACAACGCCAACAACTACATCAGCTCCATCACGGACCCGGCGGGCCGGACGTGGACGTTCACCTACGATTCCAGCGACAACTTGAAGACGGTCAAGACCCCGGCCACGACGGACCAGCCGAGCGGCATCACCACGACGCTGGACTACGACGCCAGCAACCGCTTGGCTTCGGTCACGGATGGGCGCGGCAACACGGTCTGGCAGTTTGGGTATTTTGGCGCCACAAACCAGATCGCAACCGTGACGATCAACGGCAGCTCGGTGGGCTACAGCTACTCGTCGGGCATGACCATGCGGACGGACCGGAACGGCAACGTCTACCGCTACTATTTCACCGGCAACCAGATCACCAAGACCGATATGCTCGTGGATCAACAGCCCAAGTACGTGACGCTGTATCGCTACGGTTCCCCGACGATCGCCAACATCGTCTACCCGCGAGGAAACCGGGTTGACTACACCTGGGACTCGATGTTCAACCTGACCCAGCGGCGCCATCGGACGCAGGACACCGGGACCGACGACCCCAGCGACCTCGTCCACAGCTGGACCTACAACACGGGCAACTTCGTCATCTCCTACACGGACCCCCGGGCCAACACGTGGACCTACAGCCGGGACGCCGCGGGGAACCTGACCGGCGTCATAAACCCGATGGTCACGAATCCCGCAACCCAGACGAGCTCGAAGTCCTACACGTACAACGCGAAGGGACAAATCACGAAGTTTACCGACGAGGAGGGTACCGACACGGACTACACCTACTTCGCGAGCGGATCGAGCAACGACCTGCTCCAGAAGATCGAGGTGGACCCGATCGGCCTCGACCTCGAGACGAGCTTCACCTACGACGCGGCCGGCAACGTGGCGACGAAGACCGACCCGCGCGGCAAGGCCTGGAGCTACACCTGGGACACCGTCCGCCGGCTGACCGAGGACCAAGCCCCCTCGCCGCTCGGCTATAGGCGGAAGTACAACTACGACGGCAACGGCAACCTCACCAAGAAGGAGGTCGAGAACATCGACAAGAACGGCAACCCGGTCGGCGCGAACCCGTGGTTCACGACCACGCTTACCTACACCAACACCGACGACCTGCTGACGCTCGTCGAGGAGATCGACGCCTCCACGACCCGGACCACGACCTTCGACTACGACTTCAACCAGAACCGCATCCGGGTCACGAAGCCGGAGGGGAACAAGGAGAAGTGGGAGTACAACGAGCGCGACTGGGTGGTCAAGCACATCCGGGGCGAGACCGACCCGAAGGCGTCGGAGGTCGAGTACAGCTACGACGAGAACGGGAACCGGACGACCTTCACGGACGGCCGGGACAACGACACGACCTACACCTTCGACCTCTTCGACCGGCGCATGAAGGAGACGAACGCGCTGAACCACTACACCGCGTGGGAGTACGACAAGAACGGCAACGTCACGAAAGTCAGGAAGAAGGACAGCTCCGACACGGAGCTGCAGCGCGAGTCCTACTTCCTCGACGAGCGGAACCGGCCCTGGAAGACCTCGGCGCTGTTCAAGGACCTCTCGCAGACCTACTCCGACGCGGTGACGACCATCGAGCGCCTCAAGACCGGCCAGGTCAAGAAAGTCACGAACCCGCGCGGGAAGGACACGACCTACACCTATGACGCCGCCGGGCGCCAGACCAAGATCACCGACGCCATGGGCAACGAGTGGTCCTACACCCTGGACGCCAACGGCAACCGGACCGCGTGGTCGATCAAGGAGAAGGACGGCGGCAGCAACGTCATCCACGACTACGAGGCCACCTACGACGAGCTGAACCGCCGCCAGACCTACGTCGAGATCGACCGGACGGACGCGAACAACAAGTACACGACCCAGTTCTTCTACGGCAGCCGGTCCAACCTGGTCTTTCGGATCAACGCCGAGGGCAACCCGGTCCGGTGGACCTTCGACGGGCTGCGCCGCATGGTCAAGCACGAGCGGGCGCTCACGGTCGGCGCGACGATCGACGACTTCACCTCCGCGCAGGTGACGGAGTGGGGCTTCGACAAAAACGACCGGGTGACCTCCCACAAGGACGACAGCCCGAACGAATCGACCTGGGCCTACGACGCCCTGGACCGGGCCACGACGATGACCTACCCGGACAGCAAGACGGTCAGCTACGTTTATGACGCGAACGACAACGTGACGAAGACCACGGATCCGGCCGGCAACGTGATCGACGACACCTTCGACGCCTTGAACCGGAACACGTCGCGGTCCATCGCCCTGGTGCCGAGCTTCCTCGGCACGACCTCCGAGACGCGGACCTTCGACGCCGTGAACCGGATGCTCACCAACGAGGACAACGACTACAAGCTGGAGCTCGAGTACGCTGTGATCGGGCTGGAGTCCTACGTCTACAAGGAGACGCAGCGCTACGTCGGCATGACCGCGTACCCAAAGTCGGTCACCAAGACCTACGATGCCAACGGGAACAAGGGCTCCGAGGCCTATCCCTCCGGCGCCAACCTGACGGTCAGCTACGGCTACAACGACATTGACCGGCTTACTTCGATGAGCGACGGTACGAACACCATCGCGAGCTACGCCTACATCGGGCTGCGCAAGAAGAAGACGACGTACCAGAACAACGCGACCCGCACGAACACGTACACGGGCTTTCGCGGCGAGCTGGGATCGGTCCATCATCAGACGAGCAGCCCGGCGACGATCGTGCGCCTGGACTACGCCTACGACAAGGTCCACGACCGCCTCTACGAGCGGTACGGGGCTTCAGGTTCGAGCGGCGACGCCTTTGCCTACGACAAGCTGCGCCGGCTCACAAACGCCTGGATGGGGTCCAGTAACCCGGCCTCGCCCGTAGGTAACTCCTACACCAAGAAGATCGACTACAACTACGACGATGACGGCAACCGCACCTCGGTGGTCGTGACGCCGTGGCAGCAATCGCCGACGACGACGAGCTACACGACGAACAACCTCAACGAGTACACGGACGTCGGCGGGACGACGCACGTCTGGGACGCCAACGGCAACCTGACGGACAACGGGACCTTCATCTTCAAGTACGACTACAAGAACCTGATCGTGCAGGTGAAGAAGAAGTCCGACGGTTCCACGGTCGCGAGCTACCGATACGACGCCCTGGGCCGGCGGGTCGAGAAGAACACCGGGGACGCGGAGCGTTACATTCGGTCCACCGCGCTGGAGCCCGGGGATCAGGAGAACATCTCGCACGTCGTCGCCGTTTACGACGGGTCGAACAACTGGCAGCAGAACTTCGTCTGGAACGACGAGATCGATGGAATCCAAATGCTCGAGCAGGCGGATGTGCTCGACTACGACACGGACGGGAACACGGCGGAGTTGACGAGGAGTTTCTACCACCGAAACGCGCTGGGGTCGGTCACGGAGATCACCGACCTCAACCAAGCGACGGCCGTGAGCTATCGCTACGACCCCTACGGCAAGGTGACGATCACGCGAGGCGGGACGCCGCAGACGAGCGACCCGCTGGGACAGCACTGGACGTTCACGGCGCGGTTCCTCGATGAGGAGAGCGACCTACTTTACTACCGTGCGAGGTACTACGATCCAGATGTCGGGCGGTTCGTGCAGCGAGACCCTCTAAGCTACAGTGTAGGGCCGAATCTATTCTCCTATGTGCAAAACAATCCAATCAACTGGCGAGATCCCTCGGGCAGACAGAGACTCCTGGGCCAAGACAGGTTTGAACAGCAGATGTTCCAAGTCTTCCTGTGGATGCTCATCCTTCGCATGATGTGTGACTGTGGCGACATGGCGCTGGAGATCGAGTGGGAAATCAAAGTACACGTTGCTAACCCCTTGCCTGGTCCGTTGGGGTGGGCAAAACCCACAGTGGAAGTACGGGCTGCTTCCGTCGCGGCACATGCGGCAGCGGATTCGCATGTACACGACACCATCAACAGCAGCATCGGGGATTTCAGCTCCTTCGCGGCTTCGCTTGGAGTCGACATAGGGGAACTCCATCTCGATGGTAGTGGTGATTCAGGGAAGAGCGTGACTTACTTCTTCGATGACTGCGATCCCCCAATCACCGAGTGTTCCGACGGCGAGCTGGATTTTGAGGGAACGATGAGTGGCTGGCTCGTTGTGGCCGTGGTTACAATCAAGTACAAAATCCACCTGGAGTGGCACCTCTACGACGAAACAGGTTGTGTTATGCCCGAGCAGAGGTAGGCATGCGTAAGATCGCGGTGGGCCTCATTCTCGCGCTGACGCTAGCTGTCGCGAAAGCCGGTGAGGCTAGTGGTGTACTAGTCGGAAGCGTGACAATGGCCGACGGCCGACCCGTCAAATCAGGTCGCGTCGTCGCCATCTCCTTATCAGGCAAGCGCCTCGTGTGGCACTCGGCCACGATCGCTGCCGACGGCAAGTATAGGTTTGGTGCCCTCCCTGCGGGAGACTACGTGATCCACCTCTTGCGGAACGGCAGCTCAGAGAAGCAAGCGCGTGGCGGACTAGAGGGTGAGATCAAGCGTAGCTTGGAAGCAATGTTCGGAGACGCTGCAACAGTCGCTGCGCTCGCGGCAATTCCAGACCTGCAGCACCGTGTAACGGTAAAGGCTGGCGTGGTTGCGCAACACGACATCCGGCGACCCACGTACGTTTCGGTTTCTGGCAGGGTTCGATCAGGCGCCGACGGGGTCGAGGGAGTTGAGATTTCACTCGTCAGGCTCAAAAGCGACGGAAAGCCCGGTTGGTCAATCCGGAGGAGTCGCCGCACCGACGACGCGGGCTTTTTTGAGTTCCCGTCGATGGAGCCCGGGGACTACATGATCGTCTGCTGGCTTGACTCACGCAAGTTGCTCTGCGGTCAAACGAGAATCTCACCGGACAAGCCCAATACCCTAACGGTCAAGTTGGGGTGCTTCGGTCTACGGATTCGGCTATTGGATGCTAATGGGCGGGTCATGACTCGATTTCGAGTCTTTGTACGTCACGCGTCGGAGCGTTACGTCGGCACCGACTGTGTCGCGGATTTCACGGGAGAAGACGACTCTCTTATGCTCTCGAATCTACCTGCGGGCCGCTATGTGATTCAGGCTTTCGTGAATGACGCTACGGCCCGCGGCGTAGTGGTGCTCGGGCCATCGTCCAGGCTCCCCACGGCTACGCTCAAACTTGTCGCGACGGGGACGCTTGCGATACGAGTGCGAGACACGGCCGGGAACCCGGTTGAACATGTCCCAATACTGGTGATGCACCCTAGCTTTAAGCCCAACTTTGGACGGTACACCGATCGGAGTGGCGAAGTACGGCTAGTACTGACGGCGCAGGAGTGGCTCGTCGGCCTTCGGAGCGAGACGAATCCGTTCCTGTGGCGTGGCAAACCGAAGAGAGTACGACTCTCAGCTGACGAGACTACGAGCGTAGTCTTGAGAGTTCCCTGAGCCCGCGAAATGAGCGATCCGATGTAGCGGCCCAACGTCTTTCACAGGCGGCAGCGCCGAATCTCTCGTGCGATCGCGACGCGCGCGAATGACAACACGCCGAGCAGGCGCACCTTGGCCGCGGGCGGAAGGGCGTGCTTGACCATCAACTACCCTGCGGCTCAGGATCGGGAGCCGGTGGTTCGCTCCTCGAGGCCCCGAGGGGCCGCCGAGGACACCCTGGCTACGGCTCGGGGAGGTGCGGTTCTGGCGGGTGGGGAGTATCCCCCAAATGCGTTAGCGATGCGCTTCTGGTGGACTCAGTGGAATCTATGGACTACATGGACTACTCGTCGTCGTAAGTCGTTGGCCCACAAGGGGGAGGCACTACGTTGAGGGCCTAGTTCCCGTTTTCGGGAGTAAGAGTTCGAATCTCTTCCCCGGCACCAGATAACTCCCGACGTGTTCGGGACTTAGGGCGGCGCCCGAAAGCGCCACCCGCTGCGTTTGCGGCCCCGCGTCGGCGGGTGATGCGCTTCTTGATGCGCTTGGTTTCCGCGACTTCGGGACCGGTCCGAGGAGCTCTTGGCGCACGGTCCGTTTCTGCGCCGACTCGCCTACGCGCTGCTGGAGGACGAGCATGGCGCGGAGGACGTGGTCCAAGACGCCTACCTTGCCGCACTGCGCCGTCCTCTGGACCCGCGGTCACCCCGGCCATGGCTGGCGGCTGTGGTGCGGAACCTCTCGCGGCGCTGGCGGCGCACTCGGGGACGACGCGAGCGGCGGGAGCGTGCAGTGGCGCGGAGCGAGCGCCTTCCCTCCACGGCAGAGGCTGCGGCGCAGCTCGAGCTCCAGGAGAAGGTCCTCGCCGCGCTCCGAGCGCTTCGGGAGCCGTATCGCCGCACCGTGGTACTCCGCTTCTACTTCGACCGGACG
>JBDHAF010000170.1:0-8307 GCA_039588255.1 Gemmatimonadota bacterium | reverse complement strand
TACACGTCGGTTGGGTCGGCCCACCGCCAGACGGGCATTCCCCACTTCGATAACAAATGGCGTGTCGAGGAGGCTGTACGTGGCTTGGGTCTGCCCTCGCACACGATTCTTCGCCCGGTCTTCTTCATGGAGAATCTTCTCGCGCCGTGGTTCAAGCCGGCCATCGACAATGGGCAGCTCACCGTGGGAGTCAAGCCGGAGACGCGCGTGCAAATGATCGCCGTGCGGGACATCGGGAAATACGGATTGGTTGCGTTCGAAAAGGCCGAGGTGTTGAACGGCAAGGCACTCGATATCGCAGGCGACGAGCTCACCATGCCGGAGACGGCCCGGATCGTGAGCGACGCAATGGGCAAGGAGGTGGTCTTCGCGCCCACGCCCATCGAGGAAGTCCGCGGTTTCAGCGAGGATTTCGCCCTCATGCTCGAGTGGTTCGACGGCGTGGGGTACGACGCCGACATCTCGGGTAACGCCACTGCGTACGGGATCGAGCCCACCACGTTTTCCCAGTGGGTACGAGAGGTCGACTGGAGCTGACGGCACGTTCGAACCATGGTCTCTGGCCTAGTCATACGGTGAGTTTTATAGTGTGGGGCTATGAGCGATGACCAACGTGCCGAGTTCCTGAATCGGATCTCTTCTGTCGGGTGGGGCTCCCGGGAAAACGTGCAGATGCTTCTCGGGGGCATCGTCACCACGATCCGGGAGCAGGTGGCGGAGGGTGGCTTTGGAGAGGACGAAATGGAACAAGTGGTGGCGTTTCACGATGCCACCGAGGAGTTCTGGCGCGACACGATGTCGACCAATCCTCCCATGCCGCCTCGGCAGTTGATCGAGGGAATTCGCAAGCTCCGCGACCAGTGCGTCGGTCCCCTGGCGGGATTCGTGGTGCAGGTGGAGCGGGCGATGGATCAGGCTGAGCTGTTCGATCAGTTGAAGCGCCACCGCGATTCGATGTCGGGAGAGCTGGGCCGGCAGGAGTGATGGTTCGAGCCGTCGCACTGGAGACGGCCACCAGCTCTCATCCGAACAGGTACACGATCGCGAAGTACTTCGCTGTCAGTCCGGTGGTGCTGATGGCGAACGTCCGGCCGGCGTGGAACCGCGTGATGCCGGCGACGAGCAGCATATTGGGGGAGGATAGGGGGAACAGGTTGAAGACGAAGATGGCCCAACCGCCCCACCTCTCGATCTTGGGCCGTAACCGCTCGTACTTCCTCTCTCCCAGAAAACGGATCACTCTCTGACTGAGGATGCGACCGATGCCGTAGTCGATGAGTTGCGCGGCGACGGCCGTGCCGACGCTGAGTCCCACGAGGACCATCGCCGGATGGCCCTCGAGTTCGTAGAAGGGCACCAGCGCCTCGACGGGCATGAGGAGAAAGAAGAGATACCCGGCGAAGTGGATGATGGAGAACGACCACAGCCCGGGCTGCTTCCCGGACATGATCTCTCGTCCCAAGGTCGACGACACAACGAGGGTGATGACGGTGAGCATGAGGAGGCCGCCGATGATCTTCCCCATCATCCTTTTCATCCCTTATGAGCCTCCATGGTGGTTGTGAGCGGCTCTCGGTGGAGTCGAACCTAATGGCGCGTCGGAGCAGGGACAACGCCGCGGCAGAGGCTATTGGCGCTCAATGCCATCGTACGACATCTTTGCGGGCGAGTTTCCCCGTGCAGATTGATCTCCATCCACCAGGCAGTGGAGTAGGACGAAGATGATCACCGATCCCCTGGCGATATTCCTCGTTCTCGCCGCCGTAGTCTTCCTTGCCATCGAGTTGGAAGAGCGGGTTCGTGTCTTCCGATCCCTCGGCGCCGCGCTGGTGGGCATCCTGATCGCGATGGTGCTGTCCAACGTCGGGCTCATCCCGGGCAACTCGCCGGCCTACGATTTCTTGATGGGCACCGGCGTGAATCTCGCCATCGCCCTCATCCTCTTGAGTGTGGATCTCCGCTCGGTGATGAGGGCGGGCCCCCGGATGCTGGCGGCCTTCGGGATCGGAGCCGTCGGCACGGCGGTGGGGGCCATCACGGGCGGCCTTCTCCTGTCCGGGTTGGTGGGTTTGGAGACGTGGAAGCTCGCCGGGCAGTTTACGGGGACGTACACGGGGGGTGGTGCGAACTTCGCCGCGCTGGGTCGCGCCTTCGAGACCAGCCCCAATCTGTTTTCTGCGGCTACCGCCGCGGACGTCATCGTGACAGCAGTGTGGATGGCGGCGTGCCTGACGGTTCCGGTCCTTCTCGGCCGGCCCAAGCAGTCGCAGGACGCTCCGGTAGACCAGACCACCGGGGAGAAGCCCGTCACGTTGGAACAAACCCTCCACAGCAGCGTGAAACCCGTCTCGCTGGCTGATGCGGCCGCGTTGGCGGCGATCGCCGCGGGCGCCGTGTGGGCCTCGGGTCAACTCGCCAAGCTCCTCCCTATCCACGAAGTGCTGTGGTTGACGACCATCGTGTTGCTTCTGGCGCAGGTGCCGGCGATCAAGGCGATCAACGGCAGCGCGCTGTTTGGCAACTACCTGCTCTTGCTCTTCCTGGCGAGCAACGGTGCCCGTTCTGTGGTGGCCACGCTGGTGGCGATGGGTCCGCCGGTGTTCTACTACGCGATCATTACCGTGGCCGTGCACGGCATCATCATCTTTGGGCTCGGGCGTCTCGCGCGTCTCGATCTTGCGACCCTCGCCGTGGCATCACAGGCAAACGTCGGTGGCGCGGCGTCGGCTATCGCACTGGCCGGCGCCCGGGGCTACAGCGATCGGTTGCTGCCCGGTGTGGCCGTCGGTCTGTTAGGGTATGCGGTGGGGAACTACATGGGGTTCGCGGTGGCCGGGATGATGCGAGGGCTGTTGGGGGTGTAATCAGTAGAGCTTCTCCATGTCCAGCACGTTGAGGAGAGGCTCGCCCTCGATGAAACGCCGCAGGTTTTCACAGAACAGATTCGTGAGACGTCCGTTCTCGCGGTCGCTCGTACTTCCCGAATGGGGACTGACCAACACGTTGGGCATGTCCCACAGGGGACTTTCGGCCGTCAGCGGCTCCTCGGCGAACACGTCCAGCGCCGCGCCGCCCAGGTGGCCGGATCGCAGCGACTCGACGAGTGCCGGCTCGTCGATGACGGCGCCCCGGGCGATGTTGATGACGATGGCGCCGGCCGGCAGGGCCGCCAGCTCCGGGGCCCCGATCATCTTCTCCGTCTCCGGCGTGTGGGGCGTGAGCAGCACGAGGTACTCGGCCCGGGGGAGCACGTCCGCAAGCTGGTGTGGTCCGTGAAGCTCGTGGAGGTTGAGCGTCGCCGGGTCGATGCCCGCCGGGTCGCGCTTGATCCCGATCACCGTCATGCCGAACGCCCGGCCGATACGGGCAACCTTCCGCCCGATGGTACCCACCCCAACGACGACCATGGTACGGCCCACGAGGTCCGTGCCGGCGTATCGCTCCCAATGCTTGCGCTCCTGATCGTGCACCATCCGCAGGAGCCCTTTGTTGAACATGAGCATCGCCATGACGCAGAACTCCGCCAGTGGCTCGGCGTGGACGCCGCTGGCGGTTGTGAACACCGTCCCCGGCATGCGGGTGTCATACCGCGTTCGCTTCACGAAATGGCCGATGCCCGCGCTGGTGGCCTGGATCCAACGCACGTTCGGCGCCAGATCCGGCAGATCCTCCCGGTGGGTCTGGTCGAAATCGAAGAGGATGTCGGCTTGCTGCAGCAGCCGTTGCCATTGCCTCTCTTGCTCCGGGGTGCGTTCCAGCGGACCGCCGGTGTGATCGGCGGCGTACCGGGGCGGCCGCAGGAGGTCGGGCTCGTAGATCACGTTGAGCCGTGGATCGACGCTTCGGATGCGGGCGACGTGCTCCGGTTCCAGGTAACTGGCGATGAGGATCTGGTAATCCGCTGTCTGGGCCATGGCTGCCGGGGATGAGACTTGGCGGTAATGTTGCCACCGGGTGCGCAGCACGTCTAGCGGGATGGCTTTTTTGGGCGTAAATCTCAATGACCCTGTAGCCTCGAATCGCAGGAGCTTGAAGAAACGATGTTCGCTCCGAAATCAGGTGCGACCGATGGTGTACGGCGTTTTCTCGCCGATCTACGCGGCGCGGATCGCCGATCTTGGCACGAGCGACGGGTACGGGATCGGAGGAACGGGACGCAGGCGGTGGAGCACGACCGCCGATCGGCCGTCCAACGCAGTGGGGCGGAGCGCCGGATCGTGCTGACCGACCGACGGCGGCGGATCCACGAAGCGTTCTCCCGCGGCGACGCCGAGCACATACGCGAGATGATGATGGACCCGGGAGTCGAGGCCGCCTGCCCCCAGTGCGATGGCAGCCTCATGCTCGGGCCCCTGGTGGACCACGAAGGTGGATCCGCACGCGACGTCCACTGTACGCAGTGTCGTCGCGCGGTCCTCATCGTTGCCGCGCCGGGCAAGCCGTTGGAACTCGCGTAACACGCCACGACGGGGCCTTCGACATCGCCCTGATCGACACGGATATGCGTTTCGCGCAGTCCGGTTAAATCACTGTGTCATAAGAGTTTAAGAGGATTGCCTGCACGGCGACAACTGTGCGCGTATTGCGTATACGCAAAATGCGTATAATATTGGCGTCGAGTCATGAAAGGATGGCCGGGATGGCCAGGTCGGCACAGCCCATGAAGCCGGTGGAGTTCCTGGTGTTGGTGGTCTTACAGCACGAGCCCCTCCACGGCTACGGGATCGTCAAACAGATCAGCGCCCGAACCAACAGCCGTGTGGTGCCGCGGCCCGGGGACCTCTATCGGGTGCTGTACCGGTTGACGCAGCGGGGATTCCTCGATGTCGCGGACCGTCACGCGGCCGGCGACCTCAACGATCAACGTCGCACCTACTACTCCATCACCGAGCAAGGGCGTGGGGCCCTAGCCGCCGAAGCCGAATTCCTTTCCGGAATCGCGGCCCAGGTAATGGAGCCCGTCTCCCGCAACGCCACCTGAACGACATGCGCAACCCGGATCGCACGCCGTGGATGTATCGGCTCCTCTTACTAGCCTATCCGCGGCGGTTTCGCGCGCAACATGGGCCGGACCTGCTGGAGTTGTACCGCGACAGCGGTGTGGTGCGGTATTGGCTCCAGGTGGCTCCCGACATGGTGACGCACGGCCTGCGGGCTAGATGGGATGACAGACAATGGCGGCGAGGCCGCAGGATGGCGTCTCACACCCCTGGGACGCCACGGCCGGACCGTTCGGAAATGCTGGTGAAACCAACCATGCAATCGTTTCTACAGGACTTCGTCTTCGGGGCGCGGGTACTGCGCCGGAACCCGGGCTTCACGCTCGTGGCCGTCCTCACCCTCGCCCTCGGCATCGGGGCCAACACCTCCATCTTCAGCGTGGTCAACGGCATTCTCCTGCGGCCGCTGCCGTATCCCGATCCCGATCGCCTGGTCACCCTGTCGGAGCAGCCCGCGTCGGGCCCACGGTATGGCAGGGCGTCCCCTCCCAACGTGGAAGACTGGTCCGAGCGGAGCCGCTCGATCGAGGCGATCGGCTTGGGCCGGGGCTGGTCGTTCATCCTGCGGGAGGAAGACGGGGTCCGCGGCGTCTCGAGCGGCCTGGCGACGCCGGGGCTGTTCAAGGTGTTCGGGTTCACCCCGCAGCTGGGCCGGCTGTTCGTCGACGACGATTTGCCACCGGGTGACAATCGGGTCGTGATCCTGACCCATAGTTTTTGGCAGAGTCAGTTCGGGGGCGATCCCGATATCGTCGGCAGGGCGCTGCCGTTCACCGAAGGGAGCTATACGGTCATCGGCGTACTGCCACCGTCGGCGGAGGTCCCCGAGTTGGAATACGTCGAGATGTGGACGCCGCTGCACTTCAATCCCCGGGACGAACGGAATCGCAATTGGCGGGGTTTCGCCGCGTTCGGACGCCTCGGCCCGGGAGTGGATATCGCAGTGGCCCGCCGGGAATTCGACGGCATCTCGCTGGGCCTCGCGGCAGAACACCCTGAGACGAATGCGGATTGGAGTGTCGAGATCGTGTCGCTTCACGAGGGGATCGTCGGCTCGGTTCGCCGCCTCCTCCTCGTGTTCCTCGGCGCCGTGGGGTTCGTGCTCCTCATCGGATGTGCCAACGTGGCGAATCTGTTGCTGGCGCGTGCGGCGGGGAGGCGGCGGGAATTCGCGGTGCGCGCCGCCCTGGGGGCGGGACGGTCCCGCATCGTGCGCTTGTTGCTCAGCGAGAGCCTTTTGCTGGCGGCGATCGGCGGGACGGCCGGGTTGTTGCTCGCGACATGGGCGGTCCGCATGTTCGTGGCCGTGGCGCCCAGCGATGTCCCACGGCTGGACGAGGTCGCGCTGGACGGCACCGTGATGGTGTTCGCGCTGCTGTTGTCGATTGTGACGAGCGTGATCTTCGGGATTGTGCCCTCGCTGCACGCGTCGCAGTTGGATCTCAGTCATTCGCTGAAAGAGGGTGATCAATCTCGTTTTGGACGATCGAGTTTGGGGGCGCGAGGGATGCTGGTGGTGTCGGAGATCGCGCTGGCGTTCGTGTTGCTGACCGGTGCCGGACTCCTGTTGCAGAGCTTCGCCACCTTGATGCGCTGGGACCCTGGATTCGATCGTAGCAATCTGCTGACCCTGTGGACTCTGGCGCCGAGCGGGAAGTACGCGGACGGCTACCAGATTGCGGCGTTCCAGCAACGGGCCGTGGAGGACCTGCAGTCCATTCCCTCGGTGGTCTCCGTAGGCAACGCCTCGGCGGGGCCGATGTTCGGCGGTATGGACAGCGGCGAAATGCTCATCGTGGGCCGGCCGGCGCCTCCGGCGGGAGAGCAGCCAATCATTCGGTGGTTCGACATCGGACCCAGCTATTTCAGCACGCTGGGAATCCCCATCGTGCGAGGACGTGACTTCGACAAGGGCGACGTCGCCGGCGCTCCCTATGTCACGATCATCAACGAAGCGATGGCACGCAGGTACTGGCCCGAACAGGATCCCCTCGGCGAGCAGATCGTTCTCTACGGTGCGACCCGTACCGTGGTGGGCGTGGTGTCGGACGTGCGGCCGTTCGAGGTCGGCACACCGGTGGAGCCCTACGCCTATTGGCCCCAGCTCCAATCCCCTCGGGGGGCGACGTTCATCATCATCCGCGCGGAATCTGATCCCGGGGCCCTCGTGCCCACAGTCCGGGCGCGGCTCCAGGCCCTCGAGCCCGACCTGATGATGTCCCGCTTCATGACCATGGATCAGCTCATCGCTCGCCGCGTGGTCCGCCCCCGCTTCAACATGCTGTTGCTGGGCATCTTCGCGGTGGTGGCGATGGCGTTGGCGGCCATTGGGATCTACGGCGTCGTGTCTTATTCCGTGGCAAACCGGACGCGTGAGATGGGGATCCGCATGGCGTTGGGGGCTGGGCGACGGGACATCATGGGTGCGGTGCTGCGGCACGGTATGGTGCCTTCGTCCATCGGGATTGGGATCGGGCTGGTGGGAGCCCTCGGGCTCACGCGCGTGCTGGCGAGCATGCTCTACGGCGTGACACCGACGGACCTCGGTACGTTCGGCGGCGTGGCGGCGTTGCTGGCGGTGATTGCCGGGCTGGCGTGTTTTGTCCCAGCCCATCGCGCCACGAAAGTGGACCCGATCATTGCGGTGAAGGCCGAGTAATCCCGCTTACCGCATGGCGTATCTCACGGCGCCGTCTCGTCGCGGATCGGCGGCGCCGCGCCACACGTTTCCGTCAAACGCCACGGCGTGGACCCCGCCGAAGTAGGCGTTGAGTCCGTTCAGCGACAGGTCCCAACTCACGTCCGGGAAAGTGTATCCCAGCCCCTCCATGGTCCGGCGCACCGCGCCGGGCATCTGGCGCGCCTCCATGTAAAAACGCTGCCCGGGAAGGGCGTGGATGCGTGGTGTGGCGACGGCCTCGTCGATGGAGAGCCCCTCATCCACCCAGAGCTGAACGACCTGGGTGACGGCGGAGATGATCCGGGCGCTGCCGGGGCTTCCCACGGCGAGCGCCGGTCGTCCGTCCCGGGCGAGGACGGTGGGACTCATCGACGACAGTGGCATGCCGTCCGGGCGGATGGCGAAGGGGTGCTCGGGAGCGCCGAAGACGAACTCGTGCATGTAATCGTTGTAGAGGAATCCCAGCGTCTCGTGAGCCACCCGGGCGCCGAAATACGCGTTGATGCTCGATGTGACGGCGACCGTCATGCCGTTGCGATCCACTACGGTGAAGTGCGTCGTTTCCCCCGACTCACGTTCCTCGAGCAGTCGCACGGCGGCTCTCTTGTCGGTACGCTCGCCGGCCTC
>JBDHAF010000169.1:0-8322 GCA_039588255.1 Gemmatimonadota bacterium | reverse complement strand
GCGGCTCCCAGGATCGTGGTCTGGTCGATCGACTCGGCGTAGCCACCGCGCGAATCCGCGTCACCCTGCGGCGCGCGGCCGACGCGACGGGTGTAGAACAGCTGCTCGTTCGCGTCGTCGCCGTCTCCCAGCAGGATCGGGAACCGGAAAATGTCGAGCCCTTCGTTGAAGAACGGGCGCTTCTCGGGGAAGAACGTCTCGAACGCGCTCAGGTTGACGACGGCGGCGTCGGCCTCAACCTGACCGAAGTCGGGATTGATCGTGGCCGAAAGCGTGAGGTTCGAGGTGACGCCGATCTTGAGGTCGGCCCCGACTCGACCGCTGCGGTTACTCCCGGTGGCGAACGGATTGCCGTCTTCACCGGGCTCCCAACCGCCCGTGGCGGAAACATAGGGCATCACTTCCACGCGCCGCGGTGGTGTGATTCCCGAAATCCCCACCAGGTCACCGAACTTCGAAGTGAGTCCGGCTTCCTCCTTCGGCATGAGGCGCCAGTGTTGCTCCTCGTTCAGCCGATTGATCGTGCGGACCACTTGAAAGCCGAACTCGTGCTCGTCCGCCTTGGAGAACCGAAGCTGACTGAACGGGATCTTGAACTCCGCCGTCCATCCCTCGGGGTCGACCGAGGTCCCGACATCCCAGACGGCGTCCCACGAGTCGTCGTCGTTCCCGTCGTTGAAGATGTAGGAGTCACGTTTGACGCCGGCCGGGTTGACGAAGAACGCGAATGCCGTGCGGCGGTCGTGGTAGGAGTCGATGGCCACGACGATCCAGTCGGAGGGCGAGTCCTCATCCCGCCGGGTGAGCCGTGCGGCGATCTGGTCCGCCTGGGAGTCATGGGCCCGAACCCCGATGTAGATCGCGTTGTCAGTGTACACGACCCGGAATTCGGTTTGCTCCGACGCCGGTTCGCCCTCGTTGGGATCCTGCTGCATGAAATTCGAGAACGTCGGTGCGGATTGCCACGCCGGATCGTCCAGGCGGCCGTCGATTCGTGGCGCGCCGGCCTCGGCGCGGACGGCGAGCGCCTGATATGGCTCGAGGGTGCCCACGCGCCCGACGAGCTCGGGTCGAACCGACTGTTGGGCTTCGAGGGTGGCGAACGGTATCAGCAATAGGCCGGCGATCGCGGCGAGTCGGGGGGCGTCGCCGCGACGAGCCAGTTTCAATGGTCGCGGACAGTCCATCTGGCGTGCCTCGGCTGCTTGAGGGTCCTTCCCCAATACGGGGCGCTGAAAGCGAGGGTTTCGATTGGTTAGATACCTGGCGGCTCCAGATGGTTGTCGCAGCCGAGACGACCTTGAAGACCAGCGCGTTCGTGGCCGCAGCGTCGAGCAGCTCGTCAACTCCGGTACAGAGAAGAGAACGACCCGTCACCGAGTGACCCGGTGCGCCCGTGCTGCCACACCAGCAAGAGCGTCGAGCCCAACAGGTACTCCCATCTCAGCACCACGTTGGTCCGGAAAGATCGAGCGGCGAGAAGGCTACACGGCGGGAGTCTGGGTGCGGAGTTCAGGTCAGGGCAGTCCCGCGAGCGGCCCGGCTTGACGCTGCTCTGTAACCCTTCTTAATTCAACATGTTACAGCGACCGAGACGATCGAGGACGAAATGTTCAAGCTGGTCTTGCTCCGCCATGGTGAGAGCACCTGGAATAAGGAGAACCGGTTCACCGGTTGGACCGATGTGGGACTTACGGAGAACGGTGTCGAGGAGGCGGTGACGGCAGGCCGGACGCTGCTGGCGGAGGGCTTCACGTTCGATGTGGCTTATACGTCGGTCTTGAAACGTGCCATCGAGACGTTGTGGATAGCACTCCGCGAGATGGATCTCATGTGGATCCCGGTCTATCGGAGCTGGCGACTCAACGAGCGGCACTACGGCGCGCTACAAGGCTTGAACAAGGCGGAGACGGCGGAGAAGCACGGGGCCGATCAGGTCCAACTGTGGCGGCGGAGTTATGACACGCGGCCGCCCGCATTGTCTCCCGACGACGAGCGGCATCCCGGGCGCGACCCGCGCTACGCCGATCTCGCGCCGGACGAGCTTCCGCTCACGGAATGTCTCAAGGACACCGTGGCGCGTATGCTCCCCTATTGGTTCGAGGTGATTGCGCCGGTCGTGCAATCGGGGAGACGTGTGCTGATCTCGGCGCACGGCAATAGCCTCCGCGCGCTCGTCAAGCACCTCGATCACATCCCCGATGAGGAGATCGTTGGTCTAAACATTCCCACCGGCATCCCGCTCATCTACGAGCTGAACGACGACCTGACGCCGATTCGCAACTACTACCTCGCCGATCAGGAGGCGGTGCAGGCCGCGCAGCAGGCGGTGGCGAATCAGGCGAAAAGCAGGTGACAGGTGATAGGTCTTAGGTGGTAGATGTCGGTACCACCTACCACCTAATCACTGCCGCTCCTCGCGGACCAGGCGGCCGCTCCCCACCTCGAAGACCCGTGCGATCGTGATGACGCCGACCCGCTCGCGATCGACGTACCGCACCCGGACGATCTTCTTGTCCTTGTACGGTCGGTAGATCACCATCGAACCCGCGGGGGCGTGGGCCAGGATGCCGTCGCAGGAGCGGGCCTTCGCCTGATGGCCGGGCGGTGTTCCGGGTACCCAGATGCGGCAGTGACCCGGCCGCGGCAGGTGGCCGGGCGGCACGCCGAGGGTGACGGCGGTGTTGCCGGTGACCGTTTCGCCGGCCGGTGCGTCGACGTCAGCCGTCTGGCTGGGGCTTGGGCTCCCGACGACCGGCTGCGAGGAGCTGCAAGCGACGGTACCGAGGGCCACGAGGGCGGCGAGTCGTAGGCGTGGGGACATGGAGCCTCCTTCAGGGCTGTTTGGGACGTTCGACCCAATCAATGCTGACCGCTCGGCAATTGCTGTGAGTATTCTCACCGGTCGCTTGACCGGTTTTTCGGGTGGGGCTACGTTGCACTCCGCGCCATATTGCGGGGCCGTGGTGGCTGTAGCTCAATCGGTTAGAGCGCCGGACTGTGGCTCCGGAGGTTGCGGGTTCGATTCCCGTCAGCCACCCTGCGGATGGTAGGGCGGTACGCTGGTATGGCGGTACGCAGATGGTCGTTGAGGAGAGTTTCCAACCGCCCGATCGACCTCGAAGGCTCGTAGCTCAACTGGCAGAGCACCGGTCTCCAAAACCGGGGGTTGCAGGTTCGAGTCCTGCCGGGCCTGCTAAGCCCCGCCAGTCGGCGGGGCTTTCGCATGCCCGACAGACTCGCTCTAACCGTCGGCTCGTCCGCTGACGCGCACGTGCCGCCGCTCGACGAGTCGAGTCCTGCCGGGCCTGTGAAAGCCGCTCCCAGCGGAGCGCCGTTTCGCCTGTTCAATTCCTCTGCGGCCGCAGCCTCTCCGGATCGAACACCCAACCGCCCTTGATCACGCGCCAGATTGCCTGTGTGTTCCTGACGTCCTCGAGCGGATTCGCGTCGAGCAGAATCATGTCGGCAACCTTGCCGGTGTCTAACGACCCGAGCTCCCCTCCAGCTCCCACGGCACTGGCTGCCTCTTGTGTCGCTATCCGGAGCACTTCCAGCAATGGGATCCCGGCACGTGCCAGGTGCTCCAACTCCCAGTGAAGCGACACACCGGCGAACGCAAGGTGCTCGGGGTTATCCGTGCCAGCGAGGAGTCTTACACCCCGGCGATATGCTGCCCCTATGCTCGCGAGCTGCTGGGCATAGACCACGGGATACGTCCGGGCCTTCCACGCGGTGTCACCAGTGGCGAGTTCCCGTTGAACTCGCGCCGCTGGGACGAAGGCACGGAATTCCTCGCGCTCAACTCGCTCGGGCTCGGCCTCCAGCAGTAGGTGGTCACCCACGTCATTCCCCACCGTGGGGTCCCAATACGTACCCGCCTCGGCCAGCATCTGCAGCACATCGTCGTAGTACCGGAAGCCCGCATGCTCCAGCGTGGCGTAGCCGAGCGTCGCGCCCATGGTCACCTCCTTTATGGTGGTGCCGTGTGCGGCCACCGGCAGTCCCAGCAGGCGAGCTTCCTCCGCCACGGCTCTGTGGATCGACCATGGGAGTGTCGAGTACACCTTGATGAGACTCGCACCGGCCGCCTGGCCCCGGCGCGCAGCCACCCGCGCGTCGTCCTCCGTTGCAAGGATCTCGGGAGGGCCGTAGATCATTGCTCCCGCATGAAACGATCGCGGGACCGGTACTCCGCCCGCATCGGACCAGTCATCGAAAGCGTTGAGCCACCAGGGCTCGCTGCTGCCCACGTCCCGTACCGAGGTGACGCCGTATGCCAGGTTGCTGGGAGCCTGATATCCTCCCCGCCCGTGGACATGCATATCGAACAGCCCCGGGATCGCGAACCGGCCCGCGGCGTCCAGAATGACCGCCGTGCTGGGAACGCTCCGCTCCGCGACAACACCGATCCCGCGGATTCTCCCGCTGTCAACGAGCATGGAGGTCTCGGGACTGAATCCTCCAGCAGTGAAATCGAGAACACGCACGTGGCGAAGCAGCACTGGCGGCGGTAGCCGGTGGAGAACCTCCACCCGCAGCGCGACCTGCTCCGGCTCGCCCATCGTGAGCGGTTGTCGCCAAACCTCGTTCGCATCCGCAAAGACCACTGCGGAGCCGTCACGTTCGAAGTCGAACGCATGGCCGCCGCGCGGGCTCAGGCGGCGGGCATGGTGCGCTTCCGGTGGTGACGTGTCGACGCTGGCGAGCCAGATCTCCGCGCCGCGACGAAAGGCCACCCATCGCTCATCGCGCGAGAGGACGGCATTGCCGACCGGCGTCCAGATCGGCAAGTCGGTCGCTGGGGACGCCACCAGTGCAATCACCGGCTCCGCGGTGGCTCCATCCGCTAGGAAGATGCGGTGGAGCACCTCCTCACTGGTGTACCAAAGCGCTCGGCCGTCCCTGGAGAATCGCGGTCGTGAGAGCCACGTCGCCCCACGCACGATTTCGTGCGTTTCACCAGTGCTCACGTTGAGCATCACGATGGATGATCTACCACGTTCTACATAGACGAGGTTCTCGCCGTCAGGATGCCAAGCCGCCTGCCAGAAATCCCCTCCCGAAGCCAGGGTGCGCACCTCGCCACTCTCAAGGTCGAGCACGTTGAGATCGCGGATCCCCACCTTCAGATCGACCAGAGCCAGCATACGCCCGTCAGGCGACGGAACCGGATCCCTTGCGAAGCCGTCACTCTCGTAGATGACACGTGCTGGCCCACCTCCCAGGGGCTGTGCCCAGACCTTGCCGGCTGCCACGAAAAAGAACTCGTCGCCGTCGTTCGACATCGTCGGGTATACCACGATCCTGGGAGCAGCACTGCTCCCCGGAACCGCCAGCTCGCTCTTGGGCGATACGACCGGATCGTGGACCTGGAGAGTCACTTCGGCGCGAAACATGGTGGATCGTGGGGAACCATCCGATAAGGGGATCGCCATGAGTTGGCCGGCCTCACCGATGTACAGGAGTTCGCCGTCCATGGTCACATCGAACCGCGGACCCCAATCCCAGCCGTTGGTGCCTGACACTGGTGCGATGTGTTCCACGGCACCGTCTCTCAACGGAAGGAAGATGAGTTCCTCTTCTTCCGGGTAGAAGCCTCCCTTCCGCGGCGTTGGCAGTCGCCGCCCGTAAAGGCCGTCGGACGTGGGACCGCTCACGAGGCGGTAGACGATACCCGGACAGTCACGCAGCGTGGAGACGACGCCGTCCTTGTCCAGAACTTCAATCCGCGTGGTAGCGTTCTCGATCGGCGACCTTCCGTCCCCAAGCCACCAGGGCGGCCTGCCCTCGAATGCGGACCAGCCCAGGTGCCCGTCCGGGAGGTAGAAGACGGAGCTGAGCATGCGGGGCGGGCCGCTTACGATCTCGGATTCGCCACCGCTCACGGAAACGCGCCGCACAACGGCCGGCGCGGCGATGGGGAAGTAGGCGCGCGTGCTGTCGAGGACGAAACTGAGATACGCCACCCAATCGCCGTTCGGAGACCAGGACGGCCGGCCCGCCCACCGATCGTGGGTCAGCTGCGTGACTACCCGTGTTTCCAGATCCAGTAGGAAGACGGTCCCCTCGCTTCCGTCTCTGTCGGATATGAAGGCCACACGTCTGCCGGTTGGGGAGACTGCGGGATCGGTGTCGTAGAACGGGCCGAACGTGAGCTGCTCGGCGTCGCCCCCATCGACGGGGAGGCGGAAGAGGTGACCGAGCATGGTGAAAATCAGCGATTGACCGTCGGGTGATACGGCGATGTTGGCTGCCGTGACTTCCGTGGTCTCGAACTCGATCGTCCGTGTGTGGCTCTCGCGTTCTTCTGTCCCCTGCGGTGAGCGCGCGTGAGGAACGAGAATGAGCGCGACGAACAGCGCAGGCATCAAGCGCTTGAGCATGCCGTCCTCCGGGGCGGGCTCGGCGGCAGTGGTTGGCCTTCGTCGTCGAGCGGGCGTCGTACTGCGGCGTCGGTCAGGCGACGGAGGCCGGGAGGCCACCGACGGTATTCTGTTTGTGGCTAAGATGCCTCCCAGGGAGAGGTGTGCAAGCTGTTTGCGACTAACGTTCTCAGGTAGGGGTGTCGAGACGGTGTGCGAGCCCATGCTTGGTTCCCGGATCTGCAAACCATTTGCTAACCAACAGGAAGGGACTAGACGGTACTAGAAGGTACAGGACGGGACGAACGGGGTGCTAAGTCGGTACAGGAAGGGACTAAACGGGACTAGAAGGGAGCATTCGGTTCCGAGTCCTGCCGGGCCTGTAATGCAAACGCCGCGACTTTGTTCACCGAGTTTTGCATCATCTCGCTGGAAACAACTTTTCTATCCTCCAAAGCTCAGATCGAGACTCCGTCTCGGCCACGAAGGCGATCCGGTCTCCATTCGGATGCACGCTGAGAAGGAAGCGTGTGTACCTCTCCGACGGTAACGCACCGAGATCTTCAGGTTCACCACCGCTTGCCGAGATTCGCCAGAGGTGACCGTCGCTCATATAGACCAGATGACGAGAGTCGTCAGTCCACGCCGGCGGCCATATGCTTGCTGAGGAGAGTTGGAGGATTGTGTGATACTCTGCCCCCGGTAGCGACATGATGTTGAGCGCGTCTGTCCGGGTACTGCTATCATAGAGGCAGAACGCCAACTTGCGACCGTCCGGTGAAGGTGCGAGCCGTCCGGGATAGGGCGGAAAGATCTCGCGATACAGGTCCGTCTCTCGTCCGGAACCTAGGTCACGCATCACGATGCCGGCGGCTGAGTCCCCGCGACTCCGCCCTTCGTCCCTGAAGAACACTGCATTTCCATCAGCCGACCACCCGAGCCAATCGAAAAGCCGATCCCAAACGGACTCACTGGCAAACAGGGTCGTCAGCTCGCCGGTTTCGACTCTTACGGTGTACACGCCCTCCTTCGGATAGGCACCACGTTGCCATCCGTGGACTAGAATCGAGTGGCCGTCGGGGGACCAAGAGGGGCGCAACCTGTGCAGTACGTCGATCGGCAACGCGAACTCGGTCTCATCGCCGGTATCCAGTCCCCGTACGACCAGCACCCATGACGCTTGACGTACTCCGCCCCCTGATCTCGCGAACGCCAAATAGTGACCATCGGGTGACCATTCCACACCGGAATTGTGCATGGCGGGCGTCACGACCTCCGGCGACCCTTCAAGTTCACCCGTCTCATGGTCGAGATCCGCGATGTACAGGTGGGAATTGAAATGCCTAACGCCGTAATAGTAGGAGCCGTCGCGAGCAAGACCCAATGGAGTGAACTGGCCAACGTCGCGCTTGAGGCGGTCGAGCTCTCCTGCAGCGTCACCATCGAACACCGGTAACGACCAAAGGTCCACGCTCCCGGTGCGGTCACTGGCAATGAGAATCCGGTCACCATGAGGAGACCAGCCGAGCAGACGGTCGTCTGCGGGATGCTGCACTACCACTTTGGGGGAGCTGCCCTCAGCCGTCATGATATACACGTCGTGTGCTGATCCGTCGCGACCTGTGCTCGCATCGTACGCGATGAACTGGCCATCAGGAGATACTGCCATCGCCTGCGGGAGCGCCTCACTGAGGGACTGTGAGGCAATGACTTCAACGGAGCCACCGGAGGTCGGGACGTGTGCAACGTGCACCGTGGAGTCGAACCTCACGAGAGTCACGAGGATCCGGGAACCGTCGGGGATCCAATCGTTCACCGTCACCGAACGCACGTCGGGATCGCTGAACAGCAGCTTCTGGTCGGATCCATCCGCACGGATCAAGCGCAGGTCATCAAAGTCTTGCTCGTTGTGCCACGCGTACGCGATCTGCTCTCCGTTGGGGGAGAACGCCGCAGA
>JBDHAF010000168.1:0-14095 GCA_039588255.1 Gemmatimonadota bacterium | reverse complement strand
CGGCCGGACGCCTCCAGGACTCGAGCCCTTGCGACTTGCGCCTGAGATCTTGAGCGCCGAGAGACATCCCCACGGCACCCTGACCTTTTCGCCGAATGGCAGGGAGATCTACTGGTCGGCGTTCGTGGAGGAGGGACCCGAGCAGCCCGTGTTCTTCTCCATTTTCGACGGCGACTCGCTGTCCGCGCCGAGGATCGCAACCTTCGCCCCGGAGTACGCCGGCGGTCCTTCGTTCTCGGACGACGGGCAGAGGATACTCTTCAATTCGCGGCTGCCCCAACCCGGCCGGGAACACGCCTTGTACGGCATCGCGACGTTCGATAGCACGCGAAGCTCCGGCCAGACGACGCTTGCGCGAAACGGCAATCTGTACTTCTCCTCCAGGATATGGAGCGAGCCCCTGCCCAAGCTCTACCGGTCAGTCTTTTCAAACGGGACGTATGCAGAACCGGAGCAACTCGAGGGACCGATCAACGTGCCCAGCGCCGTCGATCCATACGTGGATCCCGATGAACGGTTCCTGTTGTTCGCAGCCATCGACCGGCCCGACACGGGCGGCGCATCGGACATCTACATCAGCCGCCGCCAAGAGGACGGAAGCTGGGCTGAGCCGGTGAATTTGGGGCTGGCTTACGACGTGGAGTCGGATTACTTCGACAGATTCCCGTCAATGTCACGGGACGGAAGGTACCTGTTCTTCGTTCGGGCCATCGGCGACACTTTTCCCACGTACGATACCCACTTCTACTGGGTGAGCGCCGCGGTCTTGGAAGGCCTGTAGACCCCGGCACGCTCCTACTCGCTCCGCAACGCCGTCAACGGACTCACCCGTGTGGCCCGGTGGGCGGGTATCAGCGAGCCCAGGAGTCCCACCAAGATGATGAACACCGCGCCGGCCCCGACGGTCAGGGCGTCGGCGGGACTGACGCCGAACACCATGGCGGCGATCACCTTGATCGAAGCGAAGACCGCGATGATACCCACCCCCGCACCCAACAGCGCGAGCTTGAGACCTCTCCGCAATACCAGCTTCAACACACCAGGTCGCCCACCGCCAAGGGCGATGCGAATGCCGATCTCGTGGGTTCCGCGGGCCACGAAGTAGGACATCACGCCGTAGATCCCAGCAGCGACCAGCAGCAACGCAATGCCTGCAAAGAGACCGGTGAGGATCGTGTTGAACCGCTGCCCCGCCAGGGCGCCTTCCACCATGCCCTCCATCGTCTGGACCTCCGCGAGTGGCTGGTCGGGATCCAGGGCAAACACCTCGCGCCGCACGGCACTCGCCACGGACAGGGGATCCCCTGCAGTCCGTACGGTGAGGAAAAACCAGTGGGTCGGGTCCGTCGGATAGGGGAGATACATCTCGGAGATGGCTGGACGGTAGAGACTCCATTGCCGGACGTTTCGTACCACGCCCACGACCGTGGTCCACACCGGAGTATCCCACCGGCGCGAGAACCGCTTCCCGAGAGGATCTTCACCGGGCCAAAGCCTGCGAGCCATCTCCTCGTTGATGATCGCACCAGGGCTGGCGGAGACGGTGTCCTGATCGGTGAGGTAGCGACCGGCCAACAACTCGATGCCCATCGCCGGGAAGTAGTCCGACACGACTCGGGAGAGCTCGATGAGCGGCCCGCCCCCCTGCATCGGCCGCTCGGGATCGTCTTCCGCCCATACTCGAGTGTTGGTGCCACCTCCCAAGGGCAGCTTGCTCGTGGCTCCCACCGCGGTTACGCCGGGGAGTCCGCCAATCCGCTCGATTGCAGCCCGGTAAAAGGCGTAGCGGCGTCCCGCGTCCTCGTACTGCGGTCCTTGTAGCGTCAGTCGCGCCGTCAGCACATTCTCGGCGACAAAGCCCCGTTCGCTGTCCCGGAACCTCCAATAGCTCTTCACCATCAGCGCCGCGCTGGTGGCGAGTAACACCGCCAGGCCGAACTGGCCTATCACGAGGGCACTGCGCAGCGGATTCTTGGCAGAGCGTCCGGACCAGCCGCCTTTCCCCTCCTTGAGGGACTCGGTGAGGTTGGCCCTGGATGCCGTCAGCGCCGGGGCGAGACCGAAGAGAATCCCAGTGACGATCGAGAGGCCCAGGGCAAAGAAAAGAACGAGGCGATCCACGGTCAGCGCGTCGATCCTTGGAATGCTGCTCGGAATGGCGGCGCTCAACACCCCGACACCCCAGACAGCGAGTAGCACGCCGGCGGCACCACCCACCAGCGACACGATCAGACCTTCGGTGAGGAGTTGCCGCACGATGCGCCCGCGGCTGGCTCCAACCGCAGCCCGGATGGCCATCTCCGTCTGTCTCGTCGTCGCCCGGGCGAGGAGGAGGCTGGCGACGTTGCCGCACACGATGAGGAGCATGAAACCGGCGGCGCCGAGAAGGACCAGCAGCTGTCCCCCGACCCACCCAAAGAGCCACTCGTGCAGGTCAATCAACCTGACGCCCTTCCCCTCGTTCGTGTCGGGGTATTGCTCGGCAAGGGCGCCGGTAATCGCCGCCATCTCCTCACCCGCGGCTTCCAGCGTCACACCCTCTTTGAGCCGCCCGTACCCGAGCAACCAATGGCCGCCACGACCGTCTTGGAGTCGCTCCTTCGACAGGGGCCAGTACACCTGATGCGTTCGCCCCACGTAGTACGGCGAAGGCATGTCGAACCCCGGAGGCATGACCCCAACGACGGTGTGAGGCTCGCGATTGAGCGTAATCGCCGTTCCCACGACACCGGGATCGGCATCGAAGCGTCGGTTCCACAGGTCGTTGCTCAGGATCGCCACCGGCGCTCCCAACTCCTCCTCGCGAGGCAGGAAGGTGCGGCCCAGGACCGGGCGCACCCCGAGCATTTCGAACATGCCCACCGTCACCAGCCCACCCAAGACCTGTTCCGGCTCATCATCGCCGCCGGTCAGGTTTGCGCTCGCACTCGAAAAGAGTGAAATGCTACTGAAAGTCTCGCTGCTCTCTCTGAAGTCCAGATAGTCTGGTCCACTCAGCGGACCGCAACACTCGGCGCCGTTTCGCTCCGAATGTCGCAACGCAACCAGCTGCGACGGCGTGTCGTAGGCAAGGGGCTCGAGGAACACGCTCCGGAACACGCTGAACACCGCGGTGTTGGCGCCAACACCAATGGCGAGGATGGCCACCACGGTGGCGGTGAACGTCGGGTCCTTCACGAGCTGTCTCACCGCACAGCGGATGTCCTGGCGCAGCGTGTCGAGGATGGAGGCCCTGGCGCGTCGGCGCGGCGCGCGCGGTGGTTGTGTGACGTTGTTCGGCATTCCACTCCCTTTCACGCGAAGACCCAGTCCCGTGCGAACCACGGCGAGCAGCTCTTTGATGCGAAATCGAACCCTGCGAATCATCCCTGGTTGTTGCTGATAATCCGCCTCGCGGGTGCTCAACGTCTCGACCATCTCGGCGCCACATTCGAGGCGGAATTCCGGCGGATACGCCATCAACAGAACCCGGTACAGCCGGACAAACAGACTTGAGGATATTGGCATCGTATTCTCCTCAGGTCTGCGCGACGGGGAGGACGCGTTTTTCTGCAGCCACGTCCACGAGCTTGGCCAACCGCTGCGACTCGGCGCTCAGGACCTTCTTGCCGAACGCCGTCAGGCGGTAATTGCGGCGCCGACTGTCCTCGTCCGCAGGCCGCTCAGCGCGTCCCGGAGTCGCTTGATGCCGGCATACAGGGTGCCGGTTTCCAACTCCATCTCGCCGTCGGTCCGCTCGAGAACCTCTTTAATGATCCCGTACCCATGCCGGGGGTCGTCGGCGAGGGCCAGGAGAATGTGGTAAGCCAGGTGGGTCAGTGGCAGCAGGGCCAGGGGATCTCTGGCGTGCATGGAGCCTCCATCGCGGTGAACCCATTATGGGGCCAAAAGCTATAGGGATTGCCCCTACATATACGTGTGTTGGGGACAGAAGTTTCGGCGTCCAGTTTTGTCTTAAGATTTTTTAATACAAGGACTTACGCAGGTGGCGTGGCCGGAACGTCCAGGTCCTTTGACGTGTATAGACGGCGCCGGTGGCGCGGCGAACGACCGGGTCTTGCCCTCCCAAGCCCCCCTTTTGGCAAGAACCATTTCACCGGACCGGCACATGACGAACCGCATGCCGCGCGGCCTCACGCCCATCACCCTGTTGGCCGTGGCCCTCTGCGCTCCAACGACCCGGATCCACGCCCAGCTCAACGTAGTCGATTTCGGCTCCGACCGCTGGCAGATGGTGGACGCCACGATCGACACCCGACTCGACCGGACGTGTCTGTCCGGGGCAGCGGTGCTACCAGACGTGGTGTTCGAAAACGGAGTGATCGAAGTCGACCTCCTCACCACCGGAGCGCGCTCCTACCCCGGGATCATTTTCCGCATGCGGTCGGGAACCGACTACGAGCGGTTCTACATCCGTCCCCATCGATCGGGGCTCTATCCGGATGCCATGCAGTACACACCCGTCATCAACGGCATCGCCGGATGGCAGTTGTACAACGGCGACGGATACACGGCGGGGGCGGAGATCCCCGAAGACGAGTGGATCCACGTCAAGCTGGAGGTCCGCGGAAGTCAGGCTCGGGTCTTTCTGGACGCCGACTCCGAACCGGCGTTGACTATACACCATCTCGAGCACGGACCAAGCAGTGGGATGATCGGCGTGTACGGCCCAAACGACGAGACCGCCTGTTTCGCAAACTTCACGTACCGGGTAGGCGACGATCTCGTGTTCGACGATCCTCCTACGGTCACGACACCCCCGGGCATCATCACCGGCTGGGAAATCTCACGCTCGTACAAAGCCCAGCAGGTCAACCGAGATCAGTACCCGGGCTTCTACGCCATCTTCGGCGCCAACTGGAAACGCGTGACTCCGGATGCGGCCGGGCGAGTCGACATCGCCAAACAAACGCCCCGGAGCCAGGGGGGGCCCGACCTGGTGCTGGCCCGTACGACCATTAGATCCGATCTCAAGCAGAACGTCCCATTCTCCTTCGGTTACAGCGACGAGGTCGATGTCTTTCTCAACGGCCACAAGGTGTTTTCCGGGAACAGCTCGTATCAGTACCGTGACCCGTCATTCCTGGGAATCGTCGGACTTCACGACGCGATCGTCTTGCCGCTGGAGAAGGGATTGAACGAGATCTTCCTCATGGTCACGGAGACGTTCGGCGGATGGGGTTTCATGGGTGCAATAGACGGAGAGATCGGGCCGCCTATCACCGCGCACCACCGCATGACGAAGGCGTGGGAGACGCCGGACGATTTCCTCACACCCGAATCGGTTCTGTACGACACCGAGCGCGACGTGCTTTACGTGACCAGCTTCGACGCTCAATTCGCGGCCACGCCCGATTTCACCGGATACATCTCCAAGGTCGGGCTCGACGGTGAAATCCAAGAGCTCGAGTGGATCACCGACCTCAACGGTCCCACCGGCATGGCTATCCACGACGACAAGCTGTATGTACTGGAGCGGGGTTACCTGACGGAAATCGACATCGCGAGGGGCGAGCTCCGTGAGCGCTACCCGATCCCTGGCTCCGACTTCGTCAACGACCTCGTGATCGACCACGAGGGAAACATTTACATCACCGACACCTCCCCCTCCTCCCACGCCGACAGCCGCATCTATCGGTTCATGGACGGCGAGTTCGAAGTCTGGTACGGCGGGGAAGAGATCAATCGGGCGAACGGCATCTTCCTCCACGACAACACACTGCTCGTGGGCAACACCGGTGACGGCGTCTTGAAGGGTATCGATCTCGACACGAAAGTCGTTACGGACATCGTCGGTCTGGGTGCCGGCGTGCTCGATGGAATTCGCGTCGACAACGAAGGGAACTATTTGGTGTCACACTGGGAGGGACAGACCTACTTGGTCTCACCGTCAGGAGAGGTCGTGCAAGTGCTGGACACCATGGGGGACATGTTGAACGCCGCCGACTTCGAGTTCATTCGCGAGCGGAATCTCCTGGTCATCCCGACGTTCCTCGGCAATCGCGTGGTGGCGTACCGGTTGGAGGCCCAATGAGAGTGTCTATCCCCGCTGCAATCGCCATCCCGGCGTACATCACGCTTGGATCTCCCTCCGTGTCCGTGAATCATGGTGCTCCTCAAGGAGGCCGTCCCCCACCACCGCGGATCACGATCGGCGTTGGGTCATCGGTCACGGTCGACGGTGTGATCTCACCCGGGGAGTGGGGAGATGCGGACACCGTTCTCATCGAGGTGCCCAGCGGTTCTCTGGTTGCCGTTCACTTCAAGCACGACGGTACGAGCTTGCTCTTTGCGTTCACGGGCTTCGATCAACCGCTCCGACACGTGCCGGAGGTGCTCATCGACGTAGGCAACGGGAAGGAAGGGGTTTGGGGAGCCGGACACTGGTGGTTTCACGCATCCGCAACGGACTGTTGGAGCTCGGGTCGCTACAACGCCTACGACACCTGTGTACCGGAAGCGCCCGTGTGGGAGGCGAGCAACGCGCGCCATTCTCAGGAGCTCTTCGAGCTACGCATTCCGTTTTCCACCGTCGGCCTCGAACCGGGCGAAGGGGAGATCATTGGGATTGCCTTCGACGTCACCGGTACCCAGCGTTTCTGGTACATGTGGCCTCGTGGGGCGCAGCTCGGGATCCCCAGTTCCTGGGGCGAAGCGGTCATCGCAACAGGTGGATCCTCTTGATGTGAACACCGTCAGGTACGTCCTCGCCGTCTTGGTGCTGGTCACCTTACCTCCAGCCCTGCTCGTCTGGTTCCTAGCCCATCCGTTGGCCCGATTCTGGCGGAAGCTCGGGGCGGCCCGGACCTACGGCGTTCTCTGGCCGCTCATGTTGGCGGCAATGGTGGGGCTGTTCTTGGTCCGGGAGCCGGTGCTGACGGTCGAGTTCGGGACGAGCATCCCACTCATCGGTCTTGCGCTGGTGACGCTCGGGGCAGCTGCAGCCCTTCTCGTGAAACGAAGAAAATACCTCACCTTCAGCGTGCTGTCCGGCTTTCCCGAACTCTCCCGCGACCATTACCCCGGCGTGCTCCTCACTCAGGGCATTTACGGGAAGATCCGGCACCCTCGATACGTGGAACTGGTGCTGTGGATTCTCTCGTACGCGCTGATAGCGAATTACCTGGCAACCTACCTGCTCGTTGCCTTGAGCGTGCCGACTCTCTACCTCATCGTCCTTCTCGAAGAGCGGGAGCTCCACGACCGATTCGGTTCTGCATACGATGAGTATTGTCAGCGAACCCCGAGATTCATCCCGTCGGCCCGATGAGGGATGGCACTCCTACTGCTCCACCAGCCTGCGAAGCAGCACACCCAGCACGTCTGCGCTCACCCTCCCGCCTGCAGTCACTGCATACGGCCCGAGCCGCGCCATACCACTAGAACTGTCCGGCAGCACGCTCGTCACGCTCACATCACTGACGCCGAACGCGGCCGGTGCATCGCTCGCCGGGAGCACCGTCAGCGTAAGACGTTCCCCGGTGTCGAGGAGCTGCACGATACGGGACCCGGTCAGTCCCCCCGACGAGTAGGGATCCACGCTCACTATCTGCAATCCGTCAACCACGACGACCGGTTGGGCAATCGCCGGGACGGCTGCCAGCTGCGGCGTTGTATCCACGGCAACGGTCAACGCCTCGGGAGGGGCAGCAGCCAGGGCAGTATCCTGCGCTGCTGGGGCAGTCACCGCGGTGTCCGGGGGAGGTGCGGGAACCTGAGCGGCCGCCGTGGTGGTGTCCTGCCGTGGCGGCGCGGGAGTGGGCTCTGTCTCTGCCACTGTATCGACGGTGACCTGCGTCGACGTGTCGGCCACCGGGGTCGCCGCAGGCGGCGTCGAGATATCTGCCGGCGCAGATGTCCCCCCCAACCCGAAGACGTCCAGCGAAACAACGTCGAAATAGACGAGCCCGGCAACTCCGCCCGCCAACACAATGACGAGCAACGCCACCCAAGCCAACTTGGACCCGGACTTCTTCGCCGTTTCCGCATCTTCTTCTTTCCGGGGCACGGAATCAGGGGCGTATTCCTTATAAGCCGTGTCCTCGGCATCCACCTGGTCGGCGGCCGCCGCGTCATCCGCGTTGGCGGGAACCAACGCGTCGGCTCCGGAGGGCTCGTCAGCCGCGTCCGGCTCGGTCTCTTCGTGTGGGACCGGCTCGTACCCATGGACCACGGTGGGTTCGGGCTCTTCAACCAGAATGCTTTCGGGCCCATGCACGACGACGGGCTCGGCCTCTTCGGCTTCAGGGTCTTCGGGCTCCTCGAGCTCCTCCGATTCCGATTGGAGGAAGGTGAGGTCCTCGGTATCGGAACTGTCGGCAGGCTCCTCCGCTGGTTTCGCTTCTTCCGCTTTTCGCAACTGCTCCGCCTGAGCGGCCAGCTCCCGCTTCAACTGCTCGTTTTGCTCGATCACCTCGATCAGCATCTCGAGGGCGCGCTTGGTATCGTCGTCGGTGCGATCGGCGAACGGCTCCAGCGCCTCGACCACCGTGGGGAGTTCCGCCACCTCCGCGTAGCTCTTGAGGACCGCGCACGCATCCGACACGCGTCCCGTCCGGACCATGAGACCCGCGTACCGCGGGTAAACCGATGTCGCCCCGGGCGAGACCGCGAGGATCCTGCCACACAGCGCGAGGACGCTCTTGGAGGAACCGTGCTGTGCGTACAGCCGGGCTGCACGGTCGTACATCGCAACTGCGTCTTTGGCGTGCCGTTGTTTCAGCAGCAGGTCGCCAACCTTGACGTACAAGGGGAGTTCGCTGAGTATGGCGCGGGTCCCCTCGATCTGGTCAAGGATCTTGCGGTAGGTCGCCAAGGCGTCCGCAGTGTCGCCCTGCTGCTCGAGGGTGTGCGCCTCTTGTTTGAGTTCAGCGATGTCCACAGCGCAAACTCGGCTTGTGGGGGTTTTAGTTGTACCAGGCGCGTACGCTCAAACTAGGTGATACGGGTTCAAGGGCAAGCACACGACAGGAGGGACTATGCGGGGCTGGTGGTCTCCAAGATCTCCGAATCGGGAAGGTGGAGGGCGGTTGTCGTGACCGATGGGCGCGTTGCCGGACAGACGGGCTGGGAGATCGGCTCAAACCTCTAACCAATTGACAACCAATAACTTAGAATTCATAGATTCACTGCCGAACGATAAATGACGACGACCAACCACACGCCCCGCATTCTCATCGCCGACGACCAGCCGGACGTCCTTCAGGCGCTGCGCCTCCTGCTGAAGGGCGAGGGCATGAGCGCCGACACCGTCTCCTCTCCTACAGAAGTGGTGAGCGCGGTGGAGGAGAGCGACTACGATCTCATGCTCATGGACATGAACTACACCAGGGACACGACGTCCGGGCAGGAAGGACTCGACCTCCTGAAGAAGGTGCAGTCCATGGATGGAACACTCCCCATCGTCGTGATGACGGCATGGGGGAGCGTGGAAGGGGCGGTCGAAGCGATGCGGCGAGGCGCGAAGGACTACGTCGAGAAGCCGTGGGACGACGGCCGGATCCTCGCCACCATTCGCACCCAGATGGAGTTGGGCCGGGCGCTGCGGAAGAGCCAGCGGCTGGAGGACGAGAACCGGCGCCTGCGCCAAGAAGGCTTGCCCTCCATGATCGCCGATTCCAGGGCGATGCAACCGGTGCTGCAGCTCATGGAGCGCGTGGCCCCGTCGGACGCCAACGTCTTGATCACGGGCGAGCATGGGACGGGGAAGGAAGTGACGGCACAGTGGCTGCATGCCGCATCCGAGCGATCGTCCAACGCGCTCGTTACGGTGAATGCCGGCGGGTTGTCGGAGGGCGTGTTCGAGAGTGAGGTGTTCGGCCACGTGCGGGGCGCGTTCACCGACGCCAAGAGCGACCGCGTCGGATGTTTCGAGCTGGCGGACGGCGGCACGTTGTTCATGGACGAGATCGCCAACGTCGGCCCGAAGGAACAGGCGAAACTTCTCCGCGTCATCGAGACGGGTGAGCTCCAGCGCGTCGGGTCGTCGAAAATGCGCCGGGTGGACGTACGCATGATATCCGCCACCAACGCGGACATCCCCAAGGAGTTGGAAGACGGACGGTTCCGAGAGGATCTGCTGTACCGACTGAACACCGTCGAGATACACCTTCCGCCGCTCCGGGAGCGCCGGGAAGACATTCCCGCGCTCGCCGCCCACTTCCTCGAGGGCCTGGCGAGCAGGTACCGGAAAGGTCTGGCATTCGACGACAGCGCCATGCACGCCCTCACCAACCACTCGTGGCCCGGCAATATTCGCGAGCTGGCGCACGTTGTTGAGCGTTCGATACTCATGGCGCAGAGCCAGCACATCACGGCCCCCGATCTCGGTTTGCGGGGCCGCACCGAGAGCGGATCGGGTCTCGAGGGAATGACCATCGATGACGCCGAGCGGCACTTGATTCAGCGGGCGTTGGAGCGGTCTGACGGGAACGTGAGCGATGCGGCCGAGGCCCTCGGACTGAGTCGCTCCGCTCTCTACAGACGCCTGCAACGGCACGGTATCCATGCCGACAAGGAATGATCGGGAGCACAAACCCCTCAGCCACGATCTGAAGATCTTCGCGCTGGCGCTGGCGGCGGGACTGCCGGCGGTGCTGGTGTCGCTCATCCTTCTGTGGAGCGGCGACTTCTCCGCGCGCGTGCAGTGGACGTTGACGGTCGTCGTCGGTGCCGCTTGGATGGGATTCGCCTTCACCCTCAGGCATCAGGTGGTGCGTCCCCTGCAGACCATCTCCAACATGCTCGCCGCACTGCACGAGGGCGATTACTCCATCAGGGCACGGCAATACCGCGGGGACGATGCGCTCGGGCTGGCGATGATCGAGGTGAACACGCTGGGGGAGACGCTCCGCAGCCAGCGCCTCGACGCCGTGGAGGCATCAGCCCTGCTGTCCAAGGTGATGGAGGAAATCGACGTCGCCGCCTTCACATTCGACCCGGGTGGCACCCTCAAGTCGGCGAACCGGGGCGGCCAGCGGCTGCTGGGACGATCGGCGGACGACCTGATCGGCAAGAGCGCAAGCGAGCTGGGCCTGCAGCAATGTCTGGAGGGGGAGACACCCCGTCTCATGGAGCACGCGTTTACCGGGCAGGGAGGCCGCTGGGAGTTACGGCGCAGCGTGTTCCGGGAGAGCGGGCTTCCGCACCACCTGGTGGTCCTCTCGGATCTCACCCGGTCGTTGCGGCAAGAGGAGCGCCAAGCGTGGCAGCGATTGGTCCAGGTGTTGCGACATGAGATCAATAACTCCCTTGCGCCGATTCAATCCCTGGCCGGCACCATGCGACGCATCATCACCCGCAAGCCGCGGCCGGGGGACTGGGAGGACGACCTGAGCCAGGGCCTCGACATCATCACCGAGCGCTCGGGAGCGCTGAGCCGGTTCATGGCCTCCTACGCTCAGCTGACCCACCTCCCCAAGCCGAAATTCAAACCGCTGGGTGTGGAGGCGTGGGTCACGCGCGTGGCGGGACTCGAGACCCGCCTCAAGGTGGATGTGACGACCGGCCCCCCGGCGTCGATCCCTGCGGACGGCGACCAACTCGACCAACTCCTCATCAATCTGGTGCGGAACGCCGTGGACGCGGCCCTAGAGACAGGCGGAGGGGTGCGGGTGGGCTGGAGTCACGCGGACGGAGTGGACAGCTATGTCGAGGTGTCTGTCCAGGACGACGGCCCAGGCCTCACGAACACGGACAACCTCTTCGTCCCGTTCTTCACCACAAAGCCCGAGGGATCGGGCATCGGGCTGGTGCTCTCCCGGCAAATCGCGGAGGCCCACGGCGGCAGCCTGGTCCTGGTCAATCGGCCTGACGCCAGGGGGTGCGAGGCCCGCTTGCGGCTTCCCGTCTGAGCCACCCCCCGGACCCTAACCCAAACCGGCACAAAGACATATCTTTAGTGGTCTTAGATGTTCTGAAGGAATCCGGACGCATGCCGCAGCCTCGCTCCCTGGGCCACCGGGGCTATTCCATGATCGAGATAGCGACCACGCTGGTGGTTGCCGGGATCGTCACGACCGTGGGGATCCTGACGCTTTCGCCTGCCGTGGAGCACGCCAAGGTGCGGTCGGCGGCAAACGTCGTCGCCGGCGACCTGCAGTACGCCCAGGCCCTGGCGGTGCGGGAGCGCCGCCCCATCTCCGTCCTGGTCGATTCGGCCCAGATCCAACTCGTGATTCGCGACCGGGATGTTCCGTCCAACGTGCATCGCACGCGCGTGCTGGGGCCCACCTCCGACTTTGCACTCGATCAGATCTCGGCGACCGGAAGCTCCGTCGAGCTCTTTCCAAACGGCGTGGCCGGATCCTCCATCACGCTCACTCTCGGGTTGAGGGGTTTTCAACGCCAGGTCAGGTTGACCCGGGCGGGGCAAATCCGAATCATCCAAACACCCTAGCAGGCTTCCCGCTGTGAACTCCAAGGGTGTCTCGCTCATCGAAGTCATGGTCGCTCTGACGATTCTGAGCTCGGTGCTCGTGGCGCTCGGCGGGCTCATGTTCCAGGTGGGACGGCATACGCGTACGTCGGCCAGGGAGACCTATCAGGCTGCGGCACTCCAACAGGGAGCGGCCTACATCGATGCGCTGCCGTGGAATGCTATCGACGCGGCGGCGGGGTGTACCACCGACACGACCGGCCTCCTGGAGTACCGCCAGTGCATCGCGGTGGCCAACTCCGGAAATTACAAATCCGTGACCCTTATCGTCACGCCCAGAGGAAACTTCGCCGGCACACCGGACACTGTCACGGTATACCGGCATCGCCCGAGGGGAGTATCGCTGCTCAGATGATCCGCAACCGCCGGGGGTTCACGCTCACCGAGTTGCTCGTCGCCACGATCGTGATGGGCGTCCTCGGCGTGGCATTGACGCGGATTCTGATCAACGACTCGCGTTTCGTGAGCAAGGTCGAGGCGATGATGAACGCCAGGCAGGCCGCCCGGGCCGCAATGAACACGATGGCCGTCGAGCTCCAGATGGTGTCCCAGGGCGGACTGATCGCCGCATCGCGTACGAGGGTCCGGACACGTGTGCCGTACGCGTTCGGCATTTTGTGCGACGTAAGGCGTTCCGTCCGGTTTGCCGTCCTCGTGCCCACCGATTCCATCATGTACGCAACGGCGACCGCCAACGGGATGGCTTGGCGCAATGACGCGGGGAGCTACACCTTCATGCCCGGCACCAGTGGTGTCAGGCTCGCCGGCGCTAGGCGACGGCGAGCGTGCACCGACGAAGGCATACGGGTGGACCTTCCCAACAGCCAGTTCATTCGGATGTCCATCACGAACGACACGCTCAACGCCGGTGACGTATTCTACCTGTACCAGGACGTTCGCTACCGCTTCTCCACGTCGGTGGAAGTCCCTGGACGACTGGGACTGTGGCGCAGGCGGGCGGGGGATATTTGGGAAGAACAGCTCGCCCCGTTCGACCCATCATCCGCGTTCCGCTTCCACGTGGTTGGCGGCGATACGTCGGTGATCTCTCCACCGGCGGATCTCACAACGGTGACGGGGCTGGAGCTGGTTCTCGTTGGAGCCAGCGAGGTGACGCCCAAGGGGAGCCCCTCACCCCCGTCGTTCGAGGTTCGAACCCGGCTCAACTTCCTCAACCGGTGAGGGAGACGCGATGAACGAACGAGGTTTCGCGCTCCCGATCACCATCTTCTTGATCGCCATCCTGACGTTGATGCTGGGATCGACGTTCACCAGGGCGGCGACGGAGAACCAGATCGCCGGCGGCAGCAAGGCAACCGTGGACGCCTTGTACGTCGCCCAGGCGGGGATGCAGAAGTATTTCGGCCAGGACTTCACGTCGGTCAATCGTCCGTTGTCGGGGGATTCGGTGCGCCTCGACGTCCCTGGTGGGTACGCGTGGATCGTTCCCGAGGTGCTGCAGACGCCGCCGGATACGATGGACAACTTCCGCTACGTCATCCGGTCGACCGGCTATGCCATGGATCCGAGTCAGGGTCCGACGCCGCTGGCCACTCACACCGTGGCCCAGTTCGCCGACTGGCAGACGCCGTGGCTGAGCGCCCCGTCCTCAGCACTGATTGCAGCCAACGGCGTTCAGGCCATCGCGCGCAACGGCCC
>JBDHAF010000167.1:0-11522 GCA_039588255.1 Gemmatimonadota bacterium | reverse complement strand
GCACCCGCTGGCCACCGACGCCGGCCTCGCCGTGCTGCAAGACGGTGGGAACGCCTTTGATGCCGCAGTGGCGATCGCCGCCGCGCTCAATGTGGTGGAGCCGATGATGTCGGGAATCGGTGGCTATGGCACCATCCTGTCCTACAGCGCGGACGAGGAGCGCGTTCGGTTCCTCAATCCCAGCGGCCGCATTCCCGCCGGGACCGACTCGGACGCCTACCGCGCGCCCACTTCCAACTACAGGGAGAACCGGCGCGGCGCCAAGGCCGTGTCCACGCCGGGCAATGTCAATGCCTGGCGTGCAATGTCGGAAACGTATGGGACACTTCCGTGGGAGAGCCTGTTCGACGAGGCGGTGCGGCTCGCCGAGGAGGGCTTTGCCATCAGCGAGCGGACGGCGGGTATGATCGCCCGGGCTTACGAGTCATTTTCCCCCCACGCCCAAAGCTTCTACGGCACCAACGGCCTCCCCCTGGAGCCGGGCGCACTGCTCGTCCAGCGCGACCTGGGCTCGTCGCTTCGCCTCATTGCCACGCAAGGGGCGGCGGCCGTACACGGAGGCGAGCTCGGTCGTGCCATCGATGGCGCCATGCGCCAAGCAGGCGGATTCCTGCGGTTGCAGGACCTCATCGACAACGAGGCCGAGTGGTGGGATCCCATCTCCCTCAATTACCGGGGCTATGAGGTGGTCACCGCATCGCCGCCGGCGAACTCCTTTCCGGCCCTGGTCCGCCTCGGCATGATGAGCCAGTACGATCCCGCGTCCCTGGGACACAACACCGCGGAATACCTGCACCGGTTCGCCGAGGTGACGAAGCACGGTTTCTGGACGCGCCTCATGTATGCCGGCGACCCGGAACATCGACCGCCCCCCCTCGACATGCTGTTGTCCGAGGCGTACTGGGCCGAGCAAGTGGAGAAGATCTCCCCCGACACCGCGAGTACGTTCGTGCCGCCGACCCAGTTCTCCGACGGGGACGGCAACACGACCCACTTCGTGGTGGCAGACCGGTGGGGCAACATCGTCACGGCCACGCAGACACTCGGGAACGCGTTCGGCAGCCGGATCATGCCCGAAGGCACCGGCATCTGGCTCAACAACTCTCTGGCCTATTCGACGTTCGAGCCGAAGGGAAATCCGATGGATGCCCACGCGGGACGCCGTAAGCTGTCGGGAGACGTCCCGGTGATCGTGCTGCGGGACGGCCGGCCGTGGATTGCCATTGGCACGCCGGGGGGCCACACGATCGGGCAGACCGTTCCGCAGATGCTGATGAGCATGATCGACTTCGGCATGGACGTGCAGCAGGCGCTCGACGCCGGACGCATTAGCTTCGTCGAGCCCGACGTCCTCGCCGTGGAAGACCGCATTGCGAGGGAGGTGCACGAGGCCCTCGCGGCCCTGGGTCACAACGTGCGCTCAACGGGCGGGCTGAGCAACGCCCACGCGCTGACCATCGAGTACGACGAGCGCGGCACCCCAACGCGGTTCACCGGAGCGGCCGATTCCCGGGGCCAAGGGACGGCACGGGGGTACTGACGGTCTGTTCAGTTGGAGCACAAGATTCGGATAGACCGCTCGCTTGAGTCCTCGTAACTTCCCGCCGCAATCAACCGGAGGTCGGTGGTGACGGATCACGAGCGTTGGCAGGCTGTGGTGGACCGGGACGCGGAGTACGACGGCGCGTTCGTGTTTGCGGTGCGGACCACGAAGGTCTACTGCCGGCCGTCGTGCCGGAGCCGGCGCGCCAAGCGCGCCAACGTGCGGTTCTATGCCATCCCCGAGGCGGCGGAGGCGGCGGGGTTCCGCGCTTGCCGCCGGTGCCGCCCTCAGGGGAGCGATGCCGTCGATCCGGGGCTCGAGCGGGTCCGCCGCGTGTGTCACGCCATCGACCAACAGCCCGAGAGCATTCCGCGCCTGGCGGAGTTGGCCGCGAGCGTGGGGGTGAGCTCGGCCCACCTGCAGCGGTCGTTCAAGCAGGCGGTGGGGATCTCTCCCAGGGAATACGCCGAGGCCAGGCGGTTGGGACGTCTCAAGCGGAATCTGCGGCGTGGGAGAAACGTCTCGGCGGCACAATATGAAACCGGTCTCAGCTCGAGCAGCCGCCTGTACGAGCGTGCGCCCGCACAGTTGGGGATGACCCCCGCGACATACCAGCGGGGCGGGAAGGGCGCCAGCATCGCGTACGGCTTCACCCGCTGCCCGCTGGGTGAGCTCCTCGTGGCGGCCACCGCGCGGGGGATCTGTGCCGTTATGCTGGGCGAGCGCCGACGGGCGCTCGAACAGGAGCTGCAGCAGGAATTCCCCGAGGCCGACATCAGACGCGACGACCGACGGCTCGATGAGTTCCTCGAGGCGGTGGTGGGAATCGTTCAGGGAGAGGGAAACCGGCTCGACCTGCCGCTGGATATCCAAGCGACGGCATTCCAGTGGCGCGTGTGGAAGCTCCTCCGGGAGATCCCGACGGGCGAGACACGGTCTTACGGCGAGTTGGCCAAGGCCCTGGGCGTACCCGGCGCCGCGCGTGCCGTGGGGCGCGCCTGTGCCACGAATCCCGTCGCCCTCGTCATTCCGTGCCACCGGGTTCTCAGAGGCGACGGAGACGTGGGGGGGTATCGCTGGGGACCGGGGCGCAAGCGAAAGCTCCTGGAGGTGGAGCAGGAGCGAGCGGGCGTATAGTCACCTTCCTTAACATCCGGGCGGGACACATCTTTAAGCCGTCTTAGACCACCTATCCGGGTGAGAGGGAGTGACCGTGTTCGAGCTCAAGCCGCTGTCGCAGAAAGCCATCGGAGCCGCCCTCAAGAAGGTTGAGCGGTATCGCTTGCTCGCCGAACCGTGGGAGGCCGAGAGCATTTGCCGCGACATCCTGGCCGTGGACCCCGAGAATCAGGAGGCGCTCCGGGAGCTGATAGGCGCCATCGCCCAGCAGATCGGCAGCGGGGTGGGGGGAGACGCAAGCGAGGCCGTCCGGCTGGTGGGCCGGCTACAGAGCGAGTTCGATCGGGAGTACTACTCGGGCATCGTGCTGGAGCGCCGCGCCAAGGAGCTGCTGGCGCATGGTACCCTGGGTGTAGGGCCTGCGGTGTACGACCTCTTGCACAATGCGATGGAGAGCTACGACCGGGCCCAGGCCGTGAGCCGTCCCGACGACGACTCGGCGATCCTCCGGTGGAACACCTGCGCCAGGATCATCATGCAGAACAACCTCAAGCCCCCGCCCGGTCCGCCGTCGGGCCGGCGAGGCCAGCGGTAATCCTGCCGATCAGAACCGGTAGGTGTAGTTGATCTTGGTGCTGGCACCCCGGGACAGGGTGGAGAACTCGAAGTCCCTGAAGCGGTCGCCTTCGTTCAGCCAGTTGTTGGTGTAGACGAAGAAGAGGTCGTTCCCCGGCCGGATGATCCATCGGAACCTGGCGAACAATCCCACGATCTTGCTGTTGTCGTCGTACTGCACGTTGCCGGTGAACGAGGCCCACGGGCTCAGCTGCCAGCCGCCCTCGACGCGGCCCAGATTGGTGGAGAAGTCGTCGTCTGGGAGATGGATGTTGTTCCGCTCGTAGTTCACGCTGAGGTTGAGGCCGGACATGGGCCGTAGCGTGACGCCCCCGCTGTAGGACTCCCGCGTCCCATCCCAAAACTCGCCGCCGGTCACGAAGGCGCGGAGCGAAACCTTGCGACGGCTGGCCGTGAACATGCTCAGGCGCCAGGACAGCGTGTTGTATCGACCGGGTTGAATCGTCACGTCTTCGATGTCGAACGGGTCGTACAAGCGCTCGAAGAGCTGAGTGAGGGTGAAATCGACGCGGTCCCCGCTGTCGAATCGCAACCCCAAGAGCTTGAAGTCTGTCTTACGCGTCTCGAGATCCCAATCCATGTCCATGAGATGCTCGTACCGCACCTCGAATTCGAGCTGCCGGAGTCCCAAGAAATCTCCCGGCCGCGGTTGGAAACTGACCGTCGGTTGCAGTCTCCGGAAGCCGTTCCGTCGCGTGAAGCCCACGGCGGGATCGTGCTCCTCATCCAATTCGCGGTACGAGGTGCTGATGCGCCAGATGTCGTTGGGGAAGCTGAGGCGCACGCCTCGGGCAGTGCGCTCCCATAACGTGGAGCTGCCGCCGAGGACCGGATCGGAGTTCCACACGAAAAAGGCTTGAAACTGGAGGTTCTTGTCGCCGAGAAAGCGCGACGTGTACAGGTCGAGATCGGCGCCCACCGTGTGACGGTCGGGAAGCCGGGCACCCGATGGATCCGGTGCAGAGGCCCGCCGCGTGTACAGGGCGCCGATGGACGACTGCTGGAAGAGATTCCGCTTGATCCGGGCGACGGTGAAGTCCTCGGTGGGAATGTTGGTGTTGACACCGTCGTCCAGGAACTGATCCTGTCCGGTGTGCACTTGCAGGAATCCCACCTCGTATCGTCCGGCCTGGCCTCCCAAGCGCATGCCATACGTGATGGGGACCTGATTGCCTTCGTATAACCCGATGTTGCGGCTGAAGAACGGTTCGACGCCGTTAGTGGGTGCGAACGCGTACACACCGGAACCCTCCAAGAAGAAATCCCGGCGTTCGGGAAAGCGCAGATCGAATCGGGTGAGGTTGGTCCGCCGCTGGTCCACGTCCACCTCGGCGAAATCGGTGTTGACCGTGAGCGCCGCCCGAAGACTCGTCGTCACACTGTAGCTGAGGTCGAATCCTACGTCGGCCGGGAAATCCGTGGCGTCCACGGTGGGATCGTCCGCGTCCGGGTTGTAGCGCCACCCCGCCACCGCGTAGGGTTTGGCCTCCAGGCCAAGGCCTTGGGACATGCCGTTGAGGCCGGTGAGGCGCCCGGCGTGGATGGGGCGGGTGAGCTGCTGGTTCCGCCGGTATCCCGTCCAGAGAGATTCTTCGTTCTTACGCCGTACGGTGCGCTGGAAGTTGATCCCCCAGGTGTCTTGATCGGGGTCGAAGTTGAGTGTCCGGAACGGGATCTCGATCTCCACCGACCAGCCGTCGGCCCGCCGTGCGGCCCGGGCCTCCCAGATGCCGTTCCACGATTTGTTCACACCGAAACCGCCGCCGCCGAAACCACCACCACCGCCCCCGAAACCACCACCGCCGCCCCCGAAACCACCACCGCCGCCCCCGAGGATGCCGTCACCCATGAGCCCGGCGGGGTTCACCTCGAAGAGATAGCCAGTGCGCCCGTCGAGGAACGTGTCGAGGATGAACTGGAGCCGGTCGTCGGCGAACAGGTTGCCGTCCCGCTCCTTCTGGTATGCCAGGATACCGTCGGGATCGCTGTCGTAGAGGATGGCGCCGATGTAGAGGTTGTCGCTGTCGTACGCGATGTACACGGCGGTGGACTCGGTCGGCGCGGCCCCCTCGACGGGATCGCGCTGGGTGAACCCGGACGCGGGCGTCGCCTGGAACCAGACCGGCTCGTCCACGTGTCCGTCCACGCGGATACTCTGGCCCGCGGGCAGGGGCAGGGCCGCTACGGATCGTCGATCCTCGTCGCCGTTGGAGCCCTGGGCGGCCAGCTCGGCCGGGGGCAGGCCCGCACCGAGGATCGCATATACGAGGAGCGCCGCCGGACGAGTCGGTCGACCGGGGCGCTTGACCGAATTCAGAATTGGCATCGGCAAAAAGTAACCAATAACAGCCGTCTCAGCCGGTGATGGGTCGCACCAAGGGTAACCTCTCAAATACGCGAGGCCCGGGCCCGCCGTTGAGCTCCGGTCTGAGAGGTGTGCGCTGCATGCCCAGATGCGCCTCCTAACAGCACGACCTCGGCTGCAAGGTTTTCGGACGTGCAGCGGGCTCGTCCCGGCCCGTCCATCACGGTTGGAGGAGGGGACTAGAACCGGTGGGTGTAGTTGAGCTTGGTGGTGGCGCCCCTCGACACGGTGGAGAAATCGAAGTCCTGGAAGCGCTCGCCCTCGTTGTACCAGTTGTGGGTGTACACGAAATAGAGGTCGTTGCCCGGACGGATGATCCAGCGGAACCGCCCGTACAGCCCCACAAGCTCACTCTCGTCGTCGTACTGAACGTTCCCGTTGAAGGCCGCCCAGGGACTGAGCTGCCAGGCGCCCGACAGGCTCCCCAGGTGGGTGGTGAAATCCCCATCGGGGAGGCTGACGTCGTTGCGGTTGAACCGGGATGAGAAGCTGATGCCCGTCGCCGGGCGCACCGAGACGGCAAGGTCGACGCCCAAACGGGTTCCGGACCAGAACTCGCCTCCCGACAGGGTGAAGCTCCCGGACATCACCCGCCGCGATGCCGTCCTGGTACTCACCTTCCAGGACAGCGTGTTGTACTCACCCGCCGGGATGGGCACGCCGCGGATGCTGAAGGCGTCTTCTTCTTCCAGTCGTTCGTAGAGCTGGGTCACGTCGACGTCCACCCGGTCGCCACTGTTGAAACGCAACCCCAGGACCTTGAAGTCCGTCTTACGGGTCTCCGGATCCCAATCCATGTCCATGAGGTGCTCGTAGGCCACCCGGAATTCCAGCTGCCGTAATCCGAGGAAACCTTGCGGCCGCGGGGCAAAGGTCATGGTGGGTTGGAACCGCCGGAACCCGCTTCGCTGGGTGTACCCCACGGCGGGGTCGTACCCCACGTCCAGCTCCCGATACGACGAGCTGAAGCGCCACACGTCGTTGGGAAAGTTGAGCCGCACGCCTCGCGCCGTCCGGTCCCAGAACGTCGAGGTGCCTGTGACGGGATCCGAATTCCATATGAAGAAGGCCTGGAATTGGAGATTCTTGTCGCCGAGGAACCGGGACGTGTAGAGATCCAGATCGGCGCCCACGGTGTGGCGGTCCTCCGGTGCAAAGCCCGTCTCGTCTGCGCTCGTCGCCCGGCGCGTGTACAGCACGCCCACCGACGACTGGCGGAACAGGGATCGTTTCATCCGGGCCACAGTGAAGTCCTCGCCCTGGATGTCGGTGAAGCTGCCGTCGGACGAGGTCAGTCTCTCGTATCCGGTTCTGACCTGGAGGAATCCCACCTCGTAGCGGCCTGCTTGGCCCCCGAGGCGGCCACCGTAAGTGATGGGGACCGGATTGCCCTCGTATAGCCCGATGTTGCGGCTGAAGTAGGGCTCCACATTGTTCCACGTTGCGAAGGTGAAAGCGCTGGATCCCTCGAGGAAAAAATCGCGTCGCTCCGGGAATCGCTGGGAGAACCGCGTGAGGTTCACGCGCCGCCGGTCGACGTCCACCTCGGCGAAGTCGGTGTTGACCGTGAGCGATGCCCGCAGGCTAGGCGTCACGCTGTACGACATGTCAAAGCCGGCGTCGGCGGGGAAGTCCGTGGCGTCGGCGGTGGGGTCGCTCCCGGGCTGGTAGCGCCACCCGGCGACGGCATAGGGTTTGGCCTCGAGGCCAACGCCCTGTGACATGCCGTGGAGGCCGGTGAGGAGGCCTGCGTGAATAGGCCGCGTGAGGGCCTGATTCCTCCGAAAGCCCGTCCACACCGTTTCCTCGTTCTTGCGCCGGATCGTCCGCTGGAAATTGATGCCCCAGGTGTCCTTGGACGGATCGAAGTTGAGGGTCCGGAAGGGGATGCGAATCTCGAGCGACCACCCATCCGGCCGTCGGGCCGTGCGGACGTCCCAAATGCCGTCCCACGACATGTTGATTCCGAAAATCCCCCCGGCTCCCAGGAGGCCGTCGCTCATCAACGCATTGGGATTGGTCCCGAAGAAGTACCCGGTTCGTCCGTCGAGGAAGGTGTCGATGACCCACATGAAGCGGTCGTCGGTTTCCCGGAGGGCATCGCGCTGCATCTGCTGAGCCAGGATGCCCGACGGGTCGCTGTCGTAGAGGATGGCCGCGATATAGAGGTTGTTGCTGTTGTACGCCACGAACACCGTCGTCGACTCCGTGGGTGCCACGCCCTCGACGGGATCCCGCTGGAAAAAGGCTCCGGCGGGGGCGGCATTGCCCCACACCGGCTCGTCGACATTGCCGTCCAGGCTAATGGCCTCGCCCGGCTCCAGCTGGAGGGCTGCCACGGCGCGGCGTTCGTCGGCGTCCGCCAAATCCTGAGCCTCCAGCCGGATAGTCGGCCGCGGGAGGAGGAGGATTGTGAGGACAAGGACCCGGATGGCGTATGGGGGCATCGACCCGGCGGGCTAATCGTGAGAGTTGTCTCGACCGACTGAATACGCGTAAGCCCGCTTTGCCGTTGAGGTTACACCTTAGCCGCGGGCGACTCCACCACGCTGCACTCCCCAGGATGGCGGGAGCACGGAAAATAAGGCATTGGGTATGGCTTCGCGTGAGCAATGAATGAATCTTCATGAGGTGAGCGCTGCGGACTTCAGGCGGGTATCATTGGCAGTTCACAAAGGAGATGCCATGAGATTGGGTTCGTCGATGGCTGTCGTTGCGCTGACGATCGCCGCACCGGTGCAGGGGCAATTCCCACCGGATTCCGTGGTCAACCTGAAGGTCCTCAGCGAGGACATGACCCCGCGACAGGTGATCAACGTGATGCGGGGCTTCGCCATGGGGCTGGGTGTCCGCTGCGAGCACTGCCACGTTGGGGAGCCCGGCCAGCCGCTCCAGTCGTTCGACTTCCCATCCGATGAGAAGCCGACCAAGCAAAAGGCCCGGGACATGCTCCGCATGGTGATGGCCATCAACGGCGAGCACCTCGCCAATCTCACTGCGCCGTCCGATCCCCCCATCGAAGTGACCTGCGCTACCTGTCACCACGGCCTCAACAAGCCGGTCACGCTGGTAGACGAATTGATGGGTGTGTACGACGAGGAAGGAGTCGATGCGGCGATGGAACGCTACTGGGCGCTCCGCGAACGCTACTATGGAAGTTGGACCTACGACTTCACCGAGCTGTCGCTCAGCTTCTTGGCCCAGGGCATTGCGCAACGAGAGGACTACGACGGCGCGATCGCGATTCTCGAGTTGAACAGAGAGCATTTCCCGGAGTCGAGCGCGATCTACCTGGGCCTGGCCCGAATGTACGAGGAGAAGGGCGACATCGAAGTTGCGATTCAGAACGCCGAGAAGTCCCTCGAGTTGAATCCGCGCAATCCGGTGGCGCAGCGGCTATTGCGGCAGTTGAAAGGGAACGACTAGGCTGCGAGCCGCCACACCTGCGCCACAACGAAACACACCACGAAGCCCATCACGAGGGGGATCACCGTCGCCGCGGTGGTCCTCTTCACGCTCCGGCGCTAAGCTCTTAGACGACAATGCTTGCAGAATTCACTGCCGACTCGGTGACCATCTGCCGCTTACCAATGGAGAGCCAATCATGAAGCGCAGAGACTTCCTCCTCAGCTCGGCGGGCGCGGCCGCAGCCCTCGCCCTCCCGACGGTAACCCTCACGGGATGCGAGCCGAACGTCCCCAAACGGAGGATCGAGAGGCTCGACGTTCCCGAGGGAGCGCCGAAGATCCTGATCGCCGGAGGCGGCTTCGACACGGCCTTCATCGCCTACATGGCAGGGCTCACCGGGAAGGAGCGGCCCCGCCTCTGTTACCTTCCCACCGCCTCGGCCGACCGACCCGAGGGGATCCAGCGGTGGCACGACCGCTGCGAGGCACTGGACGTCGAGTCCCACCACCAGGTGAGCTTCATCAACAGCTACCGCATGGAACAGAGCTGGGAAGACGTCTTCCTGTCCATGGATGGCATCGTGGTCTCCGGGGGGAACACGCTGAACCAGCAGGCCATCTGGCGGGCCCAGGGAATCGACGGAGTCCTCCGAGAGGCGTGGAACCGCGGGATCGTCCTAGGCGGAGCCAGCGCCGGCTCCCTCTGCTGGTTCGAGGAGGGGACCACGGACTCGAGGCCCAAAGAGCTCACCAAGATTGAGTGCCTCGGATTCCTCGAAGGCAGTCACTCACCCCACTACGATGGGGAAAGTCAGCGGCGGCCCACCTATCATCGGCTCATCGCCTCAGGCGTCCTCAAGCCGGGGTGGGCCTGTGACAACAACGCTGGGATCTACTTCGAAGGAACAGAGCCCACGCGCTTCGTCGCTACGCGAGAGGACGCTGGCGTGTACTACGTGGATCTGGTCGACGGGGAAGTGGTCGAAACAGCCTACGAGACAACGCTCATCGCATAGTGCGGTCCCGACGCCCCTGATCGGCAACCGCACCGGAAAGGATTTGGAACGCATATGTCGTCTACCACTCAGGAAAGAGAATCGGAACGACGTGGGCCCTCGCGGCGCAAGAACGACCGGCGAGGTGGCGTCGCTCCACCATCGGGGGGAGTCGAACGGCGCGAAGCACTCGATCGGCGGGGACTGTGGCGTCGGGCATCGGACACGCCCTCCGTTCCCTCCGAAGAGGAGTACGTCCGGTGGGCCGGGGCGCTGCGCTCTCTCGGCCCCCAAATCACCCGCTGCGTGCAACTCACCGAATTCGTGGACGAAGCACCGGAACTACTCGTGCGGATCCGCAGCGCCACCAAACTGGAAGATTGGGAACAGGTGTGCGTGCTGGCCGGAAATCTCGAGCGGGCAGGGCTGCGGATCAGTTCGAGCCATGTGAGTCATGACGCGCGGCGCGTGCAACACGAAGTGGCCTCCATGCCGCAGCACGGCTCGGTGATGCCCGCCCTTGATCAGCTGGAGGTCGCCGTCAAGCGCACCGGTAAGCTGATCAACGACGTCTTGGCTGGAGGGCTCACGGAGTAGCGGCCCTACTCACCGGCGTCATCGAAACTCCACGATCATGTTCGCGAGGGGCAACTCCCGCCCTCGAGGTTGCGGCGTCATCATCGGGCCAATGCCTTCACTGTCTCCCCGCTCACCTAACCACGAGAGAGCAGATACGTCGAACCCGCCCGCGTGTCAAACTCGATGAGACCACCCGTGAAGACCCTCGGGCTGATCTGTCTCCCCTCGCTCGACACGACGAGGGCCTCGTCGCTGCGAATCCGTACGGTGTTTCCGTTCCTCGAATGGATTGTAGCCGTGGCGAGCTTGCCGCTTTCCCATCGGAAGTCCACCTCGAATCCGCCGCGAGCCCGGAACCCTCTGACGGAGCCCGCCGCCCACGCGTCCGGCAACGCCGGCAAGAAATGGATCCGGCCACCCTGTGACTGCAGCAACATCTCGGCGATTGCCGCCGTGGCGCCGAAGTTACCGTCAACCTGCAACGTCCTGCCGCAGAGCGAGAAGAGATTGGGAAGCGTGTCGTCCCCGATCAGGGTCGCGAACTGCGCCAGCGCTCGGGGTCCGTCCAACAGGCGAGCCCAGAGGGCCATCTTCCAGCCCATCGACCAACCGCAACCTCCCGTGCCCCGCAGATCGATGGTCGTCTCGGCGGCGGCTGCGAAGTCGGGCGTGCCCTCGGGTGTGATTTCGTTTCCCGGGAACAGTCCCCAAAGATGTGACAGGTGCCGGTGCTCCGGCTCGATCTCCTCCCAGTCCTCGATCCACTCCTGCACTTGGCCGTGTCTGCCGATTTGCAGCGGCGCCAGTCGTTGGCGCTTGGCCCGGACCTCATCACGGAGATCCCCGTCGACGCCCAGCAACTCGGCGGCCTCGGCGTA
>JBDHAF010000166.1:0-8429 GCA_039588255.1 Gemmatimonadota bacterium | reverse complement strand
CATGTCAACGAACCCCGGCATGACGTACATGCCCGTCCCGTCGATGACGCGCGTGTTGCCCTGGGGCTCCTCCTCCTGACCGCGCCGGAACCCACCGCCGACGCTGACGATCCGGTCGCCCTCGATGACGATGCTCACCCCACCTTGGGGCGGAGCTCCGGTCCCGTCGATGACGGTCACGTTCTGGAGAACCAGACGGTCGTACGGGCCCCCGCCCTCGTCGGCGCCCCGGCGCGTGGTCACCTCCATGCCCTGCTGCTGGGCCAGAAGCCCCGTCGGGAGCCCCACCGCGAAGGCTAACGCGGCTCCGAGGATGCCGCGGCGAACGCTGACTCTCATTCCATACCTCCTCATCCTGGTGTTTGTCTCGGCGGCAGAATATACGCCCCCGGCCAGTCGGCTGCACCCTGGCAGAGGACCATCATTGGTTTTTACGTACCGGCGGCGGGCGTCGCTGATCGCGATCATCGGGGTATTGCTCCGCTTCTCTACTGGATGTTTCGTCGGCGGTCGGCCGGTTCATCCAGGTTCACCGATGGCAGGTTGCGACGCTCCTCTACTTCACGGGCTCCACTTTCCTTATATAAGAGCGTCACCATGGGGCGGGCCGCTCGCTTTGGGAAACGCGTTGATAGCTAGTGTCGTTAAGATGTCCCCCGGAGCCGGGACCGCAATTTCCCTGGCATCCTCGCCTCCGGCGGTCCATTTTCGTCGGACGAACCGCAGAGGAACGAGGCCACAGATGAAGTATCTTGCGCTCGGACTGGCGCTGACCGTTGCCATCCCCTCGACGTCGCCCCTGCGCGACGACTATCCCAAGAACCCCAACATCGACGCCCTGAACTACGTCTTCCAGCTCAGCTTGAGCGACGAGAGCGACGAGATCGTGGGCACCGCGACGATGGACGTCCGCTTTCGGATCGACGGCATCACGGACTTGCGGCTCGATCTGATTGGTGCAATGGCAGACGGCAAAGGCATGACTGTGACCGGCGTGTCCAGCGGGGGGACGCCGGTGGCCTACCGGCACGAGAACGACGCGCTGCACATTTCACTTCCCATACCGTCCAAGGCGCAGCAGCGCAGCCAGTACACCATCAGCTACCGCGGTGTGCCCGCCACCGGGTTGATCATCGGTCCCAACAAACACGGCGATCGCACGTTCTTCAGCGACAACTGGCCCAACAGGGCCCGCAATTGGCTGCCCCTCATCGATCATCCGTACGACAAGGCGATGTGCGAGTTCGTCGTCACGGCCCCCAATCACTATCAGGTCATCTCCAACGGTCTCCTGGTGGAAGAGACGGACCAGCCCGACGGCATGCGCCTCACCCACTGGAAACAGTCCGTGCCCATCGCACCGTGGCTCTTCGTGCTGGGCGTGGCCGAGTTCGCCGTGCAGTACGTGGATGAGTACGAGGGCAAATCCATCCAGACGTGGGTGTACCGGCAGGACCGGGACGCGGGGTTCTACGACTTCGCCGTGCCCACGAAGCAGGTCATGGAGTTCTTTGGGGACATGGTGGGTCCCTACTCATATGAGAAGCTGGCCAACGTGCAAGCGGCGAGCGTGGGCGGCGGCATGGAATCGGCGACGGCCATCTTCTACGGCGAGAATTCCGTGACCGGTGGTCGCAGCCCTCGCTGGCGCAACGTCATCATCCACGAGGTGGCACACCAATGGTTCGGCAACGCCGTCACCGAATACGACTGGAACGACGTTTGGCTGAGCGAAGGGTTTGCCACGTACTTCACGCTGCTGTTCATCGAGCAAGCCTACGGGCGGGACGAGTTCGTGCAAGGACTCGAGAGCAGCCGCGACCGGGTGATGGCGTTCTACGACCGGAATCCCGACTACCGCATCGTCCACGAGAATCTCACCGACATGCGGCAGGTCACCACGTCCAACACGTATCAAAAGGGCGGCTGGACGCTCCACATGCTCCGGGGCATCATCGGCGACGACGCGTTCTGGCGAGGCATCCAGGCTTACTACCGGGAGTACCGGGATGCGAACGCCTCCACCGACGACTTCCGCCAGGCCATGGAGGAAGCCTCCGGACGGGACCTGTCACAGTTCTTTCGGCAGTGGCTCTACCAGGGCGGCAAGCTGCAATTCGAAGGCGGGTGGAGCTACGACGACGGCGTCGTGACGGTAGAGTTGAACCAGGTACAGAACGACGGGAGCTTCTTCGAAATGCCGGTGCAGGTCGGCCTCTACTTCGAAGGTGATTCCCGACCGCAGATTGAATTGCTTCAGGTGAACGAAACGCGAAACACCTTCACCCTCCGCGTGGATCGGGAGCCCGAAAACGTCGTGCTCGATCCCGACACGTGGGTGCTGATGGAGGCGGAGTTCGGTCGATCTTAGGAATTCTTCAGAGGCGAAACTCGCACCTCGCCCCCGCGTCAGGAGTTCAACCTTACAAGGTTAGGCTGATGCTCTTCGGATGGAGTGACGCTGTGGGGGGGTCCGTGCCCCAGGGTTAGTTCCGCGGCAGGAGTTCGTCGCCCACGACGAATGACTCGACAAAGATCTGGGCAAAGGCCGATCGCAGGGCGTTGTTGTCGCCACCCAGCCCGTAGGTGCTGCTGAGCCCGTCGGTGTTGGCGACGACCACGAACGCCAACCCTTGGTCCGGTGCCCGGACAATCAGCGAGGAGTTGCCGGTCCACCACCCGTAGTGCCACTGGAGACGTGCGCCCCCGTACTCCTGGATGAACCACCCGATCCCGTAGGGAAGCGTCTCGCCACCGTTGGACACCGCCGGCGTGAAGACCTCCTCCCAAGTCTCGGACTCGAGGAACTGCCCCTCATCGATAGCAATGGAATACCGCGCCATGTCCTCGACGGACGCGATCAAGCCTGCGGCGGTGCTGAAGATCGTGGGGTAGTTCTTTTCCTTCACTTCACCGTCGACCACTTCGTATCCGGTGGCCATGTTGGCGATGAAGTCTTGGCGATCGAAACCCGTGAGATCAAAGTTGGCCCTGTCCTCCACATTTGGAGCGGTGTTGCGCAAATTCAAGGGCACGAGAATTTGCTCCACCAACAGCTCGCCGAATGTTCGACCCGAAGCCTCTTCAATGACCTTGTCCAGCTCCCCAAAGCGGTTGCCGCTGTACCGGTACTGGGCGCCGGGGACATTCTCGGACGTGTGGTTCAGGAGGTGGCGGACCCGAATCGTGCCGCTGCTGGCCAGACTCACGCCGTAGTCGCTCACCGGATCGTCCAGACCGACCATCCCCTGCTCCACCAACTGCATCACGATCGTCGCAGCAAACGTCTTCGTCAGTGAGGCGAGGTGGAACGACGTCGTGGGCGTGGCCTGTCTTTCTTCCCCCAGGTCGGCGTAGCCAAACCCTCGGGACCAGGCAATCTCCCCATTGGCAACGATCGCCGCGGACATTGCCGGAATCCTGAGTTGCACGCGCAGCTCGTCGAGCTCGGCCGCGAAGCCTTGCAGTCCTTCAGTGGGAAGGACCTCAAACGTAGGATTGGAGCAGCCGAGGACCAGCAGCGCTAGCGAGAGGCATTGCATTCGTCTGACGTCTTTCATGCCCATTGAACGACCACGTACACGGGATTCTGACATTCACTCCGGCAGGGCAAACGCCACGACAAAATCCCCTTGCGTGGTTCCAAGGCGGCCATGTCCGCCCGCCGCAATGACGATGTACTGGCGCCCATTGATCTCATAGGTCATGGGAGTTGCCTGTCCCCCGGCCGGAAGTGGTGCCTCCCACAGCATATCACCGGTTTCGACATCGAACGCGCGGATGAAGTCGTCCATCGAGGCGCCGATGAACACGAGGCCACCCGCTGTGACGATCGGGCCACCGAAGCCGATCGATCCCCATTGCTCTGCACCCGGCACGCCGGCGAGCTGCGGGACCCGGCCCAGCGGTTTCTCCCACAGCACGTCTCCCGAGTCGAGGGAGACCGCAATGACCGTGCCCCACGGCGGTGGCGCGCACAGCATGCCGCTGGGGGCGGTAATCACTGCTCGGCTCATCGAGTAGGGCGTCCCCAGTTGGTTCCCCGACGTCGATCCCGGGGCGCGCTCGTGCAACCGAACCCACGTGGCGATGCGGTTGACCATCGTCACGAGCACTCGGCCCTCCGGATGGAAGGCCATTCCGTTCCAGTTCATGCCGCCGGCGTAACCAGGATAGACAAGCGTTCCTTCGAGGCTCGGTGGCGTGAACATCCCCTCGTAACGCAGGCCTTCGAGTTGCTGCCGACAAGACGCGCGGTCTTCGTCGGTAACTCCCCACGCGTCATCCGGCGAAAGGGACTGGGGATGGAGCGGCGGCGGTACCACCGGGAAAGGCTGGGTGGGCCAGGCTTCTTCGCCGGCTACCGAACTGGCCGGGACCGGGCGTTCCTCCACCGGAAAGAGGGGCTCACCGGATTCCCGATCCAACACGAATACGAAGCCCATTTTGGTCACCACGGCCACACCGGGGACCTCAACACCATCCCGGACCACCGTGACGAGTACCGGCTGGGCGGGTATGTCATAATCCCAAAGATCATGATGCACCACTTGGTAGTGCCACGCGATTTCCCCAGTCGACGCATGGAGTGCGACGAGAGAGTTGGAATACAGATTCGCACCCAGCCGCTCGCCGCCGTAGAAATCGGGCGCCGCGGCGCCCGTCGGTACGAATACAAGGCCTCGCTCGGCATCGGCGGAGAGTGGTGGCCACGCGTTGGCGCCGCCGTTTCGTCGAGCCGCCTCCGGTGTCCACGTCTCGTACCCCGGCATCCCCGGGCGTCGGGGAATCGGATCCCAGCTCCACAACAGCTCGCCGTTTCTTGCGTTGAATCCGCGCACAGTGCCTCGCTCCATCTCGACGCGTCGGTTGTCGCCCACTGCCGAGCCCACCACGACAACATCACCAATGACCAAGGGCGGTGACGTCACGCCATACTGACCTTCGTCGACCTCACCGACGCCTTGCGAGAGGTCAACCAGTCCGTCGGTTCCGAAGTCACCACACAGATCTCCCGTGGCCGCATCCAGTGCCACCAAATTGGCATCGATCGTTCCAAAGAACACCCGTCGCCGGCAAGCGCCTGAGGCCCCCTCCCCGTCCTCCCATAGCGCCACTCCCCGAGACACAAACCCCTCACTGCGACTCATGTCCAGGTCGATGTGGGGGTTGTACTCCCACTCCAACTCGCCGGTCTCGGCATGGAGGGCAACGACCCGATTGAGGGGAGTGCTGACAAACAGCCGCCCGTCGGCAATCACGGGCGTCGCTTCGAACTTCGAGTCGGACATGTGGCACTGCTGGCACGGCCCACTTGTCTCGGGCTGGTCGTCGTGCCTCAGCTCACCCGTCCGCCCGGTCCAGGCAACACGGAGTTGGTCAACGTTGTCGCGGTTGATCTGGGCGAGCGGCGAGAACCGCGATCCTCCCAAATCGCCTCCGTAATGAGGCCAGTCCGAATGAACCTCGGAGGATCGCGACGCCAACTCGTCGCGGCTCGGACCGCATGCGACTGCAATCATCACCGGGAACACGAAGTGGCGGGCGTTGATCTCGAACATTACAGCGGCTCCTGGCAGGGTCACGAGGAATCTTCACCACCGGAGGACAGACCGCCATCCAAGGCCATTTTCTATGTTATAAACCAGTTAATAACAAGGAGTTACAGAATATTCCCAACGGTGCAGACCGCCACCTAGCGGCCGCGGCTATTCTCCCCTAATCTCCCAGCGCCATGAAGATCTTGATGACAATCATCTTCTATCCTCGGGGCGGAAGCGCCCAGGTCGCCCGCTATCTCTCCCGCGCGTTGATCGGCCTGGGACACGACGTGCATCTCCTGACCGGCTCGTTGCACGACGGCGACCCGCAACACGACGCGACGGTGTTCTACGCCGATATCCCCCTCACCACCGTTGACTACACAGCCGCGTGGCAGGGATTTCAGCGAGGTGAGGATCCAATATCAGATTCATGGGAGGTGCCGTTTCACCCGAGTTACGAAGACAAGGCCGGCGTACCCGACCGTGTCTTCTTCGAGGTCACGGAATCCAGCTACACGGCACTGGTGCAGAGCTGGGTGAAAGCCCTCCGACGGGTGGGCGAGACGTTCGAAGCCGATCTCTTGCACCTCCATCACCTCACGCACGCACACACGGCGGCGGTCGAGGCCTTACCCTCGGTTCCGAGACTGACGCAACTCCACGGCACCGAGATCAAGATGTTGGAGAGGGCACAGACCACTCCCGGCGAATTACACAGCTTGTGGCGCGAGGTCCTGGGCGAGGCAGTCGACACCTCAAGCCACTTAGCCGCCATCAGTCCCGACGTCCGTCAGCGGGCCGTCCAGCGGCTCTCGCTGGACGAGCGCATGATAACCACGATCCCCAACGGTGTGGACACTACCCTGTTCCAACCACTCGACTGGTCCACAGACAACAAACTGGAGTTCTTGCGAAAAATCTTGGTGGACGATCCTCATGGCTGGGACGAAGGCGGGGCGCCCGGCAGTGTTCGCCACGAGCTTTCCGACATCGAGCGGTTCACCGACGCTTCGGGTCGCATAAAGCCCCTGGCCATCTTCGTGGGACGCTTTCTCGATTTCAAACGCGTTCCCATGCTGCTCCGGGCAGTGAGCCAATTGAATCAAACGCTGGAATCTGAGGGTGAACCCGCCTTCAATTTGCTCGTCTGGGGAGGGATGCCCGGCGAGTGGGAGGGCGAGCACCCTTACACCCTCGCCCGCTCGCTCGAGCTGTCCAACGTGTTCTTCAGTGGATGGCTGCCCCATGACATGCTCTCCCAGGGGCTCAACCTCGCCGATGTTCTGGTTGCGCCGTCGTTCAATGAGCCGTTCGGTCAGGTGTACCTCGAGGCCATGGCCACAGGGATGCCGGTGATTGCGACGCGTAGCGGCGGGCCCCTCGACTTCGTCGTAGACAACGGACCAACGGCCAACGGCTGGTTCTCCGAGGTCGATGACGTGGATTCACTCGCTGGGGTGATGCACGAAGCACTGACCGATGCGGGCGAGAGAAATCGTCGCGGCGCCAATGCTCTGAGTCTCATCCGGGACAAGTACGACTGGAGTGGTATCGCCCGGCGGTACGTGGAGGTCTACGAGCAGATCGTCACGTAGTCGTCCATGGCGATATGTTTGGCAATTGCCACCAACGTTGGGTACAACATGCTCTCGAATGACACGTTGCGAAATCTCGATCTGGCCGAGGCAGCCGCCTGGGGCGATATGTATCGCTACACCCCGCACGACGTGGCGACGGCGTGTGGCGTCGGCATCGAGGAGTACGGTTCCGCCGTCGCGGGCAGTGTCTCCGGTGTGGACGTTCTGGCATTCAACCGCGTGGTCGCCCTTGGACTGGCCGAGCCAGCGTCCGAAGAGGGCGTCGATCGCGTGATCGATTTCTACGCGACCGCCGGCGTCTCCCGATTCTTTGTCCAGTTGCACCCCGACGCCCAGCCGGCCGAGTTGCCTCAATGGCTCGAGGCCCGAGGGCTCACGCACTACAACAACTGGGTGAAGCTCCACCGTGGGACGCAACCTGTGGACGATGCAGCGACCGACCTTAAGGTTAGGCAGATCGACGAGGACGCTGCGGCCACGTTCGCCAAAATCGTCAAAGACAGCTTCGAGTGGCCCGATCCCGTCGAGTCGTTGGTGGCCTGCCTCGTGGGTCGGCCTAACTGGCTGCACTACATCGCCTACGATGGCAATGCACCGGCCGCAACAGCCGCACTGTTCGTCCACAGGGAGTGCGGGTGGTTGGACTTCGCGGCCACCCTACCGGGTTATCGCGGCCGTGGGGGGCAGAACGCGCTCATCGCCCGTCGTATTCACGACGCGGCGGAGCGCGGCGTGAAGCACCTGATCGTGGAAACCGCAGAGGCCAAACCCGAGCGGCCGTCACCCTCGTACCGCAACATCGTCCGTTTTGGCTTCGAGACTGCGTACGTGCGGCCCAATTTCTTGTGGACCAATCAATGACGCCACTCCCATGAAGGTTTCTTTGCTGTTTGCCAGTTACGGTGTGGTGCAATAGAATCCGAGTCAGCCCGCAGTCGCACCAACACGATTCTCCGAACCGATTCTGACGACTCCGATGCTCAAAGGTACTCCGTTCCACTCGCGCACCAGCGCCCTGTGCCAGTCCCGGAACTGGCGTCGCTGGGGTGGATGTGTCGTGGCGGGGTCGTACGAGCTCAACCACGACCGCGAGTACTACGCCATTCGGAGTGCGGCGGCACTGATCGATGTGTCGCCGCTCTACAAGTACCTGATCCGAGGCCGGGACGTCGTGCCGTTTCTCGACCGGGTAGTGACGAGGAACGTCTCCCGGTGTGCCGAGGGCCAGGTGCTCTACACACCGTGGTGCGACGAGTCGGGAAAGGTCATCGACGACGGCACGCTGGCG
>JBDHAF010000165.1:0-8464 GCA_039588255.1 Gemmatimonadota bacterium | reverse complement strand
TCGGCCAATTGTCCCTCATAGGCCCGCTCGACACTGTGTATCAGCGCATGCTGCTGCTCGGTGTCGAGGTGATCCCAGCTAGCGAGGTCGTCCCACACCGTCTCGAATGTCCGGTGTAGATGCTGGAAGAACTGTCCGAACCCTTCGTCGCCTGCTCTCAGGTGCCGCGTCAAGAAGGGCCCCGCTGCGGCCCAGCCCAAGGCGGGTCCGAGTGACACGGCTCTATCGAGGTCGTCGACGTCGATTACGCCCCTCAGTACCAGATCGATTGCCTCGCGCCAAATGGCGGCTGATATCCGGCCAACGACGTTTCCGAGCACCGGTTTTTTCACGAGGACGGGGACCCGCCCCAAGGCCCTCAGCCAGCCACGCACGACCTCCACCAGCACCCCGTCGGTCGCCGGACCCGGGACGACTTCCACCAGCGGGATCAGCTCGGGGGGATTCAACGGATGGACGATCATGCACCGCTCGGGGCGTGCGGATCGGGCCACGAGCTGTTTGGCGGTGACGACCGTGGAGGAGCTCGACACCACCCTGGCTTCTGGGGCGACCGTTTCGAACGACTCAACCAGCTTTTGCTTGGCCTTCAAGTCCTCGTGGATGGCTTCGATGACCCACTGGGCGTCACGACAGGCTTCCAGCAGGCTTCGACCCACCGTAACCAACGCGATCCCGCTCTCGACGGCGGCGCTCTCCGCTCGGTGGAGCTCAACCAAGCGCCGCGCCCGCTCGGCGATCTCGGCCGGCGCGTCGTCCAAGTTCCGTCCCTGGTGGTCGTACAGGGCAACCGGCCACCCGGCGGCGGCAATCAGCGCCGCCCACCCCCGACCGATTTCCCCGGTGCCGACCACTGCGACTCGCACCTGTCCATTACTCATGAGGATCCCTCTGACTGTGTGGCTGGCACCAGCCGCGTCCGAACACCCGGGACAATAACTGTCGTATGCGAGTAGTGTCGACGGAGGTTGCGACCTGAATCGGCCCCGAAGCTCCTTCCTTTGTATGTCCGCGGCGCTCGGATTCGTCAAGGTTGACCTGGATGCCCATCCGCTCGAACCCCAGCACACCCGGGGTCACAATCTCGGCAATGGGAAGCACGTCGTTGAGGATGCAGGCGTCGCCACGGAACTCCATCGCCTTTGCGAGCCAGCGTGCAAGCTCGGAGGAGGACTCCGTGAGGGCGGCGACCTCGGCGGCCGCCAACGTCATCTGTCGCGTGACATCCAGCCCCACCATGCGGGTCGGGAGCTCACCACGCACCACGATGTCCGCGGCCTCGGGATCGCTCCATGCGTTGAAGTCAGCCCAGCGGTTCACGTTTCCGCGCTGGCGAATGGTGCCGAACATGCCGATGTGGTCGCGCACCCGATCGAGGACCAGCGCAGGGTTCCAGTTCAGGGCCGAGGCGAGATTGGTGAGGGGGCCAATTGTGACCAACGTGACCGGAGGCGGGACGGCGTCGAGGATGTCCAGGAGCACGCCTCGTCGGGGCACCGGTGACGAGGGAACCATGGGGTCGACGGGAGCGTAGCCGACGCCGGACGGGCCGTGAATTTCGGGGGCCGTAATGAGGGGCCTCGAGAGGGGTCGGTCGGCCCCCGGCAGCACCGGTACGTCGGGACGGCCCGCCAGCCGGAGTACCACCCCTGCGTTGCGGGTGGAGAGGGCGAGGGTCGCATTGCCGTAGGTGGTGGTCACGGCGACGAGGTTGATCTCCGGCGAGCGTGCTGCCAGGGCGAGGGTGACTACGTCGTCGATGCCCGGGTCGGTATCGATAATGACGCGGCGTGGTAGGCTCAATGGCGCTCCGATCGCCCGCCACCGCTGGCGGCGCGTTAGTCGCGGTCCTAACCTTCAGTGATCCAATGGAGGGAGGCAGCTTGATCGCCGATTCAGAGACGGAACCTCGGACTTCCGAACCCAAGAAGCAATATGCTCGCTTGATCGCGGAGTTCGGCCTGGGTTGGGAAAGGGGGGACAGCGACCGGATGGCCGGGGTGTTTCTCGAGGACGGGATTCTTATGGCGGACCCGTTCTCGGCACCGCTTCAGGGCCGCGATGCGATCCGGGAGTACTGGCGGGACATCCCTCGCGAACAGGCCGAGATATCCTTCAAGATCGGGGAGATCTTCGTTGCGGGCCCGTGGTTTTCTGTGGAGTTTCGATGCAGGTTTCGTCGTCGCAGGACCGGTGAGTGGGTCGATGTGCGCGGCGCGCTTTTCTGTGAAACTGACGCCGATCAGATCTCGGAGATGCGGATGTACTGGCACCGGGTGACCGGCGTCGAGGGTGACTGAGTGATCCGCTTTCATCTCGGCACACAGAGTTGGAATTTTCGGGCGTGGGTTGGACCCTTCTACCCTCCTGATACGAAGAACGATGACATGCTGCGCTTGTACGGCCGCATGTTTTCCTCGATCGAGGTGGACTCGTCCTTCTATGGTGTTCCCGCAGAGCCGGTCCTCCGCGGTTGGCGGGAGAAAGTGCCGGACGATTTCGAGTTCGCGTTGAAAGTCCCCCAACAGATCACGCACACCAAGCGCCTTGCGAGCGTCGGTGGGGATTTGCAGAGGTTTGTGGACCGGATCCGCCTGTTGGAGGAGGCCTTGGGGCCCGTCTTGGTGCAACTCCCGCCCGACTTCTTGCCTTCGACGGAGACTCGGGCCGTACTCTATGGTTTTCTCGACGTACTTCCGGAGGATATCCGCTGGGCGGTCGAGTTCAGGCACCCTGCGTGGTTGGTTCCCGAGACGCTGAGCGTGCTGCGCGAGCGTAACATCGCCTTGGCATTGGCGGACGGGCGCTGGGTGAGGCGATCCAAAGTGCTGGAGCTCGTCGCCGAAGCTACAGCCAACTTCTGTTACGTGCGGTGGATGGGGCCGGACCGGAAGCTCACGGACTTCTCCCGGCCGCAAGTGGATCGCAGCGAAGATCTCGCTGCATGGGCGGAAGCGTTCGATGCGTTGCCGGCGCGAATCGATACCGTCTACGGGTACTTCAATAACCAGTTTCAGGGTCACAGTCCCCACAGCGCAAGAGAGATGCTGCGACTCCTCGGGCAGCACCCGGTCGAGCCCGTCGCCCTGCGGACGCAAACCGAGCTCTGGTGAGGGGCATCGGGTAACGACCATGGCGGATCCTCGCGTAGCGGTTATCCAGTTCAGGCCCCGCAAGGCGGATTACACGGACAATCTCCGTCGGATCGGAGCGATGTTTGCGCAGCTTGCCGGGCTGGAGGAGGTGCCTAACATCGTCGTGTTCCCCGAGTCGGCCACGTCGGGATACTTCCTCGAGGGCGGGGTGCGGGAGGTGGCGGTCCCCGCCGGCGTACTGTACCGCGATCTGCAGATGCAGCATGCCGAGTCCGGTTGCCCCCCGCTGGATGTGGTGATCGGATTCTACGAAGAATTCCAAAACCACGTACACAACTCCGCGCTCTACGCGTCTCTCGGCGGTGACGATGCAGGAATCCAGCACGTCCATCGCAAGGTGTTTCTCCCTACGTATGGTGTCTTCGACGAGCGGCGATTCGTGCACCCCGGCCGAAGCGTGCAAGCGTTCGACACGCGGTGGGGCAGAGCCGGCATTGTGGTCTGCGAGGATGCGTGGCACTCGATCACCCCGACGCTGGCTGCTCTCGACGGCGCAAAGTTCCTGTTCATCCCGAGTGCCTCTCCCGCGAGGGGCGTGGTGCCGGCGCGAGTGCAGGCAAAGGGGGAAGACGACCAGACGCTTCCGGCCAGCTTGGAGCGTTGGGAGCGGCTCGCCCGCACGATCGCGGGAGAGCACGGCATCTATGTCGTCATGGCACAACTGGTGGGGTTCGAGGGTGGTAAGGGATTCCCCGGTGTATCGGTCATCACGGGACCGGATGGAGATGTCGTGGCTCGCGGCCCGCTCTTCGAGGAGGCGCTGCTCGTCGCGGAACTGAGTGATAGCACCGTGACTCGTGTGCGCGCCGATCAACCGCTGTTGTCCGATCTCCGGGTCGAGATGGCCAACCTCCTGGAGTCGTTCTACGCGGAGGACCAGGAGCCTGCCGCCTACGATGACGGTGTGGAGCGTGTCTCGACGGGTGGTGCCGATCCTTCGAGCATCCCCATCGTGTTGGGAGGCGACGCCGCCGATCCTCTCGCCGTCGACCCGGAGCTCCTGGAGCGTTGGCTGATTGCGTTTCTGCAAGAGGAAGTCGTGGCGCGCCGCGGGTTCGAGAAGGGAGTCGTGGGCTTGTCAGGGGGTGTGGATTCATCGCTGACCGCGTTCCTGGCCGCCCGTGCCCTCGGGAAGGAAAACGTCATCGGAGTGCGCATGCCGTATGCATCCTCCAGCGTCGAGAGCTTGGAGCACGCGAACATGATTGCGGAGATGCTGGGAATCGAAATGGAGACGGTTGACATTACCGCCGCCGTGGATGGATATGCGAAAGCCATCGGCTCCAAGCCGGATCCGACGCGGCTCGGCAACGTGATGGCGCGGATGCGCATGATCACGCTGTTCGACCTTTCGGCAGCACGCAAGGCCCTGCCGTTGGGCACGGGCAACAAGACCGAACGGTTGCTGGGATACTTCACCTGGCATGCAGATGACTCTCCTCCGGTGAACCCCCTGGGCGACTTGTTCAAAACGCAGGTATGGGCCCTGGCGCAGCACGTTGGCATTCCTGAAGAGATTGTCACAAAGCCGGCCACCGCAGATCTGGTCGTCGGACAGACGGACGAAAGTGACCTGGGCATCTCTTACACCCGGGCGGACATGATCCTCGCGCATCTGCTGCGCGGCTTTTGCCCGGAGGAAATTGCCGCCAGCGGGTTCTCCGCCGAGGAGATCGGACTGGTGCGAAAGCGGCTCGACTCTACACATTGGAAGCGACGACTGCCGACCGTTGCGATGGTGAGCCAGACCGCCATCGGTGAGTACTACCTGCGGCCGGTCGACTACTGATCCCTCAAACATCTGCCGACGCGAAACTCTATGTCTGAAGGTGGACTCTCCCCACGTCCGGTGCGGGATTCACAATCGGTGATGAGCGAGCTCATGATGCCGCACATGGCCAACAACCTCGGGAATGTATTCGGGGGAGTAATCCTGTCACTCGTTGATCGAGCGGCCTCCGTTGCTGCGACGCGCCACGCCCGTCAATCGTGCGTTACGGTGAGCATGGACCGAGTCGTGTTTCACGAACCGATTCATTTGGGTGAGCTCGTCACGGCCAAGGCGAGCGTCAATTTCGTCGGACGAACCTCGATGGAGGTAGGTGTGAACATCGAGGCGGAGAACCTGGTCACCGGCCAGCGACGACACACCAACAGCTGTTATGTCACGTTCGTGGCCATCGACAAAGAGGGCCGTCCGGTTAGCGTGCCCCCGGTGGTACCGGACACCGATGAAGAGAAACGCCGATACGAGAATGCCAAGGTGCGGCGGGCCCGTCGCCTGGAAGAGCGTGACGCGGAAAGCACATGAAGAAGGTCATCTGTGTACTGAGCGGTGGATCCGCAAAGGGAGCCGCCCACGTCGGGGCGATCAAGGCTCTGCAGGAGTGGAACCTCCGACCGTCACATTACGTTGGTACGTCCATCGGTGCCGTGGTTGGGGCGTGTTTCGCCAGCGGCCTGCCGTACGATGAAGTGCTGCGAAGGATATCGACGCTCACACGGAGAGATGTGGCGGCCCTGTCGCCGAGGGCCGTGTTGGGCGTGTTCGCCAGCAGCCTGTTGCAGGGACGAACGTGGCGCGAGACGATCGAGACCCTGGTGCCCGCGGAGAGTTTTGATGAGCTCGAAACGCCCCTGACCGTGACCGCTGTGGACGGGGAGAGCGGTGACCTGGTTCTGTTCGGGGCCGGAGGTCGATCCCACGTTGCGGTGCCGGATGCCCTGTATGCGTCGTGTGCCCTTCCGCTGTATTACCCTCCGGCGCGGATCGATGACCACCTGTACTTGGACGGGGGATTGCGCGCCGTCTTCCCGCTGGATGTCGCGGCGCAGTTCGGTCCCGACCTGATGGTCGGTGTCAACGTGGGGCCGTTGCTGTACACGGCGCCCCCGGTGGACGAAACACCGCCCCCGGGTCTACTGGGTGCACATCGGCGGGCCATGCGTATCATGATGGGGGCGCAATCTGAAGAGGTGATCGGTCGATGGACGCGCGAGAAGCCCGAGGCGCTCGTGCTGGTCCAGCCCTGCATCAGGGGGAGGGCGACTTTTTCCCTGGACAAGGTCGTGGAATACGTGGAGAAGGGGTATCGGGCGGCGCAGCGCGCGCTCTCGGATTGGCAGGCCGGTGAATCGTCAACTTGATCCGGAGGAGGCGGTGTAGCCACCGCCGTGTTTTATTACAGCCTGGCGGCTGCGGGGGCAGATGCCCGGCGGTCGTCGAGGACCAGCCATCGACCTGCCCGGGTCAGATCCCCGGGGCTCGAGCCGCCCGCCGCCGTCGCCTAGCTGGGCGGTTGGGAACTGTCGGGGACGTGCCGTGGCTCAAAAGATGAAGAGGTAAGGAACAATGGCAGTGAAGTACTTCACGGTGGAGCAGGCCAATCAAACCCTGCCGCTGGTGAAGAGGATTGTGGCCGATATTCTCGCGGACTACGACACCTGGCGTGATCGGATGCGCCAATACGAGTTGCTCTCCGCCGGTGCGACCGCGGAGGGCGGTGAGTCTTCGGAGCAGATCGCTCTACGCAGGGAAGTCGATGATGCCGCCCAGCACATCAACAGTTATATGGAAGAGCTGGCGCAGATCGGCTGCGTCTTCAAGGGGTTCGAGCAAGGATTGGTGGACTTCTACAGCAAGCGGGGCGATCGGGACGTGTTTCTGTGTTGGAAAAATGGTGAACCCGCAATAGAACATTGGCATGAACTCGAGGGCGGGTTCGCCGGACGGCGGCCGGTCGAGGAAGAATCCCTGGAGGGGGAAACCTAGGAAATGCTCTTGACTCGCTTTGTGCATTTCTTCGCGATGTGTCTCTGGCTTGGCGGAATGGTTGCGGCCATGGTGATGGCGATCGCCGCCCAGTCGGAGAGCGTGTCGTCGAGGTTGTCGCTTTTCCGTGTGCTGGGAAAGGTGTATTCGTTCGTCATCGGGCCGAGTGCCATCGTGACGGTTCTGACGGGCGTGGCGTTGACAATGTCCATGACACAGCAGACCGGGGCCGACACGGCGAGCATGGGGACGTGGGTGATGGAGCTGACGGGCCTCCTGGCCGGCATCGTAGTTCTCTTCGCTGGGCTTCCCACGGCGACGAAGCTGGGTCGGCTGGCCGATATGGCGGACGAAAGCGGCCCGCCACCGGCGTTCGAGCGCATGAGAAAGCGTCTCGACGTCATCTCGTACGTGGTCGTTGCTCTGTTCGTCTTGTCGCTGTTCTTCGGCACGGCAGTGCAGTGATCGTCCACGGCGCATCAAGTGGACATGGTGGGGTGAAATGGCCGGTATATCACTAGATATGCGCCCATTCCTGGGGCGCGGAGTGTTGACAGCCACCACCCACGTCGGGAGACTCTCACTCTTCGTGTTGGAGCTGGGACGGGGATTGGGAGAATGGCGACAGTGGTTCCACCCGTCCATGCGTCAGGCGCAGGACATCGGCTACGGCTCGCTGTTCATCGTCTTCATCACCGCATCGTTTGCCGGGGCGGTCACGGTGCTCCAAGCGGGATACCAGCTCACCGCCGGCGTGCCGATCTACTTTGCCGCCGGCATCGTCGTCTCGACGATCATCCTCGAGCTGGGTCCCGTGCTGACGGCCTTGATCCTCGCCGGGCGGGTAGGCGCACGCTACGCAGCTGAGCTCGGCACGATGCGGGTGACTGAGCAGATCGACGCGTTGGAGAGTTTAGGGCGCTCGAGTGTATCCCACGTGCTCTTGCCGCGCGTCGTCGCCGCCACCCTCATGGTTCCCGTGCTGTGCATTTTTGCAGACTTCATCGCGATCTTCGCGGGATGGATCGCCTCGAAAGGGCCGATGGAAATGTCGAACGCCGATTTCGTCTACGGTGCTCGCTATTTCTTCAAGACGGGCTACGTGTGGTACTCGCTCATCAAGTCGTTCTTCTTTGGACTCGCCATAGCGATCATCCCGTGCTATGTGGGATTCCATACCAGCCATGGCGCGGAAGGGGTGGGACGGTCCACCACCGGGGCGGTGGTGAGTAGCTCGGTGTTGATCCTGTTTCTGAACGCGGTGCTGGCCAACTTGCTCCTGCCGATCCTGCCATCATGACCTCCGGATCGTGGACCTCAGTCCCGGGTGCGCAGGCGACGGTGCGGCCATGATCACTCTTCGCAACATTCACAAGGCCTTCGGCGAGAATGTCGTCTTGGGTGGTGTCGATTTCGACGTCCAGCGCGGCGAGACCGTGGCCCTCCTCGGTCCATCGGGCGTCGGCAAGAGCGTGTTGCTGAAGCACATCAACGGACTGATCCCTCCCGACCAAGGGGAGGTCGAAGTGGACGGCAT
>JBDHAF010000164.1:0-8489 GCA_039588255.1 Gemmatimonadota bacterium | reverse complement strand
TCCGCAAGGTGAACCTCAGGTCCGACAAGCCCATCGCGTCGAACTCGTCTCTCGAGTGGCGCCCGGACGGGAGCGGCGTGGTCCTGATGCTGCGTGAGGAGACATGGGCCACGACATCGCGCCAGATGTTCCTGGATCTCACCGAAGGACCGACGATCGTGCAGGACTCTCGCGAGCCCTTCCTCGCGTGGGAGGCCGTGCGCAACTACGGCTCCCTTGCCGTTCCGGCCGTCGTGGACATCCGGTCCCGGGACGTCCGGGAACTACTGCCCGAAGGACGCTATTCGGGCATACAGCAGAGTGAGGACGGGCAGTTCCTCACCTACATCGAGACCACGCCCCTCGAGACGTCCTACTCCCGGGGTGGCGGCTCCCAACTCGCTGTGCAGGTGTTCGATCTCACCACGGACTCGGTCCGGGCCGTCAGAGACAGTGTGACGAGACGGATCAACTTGAACTGGAACGACGCCGGAAACCGGTTCGCCTATGCGGAACGCGGCAACGTGTTCGTCCAGTCGATCCACGACACGGCGGCCACCAACCTCACCGAGGAGTACCGCACACCCGTGAGCGAGGACGATTCCACGAAGCTGAGCTACTCCGTGATGCGGTGGCGCCCCGACGGCGACCGGTTGTTGGTGCGTTCGCAGCAGGGGTATCACCTCTTGGAGCCGGACTCGAAGGAGATGGACTTGGTCTATGAGCTTTCTGAGGACGACGAGGAGGCTCCTACCCTCAACGTGGTCAATTGGAGCCAGGACGGTCAGCAACTCTACATGACATACTCGGCAAAGGACCATTGGGAGCGTGGGATGGTGCGCTACGACCTCACATCCCAACAGACCACCGATCTTGTGAAGGACAGCAACCTGTACACTAGGTGGCAGTTTACGGAGGACGGCCAGAAGGTCTTCTACAACTTCTCCAACGGTGACCTGCCCAACGACCTCTATATGGCCGACGCCGCGTTTCGCAACACCACCCGCCTCACGGATCTCAACCCGTGGCTCGCCGACCGAACGCTGACACGGAGCGAGCTGATCGAGTACTTGGACGTGGACGGGGAGAAGCTCTACGGAATCCTCTACTATCCGGTGGACTACGAACCCGGCAAGAAATACCCGCTGGTGGCGGAGATCTACGAGCGGTTTTTCAACAACGGGTTCAACGTCAACATGAACCTGCTGACGAACGCCGGGTTCTTTGCCCTCCGCCCGTCGGTCAACCTGGAGATCGGCTACCCCGGGGAGGCGTGGCTCAAGGGCGTCACGGCCGCCGTCAACACGCTGATCACCCGAGGCATTGTCGACGAGGAAAGGCTCGGCGTCCACGGCACGAGCTATGGCGGGTACGCCACCAACCTCCTGATCACCCAAACCGATCGGTTTGCGGCCGCCATCAACATCTCGGGAAAGGTCAACATCATCAGTTTCCTGGGGGACAGCCCCAAGATCACGACGCGGAACTACAACGCCGCCGAGGAGGGCCAGGACCGCATCGGCGCGACGCTCTGGGAGCAGCCGCAGAAATACCTGGAGCACACCGCCATCATGGACGCCGACCGGATCACCACACCGCTGCTCATGTTGACCGGCGAGGGCGACTGGAACGTTCCGGCCACCAACCAGCGCGAGATGTACTACGCCTTACGGCGTCTGGAGAAGGAAGTGGTGTGGGTGCACTACATGAACGCCGGCCACGGCGCGGGTCGCTCCAGCACGGTGGAAGACTTCCACGATCACTGGAACAGAATCATCGAGTGGTACAACGAGCACTTCTTCAAGGATGACGAGGAGAAGGTGACGACAGATATCAGCAGTGGGGGTCGGTAGGATTTGTCTTCGCCACCTCCCGCAACAACTCCTCTTCTGTGAACGAGTTCTGGGGATTCGTGCTCCGGTGTACGTACCGGATGATCCCGTCGCCGTCGAGAAGCACCCAACCGCTCTGCTGGATCACCCACAGGGATTTGGCGAACCCATAGGCGCGATATGCTTCCCGTGCGGGATCGGCCAGCACCGGGAAGGGCGCTTCGAGCTTCTTCGCCGCCAGCGCCGCCGCCGTCTGGCCCCGCGGTCCGATGACGAGGGTGCTCGTTCCACTTGCTGCGATCTGGTCGTTCAGGCGTCCCAACTGGACGGCGTGCGAGAAGCACTGGCTTCAGGTGAACTCCCGCATGAAATACAGGAGGACGTTGCGGCCCCGTAACTCCGACAAGCGGACTTTCCCGCCCTCGTTTGACTCCAGAGTGAATTCCGGTCCAATGTCTCCGGGGCCCACACCGTTGTTGGCAGCCACCATGTCCACTTAGTCCGAGTTCCCTTCAGTAACCGCGTGGTGCCTCGCCCTGTTCCCTAGGCGGTTGCGTTGATGCGTTGGGTCAGGGCCGGCACCAGTCCCAGCAATCGGGCGTAGGTGGTGAGTTGGCCGCAGTGGTACATCTCCTGGGCGATCCCGTGATGCAGCCACTGGAACTTGGTGGCAAAGGTTCCGTCGAATTGCTCCATCTGCTGCCAAAGCTCCAGGTCACCGGCCTTCCGGAACTTGGACTCGGCGTCCTTCATCTGGGACCGCAGGAGCTTGAGCAGCTCGGCTTTCGACTTCGCCTCGTGCGCCGGCGCGCCGTACTTGCGCAACATCTTGGGCCACGGGTGCCGCTTGAGGTTCGTGTCCGACCGAGGCAACTCGGCCGTCATGAACATGGAGACCTCGAGAATGTGCTGCACGAGCTCGCGCACGCTCTTCGTGCCCGGGGCGGGACGGAAGTCGAATTTGCTTGCCGGAATGTTCCGGACTTCCTCGATGATCCCGAGGCGGACGTCCCTCCAGGCTTCGAGGGTCTCTTCGAGAAATGAGTCGTGCAGACTAGTTCGCGACTCTGGCATAGAGCAGCTTCACGTTACTCGGCATCCTATACGCAACCTTCGTGTCCACGTTGACGATCTTGGGCCCGTCCGTCGACATCAGGGCGAGGTGCTCGTCGTCCACCCAGCTGCAATCGTCGCGACCCTCCGACGCGGCACCACGAACCAGCTCCTCGGCCACCACGTTCTCGTCGTTGCCGGGCACGCGGGTGACCACCTTCTGTTGCTGCACGTAATCCCCCGCTTCGCCACTTCGCGCATACGATCTGTCGAGGGAGAGCCGCGTTCCATCGGGTGACCAGCACGGGTTGTTGTCCTTCGGCACACCCAGGGGCTTCTCTTCCGTATTGAACGTCGCTTGACCGGTTGCGTAGTCGTAGACCGCCACGTGCGTGACGTTGCCGTAGCGTGGAGACTGGATCTCGAACGCAATCTTTCGGCTGTCGGGTGACCACCGCATGTTGTTGGCCCTCGAGCGCGGCGCGGCGATCTGCGTGGTGCTCGCTCCGTCGTACCGGGCGATGAACAGGGAGTTGGCCCGCTTGAAGAGAACGCGGCTCCCGTCCGGTGAGAAGGTGATGTCGGTCTTGCCGTTCCTCGGCAGCGTCGCGAGGGTGGTGCAGTCCCGGGCGCTCACCGTATAGATGTTGCTCCCGTCTCCCACGACGACCTGTTCATTCGCTCTCCACGCTACGAAACGGTTCGACATGCTGCAGCCTACGTTCCGCACGTTGCCGCTGAGGTCGGCGATCACGACAGCGCTCCGTTCCGCGGCCCCCGACGGACGGTACCCGGCCCCCAGCGCATCACTTCCGGGCGCCCAGGCAAACGTATAGAAGCCGCCGCCCGACGCAGTGTGCACTGTCGTGACGTTGCCGCTGGCAGCATCCACCAACACGAGGTTCGTGGAGTTCCCCTGACGGTATGCCAAGGCGAGGGCGCTGTTGTCCGGCGACGGCTTTGCCTCGACATCCGTGGCTCCGGCAATCAGCACGCTGTCCACGACGGCGCCGGTGTTTCGAATCCGAATCCCCGACCCGTTCGCGTAGTACATCAGATACCCGTCGCCCGGCTGGACGATCGGGGGGCCCGCCAGCGCCGCGCCTCCTGTAGGTGTCGATCCTCCGGAAGAGGCGCACCCAACCGATGCGACTCCGAGAACGATCGCTGCAAATCGACTTCTCACTTTGTGCACTCCACACTCCCTTGAATCCGAGTAGACCTTCCGGTGTTACCCCGCTCCGCCCTGCCCTGTTCTCGCTCCTGCCAGAAGCTCCCGCAGCTGGTCTTCGGTGCGCAGCCCCAACCCGTCGACGAACGGATAGGGCTCCTCAAACACCTGGCCGCCGCCTTGGTACGTGAGCAGCTTGACGAGTCGCTGGTCACCGGCCTCCGTCGACGCCACGACGATGCGAGCTTCCCACCGCGCTCCGCCCTCGTCGAAGAACACTCGCGTGTCGGGCTCGGCGCTCATGATGTGCACCTCATCCAGGGTCGACACGTCCTGGCCGGGAAGCGGACGAATGTGCATCTCGTTCTGCGGTGCATCCGTGGCCGTAAGAATGAATATCTGCGTCCGCGGTCCCTGGCGCCGCTCTTCACGAACCTGCCACGTCCGGCCACACACGTCGATCTCGCCTCGGAGTAACGGCCGCTTGACCTGTGTCGCTTCGGGGTTCCCGGGTTCGCCGGGATTGGCACGAGTCTTCCTCTTGGGTCTTGCTGCGCTCCCCACCACCGCAGCACCCCACGCCGTCACCATGGGGAAGACGAGGGTCAACACGACCACAGCGAAGCCGGGAAGGCCCATCACACCCCCCGTCACCCACATCAGTTCGCCCATCTCTCCCACCGCGGCGTTCCACACGAGGAGCCACGCCCAGCCGAGACCGGCCGCCAGGAGCGCCACGACTCCGGGAAGCTCGTCCTTCCGCGCGATGAGTCCCCAAAGCAATGCCAGTGCAGGCACCGCGACCCAACCCACGGCGGCGGTGGTCGCGGCGAATGCAACGCTCAGGAGCAGGACCTGCAACGCCGGCCGCTTCATCTGGCCCCGCCCCGCAAGGTGAGCACGCCAATGACGTCATCATCGGCCAGGTCGGCGCGGTCATGCGGAAAGAGCACTTCGTCCAACTCACCTGCCACCCACTGATCGATGCGATCGGCATACCTGGGGCTCGCAGGGTTGCCGGATTGCCCACCCGGGTACGTGGCCCACGCCCGTACCTCGGGTCCCATCTCCACCACCATGCGCCAGCTCGAGCCGTGGTTCCCGTTGCCGGAGGAGGGATTGAGATTACCGGGCCCACCCTGCACCGGCAGGCCGCGCCGGGACAGGGCCGGAAGTCCGAGGAGGTGGCTGATGTTGTTGTGCCGCACGGCGGACCAGCGCCATCCGCCGTCGTCGGGATCACCGTACCGTTCAGTCGCCAGGTTCATGGCGGCCTCGAGGCTCGCGGCAAGGACGTCGTCGCGGGTCTCGATGCGATCCGACGTGCGCCGGTCGTCCCACCACGGACTGTCAGGAGTGCGGAGCAGTCCCGCGAGCACCGATCGGCTCGCCCGCCGCGCCAGGCGCCGCCCATCGGGGAGGAACAACTCGTCGAACGTGCGAAAGTCCAGCTCGTTCAGGGCAAGCTCGAAGAGAATTGCCCGCTCGTTCTCCTTGGTGTAGCGCCGATCCCACTCTTCGAGTAGCCGTCGCGCCTCGTCGAGATCGTTTTCTCCACGGGCTGCTTCGAGAAACGCCGGCACGAAGAGGTCAGCCTTCACGTTGCCGGGATCCGTGTGATAGCGTCGCATGGCGTCGGGTGTCACCTGCGAGTCGGCGGCCAGCAGCTGATTGATGCGCATGGCGCGCCACGGCGTCTCCCAGTTGGCCCCCAAGTACAGCCTCCCCAACGCCGGATCGAGTGGCTGCTGGTTGGCGGACGCGAGGAACCCCTGGGCGGGATTCACAGCCGTGGGGTACTCCTCCAACGGCCAATACCCCAGCCAGTCGCTGGCGCTGGTGCTGCCGTCTCGCACCACCTGACCGTCGCCGTTGTCTGGACGGATGGGATACAGCCCGGTGGAACGAATCGCGATATTTCCTTCCCGGTCCGCCACGATCATGTTCTGCGCCGGTCCGGGATACGGCGCCATGGCCCTCAACCACTCCTCGGCGGTCGTGCTGCCCGCGGCGCCGAGGAACGGCTCCATGGAGAGGGCGTGCTCGAGCATCGTCCACCGCATGGAGAGATGGCCTGCTTCGGTATCGCGCACCGGTCCGCGATGGGTGTAGCGCACCGTGTCGGTGGCGATCACCGCGCCTCGAGGGTCTCGGTATTCTTCGATCCGCCGCTCGACGGGTTTCCACTCACCGTCGAGCATGTATCTCGTGGGGCGCTCCTCGCTGTCGACCGTTTCCCGGTAGAAGTCGAGGACATCCGCCCCGGTGTTGGTGAAGCTCCACGCCACGTCCCGATTGAACCCGATGATCACCGTGGGCAACCCGGGAATCGTCACGCCGTGCACGTCCATCACCCCCGCCACAACCAGGTGGACCTCGTACCAGATCGACGGGAGGGTGAGCTCGAGGTGGGGATCCCCACTCAACAGCGCGTAGCCGCCGGCGGTGCGGCTGGGTGACACCGCCCAATTGTTGCTGGCGGGCGCTGGACCCTGTGCCTCTTCGTCCGGGCCGATTCCCATGGCACTCTGCACGTCGTCGAGCAACCGCGCGACACTCGTCGCGTCGGAATTCGGTGGGGCAGGATCAGGAAGCCGTTGAAAGTCGAAACGCGGTTGGGGTGAGCTGTTGGGTTGGATCGGCTGGACGATGGGGTGATTCACGGGAAAGAGAGCGTCGGCTGCCGGCTTCCCCACGAGCGCTTCCACCCTGGCGCGCCATAACTCTTGTGTGTCGTACACCAGCGTGTACGCCATCCGCTTGTTGAGCAGCAAGCTGTGGATCGGCTCCCACCGTCGGGGCTTCGCGTTCAGAAGATGGTACTCGAACGGCATGTCCGCAGCGCCCATGCCATCTATCCATGCGTTGATGCCGTCGGCATAGGCGCGAAGGAGCCCGGCCGACGGGGATCGCGCGTCGAGCTCACGCATCTCCCGCTCCGCACTCCGGCCAAATCCCAGGCGGCGCTGCTGTCGGTCGAGGCTCAGCGCCGCTTCGCCCGCCAGCTCGGTGAGGGTCCCCTCGGGAGCCCGGCTCTGAACCTCCAGCTGGAAAAGCCGGTCCCGGGCCACCACGAACCCCAACGCCCGAATGGCGTCGTCCGCTGAGGATGCCCAGATGTGGGGGACCCCGCGGCGGTCGTAGACGACTTCGACCTCGCCGGTCATCCCGGGGATCGATCCCGAGAACTCGGCGGGAAGCGATGTGGCCCGAGCCACCGACCACACGCCATGTGCCGGATCCAAAAACGGCCCCAACGGGGGAAGCGGCCCCACAGCAAAACCTCCCACGAAGAGCGTTCCGGCCAAGGCAATGGCCCCGGCGGCTACCCGGACAGTGCCGACCGGGGAACGGGATGGATGTTCTTGTTTGGACAAATTGTCGATGACCGCGTTACGGACCCCAGCCAATGTCGCCAAAGGCCTTCACTACTTCCAGTCCCGCGTTGAGACCCAGCCCGTCGGGATCGACGGCGGGATCGTAAGCCGTGAGGGCGGCGGCCCGCACCTGAAAGCGATCTCCGATCAGTTCCAGGGCTTGGAGGAGCTCCTCGAGACGCAACCCTTCATCCGCCTGGAAGTGGTTGACGGGGCCAACCGAGCGATCGAGCACGTCCAGGTCGACGTGGAGGTAGAGATCGCGCACCCGGCTCGACACGGCGTCGAGGACCGGGGCGAGCACCGTCGCGATGTCGGACGTTCTGATGTCCCGGTAGCCGCACACGCTCACGGCGGAATCCTCCAGGGCGTCTTCCTCGCTTTCATCCAGATCACTGACGCCGGCGAGGACGACATTGCGCTCCGCCACCGGGCGGAATCCGGGTATCGTGTTGACCATAGCGTGCCACGAGCTCCCGGTGGCGATGGTCAACGCCATCCCGTCGAAGAACCCGCTGGTCGTGGTCTCCGCCGTGTGAAAGTCGCCGTGGGCGTCGAACCACACGATGGCTGCGTCTGCCAGACCAAGACCGCTCAGTGTCCCCAGGCATGTATTGCAGTTGCCGCCCAGCACGACGGGGAACGCCCCGGACCGCACGGACTCTCGGACGGCGTGGGCCAACACGGTGTTCAGGTGATACACCGCCCCGATCTCGTGGGCGACCGCCTCGGTGGCCTCGATGACGGAGACCGTCGCCTCGTGTCCTGCGTCTCGCAGGGACTGTGCGACCCCTGCGTCCACGAAGGCCGTGGGCCCGGCGCCCATGGCCAGGTCGCGGTGGCCGAGGTGGTAAGGAGATGAGATGAGGTTGATGTTCATGCGAAGGCGCTACATGGCTCTGAGCGCATTCGCCACCGTCTGCCGCGCCGCCCGCACCGCCGGGAAGAAGCCGCCGATCACGCCCATGACCACTGCGAAGAGCACCCCGTTCAGCAACAGTGCCGGGGTGATGCGGAAGGCAAACGCAACTTCACTGAACGAGTTGAAGTTGGTCGTGCTGGTCAGGAGCCCGTTTA
>JBDHAF010000163.1:0-8492 GCA_039588255.1 Gemmatimonadota bacterium | reverse complement strand
CCCTGAGCTGAAGCGGGTCATCGTGGCGTTCCAGAATCAGGTGGTCATGGAGGAGACGTTGGAGCGCGGATTGTCACGACTCTTTGGTGGGACGGTGGAGGGTGACGCCATGGTCACGCAGCCGGGGGATACGCCCGTCGCCGAGGGGGGGGCCGTTGCCGCCGGCGCGGCCACGAGCCCCGCCGTGACGGACCTCATTCGTCAGGCACAGGACCACTACCAACGAGCCCTCGACGCGCAGCGAGCCGGGGATTGGACGACATACGGCGACGAAATCGCGCAGGTAGGAACGTTGTTGCAGAGGTTGAGGGAGTTGATGGGGAGACAGTAGGCAGTGGCAGGTGGCCACCGCCCACCACCTATCACATCATCGGCACTGCACGTCGGTCGGAATCACATTCTGGCATTCGATGCTCGCCGCCATGCCAAACGCCATTACGGCGCACGCGGCCCGCTTAGCGGCGTCTTGCGCTGCGGTCTCGTCGACTCCTGACCCCGAGCGACACTGACGTTGCCCGTTGAACTCCACACACAGATCGCACTCCGTCTGTATGGAGCTCATGCTTCCGTAAATCAAGCCGCCCAAGAGGAGAACAATCGCTCCCAGCAGGGCGAACACGCGGCCTTTCTTCATGGCGACTCCGGTGTAGGGTCCGTGACAATCTACGCACGGAGACGCGCCTTGGCAGCGGGCAGTCGTTTCAACGCCGCCTGCCCCCGACCTCGGGAATCCATTATCATTCGACATTCCACCGGAGGCGTTAGCGCATGCGGTTTCTCGTCGGAATCCTTTTCTACGCAACCCTTTCCAGTCCTCTGCCGGCCCAACAGGGCGGGCCCTATGAGCTGCCAATCCGCCAGCACGTTTTCCCCAACGGCCTGCGACTCCTTGTCCTGGAACGGCCTGGAGATCACCGGGTGGCGGCCAAGATCTTCACGGACATGGGCGCGCTCAACGAGGTCCCGGGCGAGCTGGGAGCGGCGCATTTCCTCGAGCATTTGATGTTCAAGGGAACGACGACGCTGGGGACGACCAATTGGGAAGCGGAGTCCCCGCTGCAGGCCGTCGTGGCCACCACGGAAGCCGCGTTGATCGAGGAATTGAATCGCTCCCGCAACATGCTGCAGCAGCGTGGTGTATTCCATGACTATTCTCACGCCGAGAGCACTCCCCGCGCGGACAGCCTGCGGTCTGAGTTAGCGGCGCTCGACATCGCGATAGCCGAATACAGGGACTACGGGGTGATGATGCGGTGGTATCAGGCCTACGGCGGCACGGGTTTGACCGCCACCACTGAGCAGGAGTACATGAAGTTTGACATCAACCTGCCGGCTCCTCGGGTGGAATTGTTTTTCCGGATCGAAGCGGATCGCATGAGAAACGGTGTCTTCCGTGAATTCGACGAGGAGCGGATGATTCTCGTGGAGCAGCGATTGGGGGATCTAAATCGACCGACCACCCGTTATTACGAACAGATGAACGCAGCGGTCGGCGTGGTACATCCGGTGTTTTGGCCGGAAGGGTACAGTACCGACTTTGGGCAGTATACCCGGGCGTATGAGAGGGAACTTTACGAAACCTATTTTGTCCCCAACAACACCACGTTGGTCCTGGTAGGCGGTGTACGCTTCGAGTCGATGGTTCAGATGGTAGGGCAGTACTTCGGCGGGATGGAGCGAGCGCTGGAACCGATGCGGCTGCAGGCGATCGAGCCCGTGCCGGAGGCCGAGCGGCGAGTGGTTTTCCGGAGCACGGATCTGGCGCCCCGGGTCGAGGCGCGTTTTGGCGTACCAGGGGTCGGACATCCCGACCGGCCGCTGTTCGACGTGGTCCTCCGCGTTGTGAATCGCATGGTCGGGCAGGCGCTGGCACAGGGCGGGATAGCGGCCACGGTCAACGCCAACACGCGCGTGGTGCACACCGAGCGGTTCGGGGTTCCGTCTTCGCTGAACGTCGAGGTAGTCCTGGACAACGAGACCCAACTTGCGCAGGCCGAGACCGTTCTCCTGGCAACACTTGAGCGAATGCGGGAGCAGCCGGTAGACCAGGAGCTGTTGGACGTTGTGAAGAACCACCTGAGAACGGAGTGGCACCGGCTGACCCTCGATGCCGGACGTCTCGCGTTCGAGATCGGACACTTTCAGATGATGGACAGCTGGCGAACGCTACAACCGTATCTCGAGGCCCGCGAGGGCGCCACGCCGCAAGACCTGATGAGGATTGCGACGGAGTACTTCGTGTCGGAGAACCGCACGATGGGAACCGTGATGAGCCCCGAGGAAGCGAACAACTCCCCGTCCGGAGGCTCGCGATGAGAGTGCTCTTTGCGAGCGTGGCGACCGCGGTGTTCATCGTTCCGCTGGTGGCCGCCAATGGCGGTGGGCAGGAGTTGCCGCATCCACGTGAGATGGGGTTCACTCAACTCCAGTTTCAGATTCCGGATACCGCACAGTTCGAGTTTCGTTTGGACAACGGCTTGACCGGGTTTGCCGTGCAGGATATGCGGGTACCGTTGATACAGTTCTCGGCGTTCGTGCGGGCAGGGAAGGGAGACGGCCAGAAGCAAGGCGTGGCCGAGGCCCTCGCCATGTTCTTTCAGAGTGGCCCGTGCTGGATGGGGCCGAATCGGTTCCGCGAAGCACTGGACCGCCTGGCAGGCGAGCTCTCCATAGTGATGGAGGCGAACATGACGGAGATCACCCTCAACGTGCCGGCGGACGACGCTCGCGAAGCGCTCCGAATCTTCTCCGGTATCGTTCGCGCTCCGTGCATCGAACAGGAGCGGCTGGAAGAGTTCCTACGACGCGGTGTGTCCGACCCAACGCCACCGGTGGACGGAACGGTGGACAACGGATCCCTCGATTTGGCCGTGGAGCTCTTCAACCGTCGTCTCTTCGACTCCCACCCGTACGGTGATGTCGTAACGGCGGAGGACGCGGCGGCGATTACGCTCGAGGACGTGGAGGACTTCCACCGGGAGTTCTTCAACCCGGCCAACTTGGTGCTGGCGGTCTCGGGAGCCTGGGATGCGACGGAGATGCTTAGGGAAGTCGATCTGCGCTTCGCGGATTGGGAGCCCCGCCGGGCGCCCCCGCGCGCGAGCGGGCCCGACATTGAAACACCGCCGCGTGCCACCTATCGCTATCACTCCGACAAGCTGCAGACGTGGATCGTCATCGGTCACGAGCTCCCACGCGTTGATCCGGAAGAACTACCGGCGCTCGAGGTGATGAATTACATCCTGGGCGGCGGGCACTTCGACACGAGACTGTTTCGCGAGGCCCGCGATCGGCGGGGGCTCACGAACGACGCCAGCGGTTTTCTCGAGGTGAATCCTCGCGGCCCGGGCAGCTATACGTTCCGCACCTACGGACGTCACGAGGTGGCGCAGCAGCTCATCGATCTTCTATTCGCCGAGATCGAGCGGATGCGCAACGAACTCGTCTCGGAAGAGGAACTGGAGGTGGCCCACGGGGCGCTCACCGAAGGGGCCTTTTCGATGCAGTTCACGAGCGGTACGGCGTTGGCGCGAACCTTTGCGGTGGAATTGGTTCGGTACGGGTCGTTCGAGCACCTGTACAACTACGTCCGGCGGGTCCGGTCTGTGTCCCGGGAGGACGTACGTCGCGCCGCCCGGCGTTATCTCCATCCCGACCGCATGGCGGTGGTCGTCGTCGGCCAATAGGCCACCGCGAAAGTCGTTACTCCACAGCCCTTTGAACGACTTCCCAAGGGCGATGAAACATTGCCAACTCATTCTCGTAGTAGGAGTTACGACCCCACTCGGAGATCCGGATGAGATCACTCCTTCGTCTAGCTGTGGCCGTTTTGTTCACGGCCACCGTCGTACCGACTGCGTTTGCCCAGTCCCACGATCCGGGAAGGCTGTATGGCCGTGTCGTGACCATGGACGGGACGGAATTCGTCGGCTTCATTCGCTGGGACAATAACGAAGGCCACTGGACGGACCAGCTCGATGCGACCAAGCGCTTGCCGCGCCGGTTCATGCGGGAAGCCGAGCGTCTGTCCGGAGAGAGCTACGAGGTGCGGCGGCCCATACGTATTCTCGGTGTGCGGATCGGGTGGGAGACCGACTCTCGCTGGACCAACTCCGCCTCTTCTGCCGTCCGGTTTGGACACATTCGCCAGATCCAGGTCCTCGATGGGTCCCACGGCCTGCTGGTGCTGAAATCGGGTGAGGAGCAGGAACTCAGCAGTAGCTCATCGGACTTGGGGGGCGGCCTCGAGATCGTCCTCGAAGAGGCGAATGGCAACGAGGCCGAGCTCGGGTGGGACGACATCGACTTTGTGGAATTTCAACCAGCGCCCCGGGGTGCGGTATCGCCGTTCGGGGAACGCCTCTACGGCACGGTGACCACTCGGGGCGGTGACGCGTTCTCGGGGTGGATCACGTGGGATCGCGATGAGATCTTCGGGGCGGACGAGCTGAACGGGCAGGAAGGGCGTCGGCGCCGCAACATCGAGTTCGGCGACATCGCGTCCATCGAGCATCTCAGCTCGAGCCGTGCATTGGTCACGCTGCGCGACGGGCAAGAGGTCGAGATGAGCGGGACCAACGACGTAAACAGCCAAAATCGGGGCATTTTTATCAGTGACCCGGAATTGGGCCGGGTAGAGGTGAAGTGGGGGGAGCTGAGTGAGGCGCGGTTTCACGAGCCCCCGGCGAATTTGTCCTATGGCGAGTTCGACGGCGGGCAGAGGCTCGCGGGCACGGTGATCACGGAAGACGGCCGGCGCTTCACGGGGACGATTCGGTGGGACAACGACGAGCAGTGGACGTGGGAGGCGTTGAACGGCGATTACCAAGGCATGGAGTTCCATGTCGAGCTTGGCTTGGTGGCCGCCATCGAGCCAGCGTCCTCCACCAGCGCGCGTGTCACCCTGTTGGATGGACGGGAGTTCGTGTTACGGGGCTCCAACGACGTGAACGACGAGAACAAAGGAATCTTTGTACGGTTGGACGAAGGCGAGACGGTCATGCTGAAGTGGGACGAGTTCCAGAGGGTGGAGTTTCAGCGCTGAGCTTGGCTCACACGTACAAAAAGGGGCGGCCGGGTGCCGCCCTTTTTTTTGTTGCGAGTGCGCCACCCGGGGCGGTAAAATCCGAGACCTACCAAGGAGGGCGATTCATGATTCCACGGTTCCGTGCTATCCTATTTGTGGCCATCGCTGCCGCTATTCCCATCACATCCGCGTCAGCCCAGCAGGCCAAGGTTCCCCTGGACCATTCGGTCTACGACGGTTGGAACCGGATTAGCGCCCGGGCGATATCGAACGACGGCCAGTGGGTGTTTTACCGACTCTCGCCGGGCCTGGGCGATTCCGAACTGTACGTCAGGAACATCCGATCGGGGCAGGAGATCGAGATCCCGCGAGGGGATTCGGCCGACTTCACCCGGGATTCCCGGTTTGTGGTGTTCCAGATCCAGCCGCAGGACTCGATCGTCAAGGACCTGCGGATCAAGGACACCAGGCCAGCGAATCTGCCCAAGGATTCTCTGGGAATCCTGAACCTCGCAACCGGTGAGATCGTTCGGATCGAGCGCGTCAAATCGTTCGCCGTGCCCGATGAGGCCGGCGGATGGGTGGCGTATCTCCACGATGAGCCGCGTCCGGAGCCGGAAGATTCGAGCGAAGCGGGTCCGCGTCGTCCGCGAGGCGGCAGGGACGACCAGGGTGGCAACAACGGGGACGACAAGGCCGAAGGCACGCAGCTCGTGGTCCGCAATCTCGCCAGCGGTGCCGAGTGGCAGTACGAGGATGTCACCGCCTACGCGTTTGCCGAGAACGGTGCACGCCTAGCCTACGCGGCGTCGAACGAAGACGGCGATGCCGACGGCGCGTATCTCGTCACCCCCGGTACCGAGGCGGCCCAAGCGCTGATGGTGGGTGAGGGCGTGTACAAGGCCCTGGCGCTGGACGACGAAGGCGACCAGGTCGCGTTCCTCTCCAATCGGGAGGAATTCGAGGCAGACCAGCCGGCGTTCACGCTGTACCACTGGGACGAGGGAAGCGAGGAGGCGCGAGCCGTTGCCGACGGGTCGACGAGGGGCGTCCCTGGGGGCTGGTGGGTGAGTGAGAACGGCGACTTGAGCTTCTCGGAAAATGGCGAGCGTCTCTTCTTCGGAACCGCGCCGCGACCGGAGCCGGAGCCGGAAGAGGAAACGCCCGAGTGGGAGAAGGTGGAGTTGGACGTGTGGAACTGGAAGGATCCGCTGCTCCAGCCCAACCAGTTGGTGCAACGGCAGCAGGAGTTGCGACGCACTTACCGTGCGATGATGGATCTGGGCGACAACCGGGTCGTGCAGCTGGCAACCATCGACATGCCAACGGTCACCGTGGCCGATTCGGGGGATGGTGACATCGGCCTGGCGGTTACCAACATGCCGTATCGCCAACGGATATCGTGGGACTCGCCCGGATACAACGACGTGTACGTGGTGGACGTGAACACGGGCCGGGCGCGCATGGTGCTCCAGGACATTCAAGCCTCCGCTCGCCTTTCGCCGGGGGGCAAGTACATCAGCTGGTGGGACGGTCACGAGCGGGCGTGGTTCGCCATAGATGTCAACGGCGGAGAGCCGGTCAACCTCACGGGTGGCATCGGACTGCCGTTTTATGACGAGCTCGCCGACCGTCCGATGATCCCGGGCTCGAATGGCTCGGCCGGTTGGACCGAGGACGACGAGCTGTTTCTCGTGTACGACCGATACGACATCTGGTCCGTGGACCCGACCGGCAGCGATGCCCCACGCAACGTGACGGAAGGCGTGGGCCGCCGGGAGAATCTCCGCTTCCGCTATGTGGCCCTCGATCGCGCGGGTCCCGCGTTTGGATTCGGCGGCGGCGGGTTCGGCGGCGGCCGGCCGGAGAACGTCATCGACGACGGCGACGATCTCCTCCTGTCGGCGTTCGACATGGACTCGAAGGGATCGGGCCTCTATCGGGATCGAGTCAACGGCAACCGTGAGCCCCAACACATTCTCATGGAGCCGCGCCGCTTTGGCACGCCGCAAAAGGCGAAGGACGCCGACGTCGTGATCTTCACGCGTGAGAGCTTTCAGGAGTTCCCGGATCTCTGGACCAGCGATTTGGACTTTGGCAATCCGCAGCGGCTGAGCCGGGCCAACCCGCAGCAGGAAGACTATCTCTGGGGGACGGCCGAGCTCACCGAGTGGACTTCGACGGACGGTCTCCCGCTGCGGGGAATCTTGTTCAAGCCGGAGAACTTCGATCCCGCTCAAAAGTACCCGATGATGGTGTACTACTACGAGAAGTACTCGGATGGATTGCATCGGCACCGGGCGCCGTCGCCGGGCTCGTCGAGCATCAACATCTCGCTCTACGTGAGCCGAGGGTACGTGGTCTTCGTCCCGGACATCTACTATCGGGACGGGTATCCCGGTGAGAGCGCGTTGAACTGCGTGGTGCCCGGCGTTCTCAGTGTCGTTGCGCAGGGATTCGTCGATCCCGAACGCATCGGTGCCCAGGGCCACAGTTGGGGAGGCTATCAAAACGCCTACCTGGTGACCCGCACCAATATCTTCGCGGCGGTGGAGGCGGGTGCGCCGGTGTCCAACATGACCAGCGCGTATGGCGGCATTCGGTGGCAGTCGGGCTTGAGCCGGGCAATGCAGTACGAGCGCACCCAGAGCCGCTTGGGCGGGTCGCTGTGGGAGGTCCAACCGCGCTACATCGAGAACTCCCCGATTTTCTGGGCCGACAAAGTGGAAACCCCGGTCCTCATGTTGCACAACGATGAAGATGGCGCGGTGCCGTGGTATCAGGGGATCGAGTTCTTCGTGGCGTTACGCCGGCTCCACAAGCCGGTGTGGATGCTCAACTACAACGGTGAGCCCCACGGCCTGCGGAAGTACCAGAACAGGAAGGACTTCGCGGTGCGGATGCAGCAGTTCTTCGACCACTATCTAACAGGCGCACCGGCGCCAGTATGGATGGAGGAAGGCGTACCTGCCGTGAAGAAGGGCAAGGATCTCGGTCTGAAGATCATCACCGAGGCAACGACGAGTGGGGGGACTGGGCAGTAGCCGTTAGCCCATGGGAAGAAGCAGTAACCAGTGAGGAAGTGGGCAGTGGGTCGTGAGGAATTACTCGCGACTCACTGCCCGCTTCTTTGGTTGGCCGCCAGCCAGGCGTTGGTGTAACGGTAGTCCCCAGTGACTTCCTGTCCCGCCCACTGGGGCTTTTCAAATTTCTGATCCTCGTCCTGCAACTCGATTTCCGCCAAAACCAGTCCCTCGTGCGCTCCGTGGAAATCGTCTACTTCCCATACGAATCCCCCGTGGTCAATGCGATACCGCGTTTTTTCCACCACGCGGCCTTCGCAGAGACCGTCGAGTATTTCGTTGGCCTGGTCTTCAGGAACGGGGAACTCGTATTCGGCCCGACTGAGCCCTGAAGGGCCGGGCGCCCCTTTGATGGTCAGCACGCCCCGGCCGCCGCCGACGCG
>JBDHAF010000162.1:8625-12699 GCA_039588255.1 Gemmatimonadota bacterium | reverse complement strand
CAGCGATCCTGGCGAGCATCACTTCGATCCTCGTGACGGGAGCGACGCTGGCGATCGTGGCGATACGATAACGGGAAGTCAGCGACCGACGAGGTGATTGATCATCTCGTCCGGGTAGTTGAGCAATCCGTTGGCCTCGAGCCGGCCCACGCAATGTTTTGCCTATGTGGGGGGCCGGGCATAGCTTAGCGAGACGAGCTGGTGAATTGCTTGAATTCGATTGAGGCAAGCTACCGAGCGGAGATCAAGGATCTCTTCGCGGCGCACTTCGGGCGCTTCGAGGAGAAGCTCGAGCGACGTCTGGCCGAGACCGCGGCGGACCTCAGGCGCTTCGAGGAGAAGCTTGAGCGACGTCTGGCCGAGAGCGCGGCGCACCTCGGGCGTTTCGAGGAGGAGCTCGAGCACCGTCTGGCCGCCACCCAGGCAGAGTTGCGGGTCGAAATCCACTCCGTCAAGGCCGACGTGATCAAGTGGACCTTCGTCTTCTGGGCGCCGGTGGCACTGGCGGTGATCGGCCTGTACTTCAAGACCTGAGGCCACGGACAGCCCCGGCTTCTTGCCACTAGCCCGGGCTTGCGCCCGAGGTCCGCTCTCTCCCCTTGCCGTTCCCCAGCCTCATGCAGTCCCTCCACACCTCCCGCCCGACGCCTGCAACGACACCCTCCGCCCGGCGCTGATTCGATGACAAGGGACGGGAGGACCATACCTAGGTTGGCGCATGTTCCCCACTTGCCCCCTCGGCCGAGGAGAGATCATAGTATGGGTATGCCACAAGCCGCCCACCGTTACACCATCGACGAAGTGCTGGCGTTCCCCAGCGACGGGAACCGTTACGAGCTGGTGCACGGAGAACTGCTGGTGACCCCCGCGCCGGCACAGCAACATCAGAAGATAGTGACGCGGTTGTGCGCCGGCCTTGAGGCATACGTGGCGGGCCGGCACCCGGAGGCGGAAGTCTTCGTCGCCCCCGCGGACATTTTCTGGGGCCCCGAGGAGTACGTCCAGCCCGACCTGTGCGTCGTGCCTGCGGACGAGGTGACCGGAGACTGGCGCAACTGTCAGACCCTGCTGCTGGCCGTCGAGGTGGTCTCACCTGGCTCGGCCCAGGCGGACCGGGTAAAGAAACGGCGGCTGTATCAAGCGCGCGGCGTGTCGACCTACTGGATCGTCGACCCCGACGCTCGGATGGTTGAGGTCTGGCGACCGGACGATGAGCGGCCGGAGATCGTGACTGACGTGCTGCGGTGGAAGGTGGGCGCGGAGGCTGAGGAGTTGGCGATCGAGCTGGAGAAGGTCTTCAAAGTGCCGGGGTGAGCGGGCCGTCACGAACCCAAGTCCCATGGAACTTCCACTTGCCGACTCGAGCGCAGCGGCCAATTGAAACGCGTCACCCGCGCGCAGACGTGCACCCGCACTCCACCGACGGTCTTCACCTGACTACGGGCCGAGCAGCACCTCTCTCACCATCTCGTCCACCTCGTACCCGCGAAACCCGCGGCGTCCCAGGTAAGCGAGGAGCCGGCGCCGTTTTGTCTCCGGCGGAAGGTCACCCAACTGCCCCGACCGCTTCTCGGCGAGGGCGCGAGCCTGCTCGAGGGGATCTACCTCTTCCTCCTCGATGGTCTCGTGCACCGCTCGCTCCGCTATCCGTTTGTCCACGCCCCGGGCGAGGAGATCCGTGATGAGTCGGGGGGGGCCGTGCCCCTTAGCCGATCGCACCCGGGCGAAGTGGCGGGCGAACTCTAGGTCGTTGAGCAATCCTTTGGCATCGAGCCGGCCCACAGCCTGGGCGGCCGCTGACGGGTCGTGGCCCTTGAGCCGCAGTTGCCGCAGCATCTCGCTCACGGACCGGGCGCGGTGGGTGAGGAGGCGGAGTGCCACCTGGTGGGCGGCTTCCACGTCCGCCGCTTGGGTGAGTGTATTGAAGCGCTCGCCGTCCAATTGCTCCCCCTTTCCCAGACGAAGGGAGGCGACGGTCTCCCCCGGGAGGGACGCGAAACGGACCCCGTCCACCTCGATGACGAGGTAACCCGGGGCCCGGGGATTGGGAGCGATGTCGGTGACCGCCCGGAGGACCTCGTCCTGCATCGTGGAGAACGTCAATCGACGGCGTCCGGCACTTCAGGCACCTCGGGGATCACAGGTACCTGCGGTGGCTCGGCGAGCCCGAGATGGACCTTTACCTTCTCCTCGATTTGGCCGGCCAGCTCCGTGTTGTCCTTGAGGAACAGCTTGGCGTTCTCCCTCCCCTGCCCGATGCGCTCCTTGCCGTACGAGTACCACGCCCCGCTCTTGTCCACCACGCCGGCCTCGACACCGAGATCCACCAACAGCCCCGAATGGCTGATGCCCTCGTTGAACATCACGTCGAACTCCGCCTGCCTGAACGGCGGCGCCACTTTGTTCTTGACGACCTTCACCCGCACCCGGCTCCCAGTGATCTCGTCCCGCTCCTTCACCGGCCCGATGCGCCGCACGTCGAGACGCAACGAGGCGTAGAACTTGAGTGCCCGGCCCCCGGTGGTGGTCTCCGGGTTGCCGAACATCACGCCGATCTTTTCCCGGAGCTGGTTGATGAAGACGACCGACGTCTTGGAGCGGTTGATGTTCCCGGCGAGCTTCCTTAAGGCCTGGGACATGAGGCGCGCCATGAGGCCCACGTGGGTGTCCCCCATGTCGCCCTCGATCTCCGCCTTGGGAACCAGGGCCGCCACCGAGTCCACGACGATGACGTCCACCGCGCCGGAGCGGACGAGGATGTCGGCGATCTCCAGACCCTGCTCGCCGGTGTCGGGCTGGGAGACGAGGAGGTTGTCCACGTCCACGCCCAGCTTCTTGGCGTACTCCACGTCCAGGGCGTGCTCCGCATCCACGAATGCCGCCACGCCGCCTGTTTTCTGCGCGTTGGCGACGATGTGAAGCGCCAGGGTGGTCTTTCCGCTGGACTCGGGCCCGTAGATCTCGGTGACCCGCCCCCTGGGGATGCCCCCGATGCCGACGGCCGCGTCTAGGTTGAGTGCCCCGGTGGAGATGGCCGGGACCCGGACCTGGGTCCCCTGACCGATCCGCATGATGGCTCCCTTGCCGCAGTGCTTCTCGATCTGAGCGATGGCCAGGTTGAGCGCCTTCTTTCGGTCGTCTGATATCCTAGGCTCCGTTCCGCCGGGCGCTGCTGGTTCCTTGGGGGCCATGATTGTTCCTAGTTGAGGGTTGTTTGTGTGTCCCGAATATATCCCGAAACCGGTTTTACCGCCAGCCCAGGCGGAAGGCGTTGGGGACGTGCTCTATCTGAGGCGCTCTGGAGGCCTCGAGTGTCACGCCGATGACGTCAATCCGGTAGCGGTCGCCCGACTTTCCGTGGCGGTCGATCCACGCCGCCGCCACCCGCCCGATCTCCCGCTGCTTGGTCCACGTCACCGCCTCCATGGGACTGCCGAATTCATCCCCGACGCGCGTCTTCACCTCCACGAACGCCACCAACGTTCCCCGCCGCGCCACCAGATCCACCTCCAAGCGCCCCATCCGAAACCGCCGCTCGAGAATCTTCCACCCCCGCTGCGTCAGGAACCTCGAAGCGATCTCTTCGCCTTCCCACCCGCGCCGGTGCCGGGGGTCTTTCCACTTGGACGGGTCTGACTTGATGGGCATGGGGCCAAGCTAAGGAGTGGCCGGCCCGGGACATCATCAATTCCGTGCAGCGGTGTAATCAAGTGTTGCACGGGGGTGTGCGACGCGACCCTGCCCCGGTGCGGCAAAGGGACTCCGGAAGCTCGCACGCCGGTGCTATCGGTCAACCCAGTGCGACACGTGTAGTTTAGCGGTGAGCAGCGGACTGTCCGCGGGTAGGTGGGAGCGGAGCGCGCCGTTTGTCCCTGCAGCGCGCGTTGGTTCGCATGGTGGGCCCTGTTGAGATCTTGCACTGAAGGAGAACCGCAGCGCGCGTAAGGGACAAATGGTGTGCTCCGCTTATCCGGCAAACCCGCGGCGTTGGTTCGCATGGTGGGCCCTGTTGAGATCTTGCACTGAAGGAGAACCGCAGCGCGCGTAAGGGACAAATGGCGTGCTCCGCTCCCG
>JBDHAF010000162.1:0-8615 GCA_039588255.1 Gemmatimonadota bacterium | reverse complement strand
CTCCTCCAGCCAAACCCGCGGCGTTGGTTCTCTTCGGCCGTTCCCGATATCGGGATGGAATCAAACCACAGCGCGCGAAAGGGACAAACGGCGTGCTCCGCTACACAACTGGCTAAGTGTACAAATCGCTCAGCGCTCACCTGCAGTACTCGTCCACCTGCTCGCCCCCGATCAACACCTCCCTCGCCTTTGACCCATCCGCCGGCCCCAGTATGCCCGCAAGATGGAGTTGGTCGACCACCCGGGCCGCGCGGCCGTACCCGATGCGCAGCTTGCGCTGCAACAGGGACGTGGAGCCGCCGCCGTTTTGGACGCAGACCTCCGCCGCCTCCCGGAAGAGGGGATCCCGGTCTCCCCGGTCCTCCGGCGGGCCCTCGCCGGCTAATTCCTCCTTTGCTTCCCGGACAGCAACCGCCGCAAGAATGTCCTCTTCTGCACCCACAGCGGCCCCGCGTTTCTTCTCCCTCCGTATCCGCTCATCGGTGTAGTAACCGGTGACCCGCTCAGTTTCGCTGGTGTCGATGTACGCCCCTTGCAGACGGATCGGCTCGCTCTTTCCCGGTGGCAGGAAGAGCATGTCGCCATTCCCCAGAAGGGCCTCGGCGCCGTTCTGATCCAGGATCGTCCGGCTGTCCACCTTGGACGCCACCCGAAAGGCGATGCGGCTGGGGAAGTTGGCCTTGATGAGTCCGGTGATGACGTTCACGCTGGGACGCTGGGTGGCCAGAATGATGTGGATTCCCGTGGCCCGAGCCTTCTGGGCAAGGATCGCGAGGGGTTTTTCCACCTCCGCCTGCACCGTCATCATCAGGTCGGCCAGCTCTTCCACGATCACCACGATAAAGGGCTTGGTTGACCCGTCGTACGGTACCACCGGAGAAAGCGCTTCTCCTTCTTCGGCGGTTTGCACACCGGCGAGGGTCTCACGCTCCGGCCGGAGCATCACCACCTTGCGGCCTTCCCTCACCTTTCGGTTGAACTCGTGGAGGTTCCGGACGTTGTTTACCGCAAACGACTCGTAGCGGTCCTCCATCTCGTACATCACCCACTTGAGGGCCTTGGCGGCGTCCTTGTTGTTAGTGACGACGGGATGGCGCATGTGGGGAAGCGCGTTGTAGACGGTGAGCTCCACCATCTTGGGATCGATCATGAGCATCTGGAGCTCACGCTCGTTGTAGCGGTGCACCAGGCTCGTGATGACGGTGTTCACGCACACCGACTTGCCCGAGCCGGTGGCGCCCGCGATGAGGAGGTGGGGCATCTTCGTGAGATCGGCCATCACCGGCCTGCCCTCGAGATCGGTGCCCAGGGCGATGGGAAGCCCGGGTCGGCTGGGATCCCACGGCGGCACGGCGAGCAGCTCGCTGGCCATCACGATCCGGGGCGTGGGATTCGGCACCTCCACGCCTACAAAGGCCTTCCCCGGAATGGGCGCCACGATGCGGATGGACTGGGCCTCCATCTTGAGGGCCAGGTCGTCCGCCAGGGCCGCAATGCGACCGACTTTGACGCCGGCGGCGGGCGCCACCTCGAACTGGGTCACCACCGGCCCCGTGGAGCGGTGCCGGCCCAGGGTCGCGTCCACCTTGAACGTCTTGAGTGTGTCGATGAGGACGCGGCCGAGGCGATCCAACTCGGTCTGGTCCTCCACCGCGTCGTGATGCTCGGGCTCGTCCAGGTACTCGTACGGGAACGGGCTGATGGCCTTGTCACTGATGAACGCCTGCTCGTCGCCCGCCGTATCGTCACCCGAGACCGGTTTCGCCTCGGGCTTCTTTTTCTTCTTTCTCGCGATGAGTGGGGCCTTGAGCTTGGTCTGGGCCTCGGGCTCGGCGGAGTCGGAGACGTCGGGGGCGGTGAACGTCGCCTCATAGACCCGCCTCTCGCGAACCGCCCGGGATTCGAATCGCCTGAGACGGCGCAGTGGATGCCACCCCACGGTGGAGATCGTGAGGGCGGAGAGTCCCAGCACACCAGCTATTACGGCGCCGGCGGTGCCCACCACCGCCGAGGCGGTGACGGTGAGAAAGGCGGGGATGATCCCGACGACTTTGTGACGCACCGCCCAATCGTCGTAGCTGGCCGGGAGATCGGTGCTGACCTCGAGTCCCACGCCGATGGCGATTCCGAAGGGGAGCAGAATCACGAGGCCGCCCATGAGGATGGCCACGCGGTGGGCGTCGATGCCCCGGAGCCAGCCGAAGCGTACGATCCCCACCATGAGCAGCAGGACGGGTAGAAGAACCGACCCCAATCCCAGGAATTTCCAGAGGAGAAACCCGACCACTCGGCCCAGGGGGCCGGTGAGCGACGTGGGGAGCAGAGACAGTCCGAGAAAGACCCCCGCCGCCAGGGAGAGAATCGCAGTCAACTCACGCCGCCGGTTTGGCGTCAGCCCCACTGCACCTCCGGGTTTAGACTTTCACCTGACGCTCCGCGTATTGCGGAACGATATCGAACTGGTCGACCTCCGTCGCTGCGTTCACGTCCTTCCCCATCCCCAGTTCTTTGAGACGCCGGGCCGCCGCGCTGGCGTTCACCGCCGTCTTCCACTTCTCGCCGTAGCGCCGCACCAGCTGGAGCGCCGCGATGGCGGCATCGTCGATCTCCGCCCCCCGCTGCCGGCTGGGGAGAATCTCCCGTGCAAACCGACCCGCTACGTACGCGTCTTCCATCGCGAAGCGCCGTTCGCGACCTCCGCACAGAATAATCAATTCTCCGGTCGCTTCGAAAGCCGCCTTGGCCGCCGCCGCCGCCGCCGAGAAGTTGATCACCGACCCGACGAACACCGGTTCGCCCGCTTCCGCGGCGAGCAACGCCTGGGTTCCGTTGGTGGTGGTCATGACCAGCGTCATGTCCTTGACCGTATCGGGGGTCATTTCCAGCGGGGAGTTCCCGCACTGGAACCCCTCGATACGCTCACTCCCCTGTTCGCCGGTGAGGAGAAGGTCGTCTCGGTTCAGATTGTTGGCGAGCTGTATGGCGTCCGCCGCCGTTTCCGCCGGGATGACCGCCTTCGCGCCGTTCCCCAGCGCCGTTACGATCGTGGTGCTCGCTCGGAGCACGTCCACGACCAGCACCGGACGCCCAGAGACGTCGTTTTGCTTCAACCCCTCAGATGTAAAGTAGACGGAGAGTTTCATTCAGCAGCCGACGTGATGTCCTTGTTCCGTTCTAGAAATTTCGTGTCCACCGCCCCGTTCCGGAACTCCGGATGGTGGATCACGGCGCGAAGGAACGGGATCGTGGTCTTCACACCTTCGACAATGAACGAATCTAACGCCTGACTCATTCTCGCCAGAGCCTCGTCCCGGTTGAGCCCGTGGGCGATGACCTTGGCGATCAGCGAGTCATAGTACGGCGGGACGGTGCAGCCCTGGTAGATGTGGGTGTCCACCCGAATCCCGGGTCCACCGGGAGGATGGTAGGCGGTGATCTGTCCCGGACAGGGTTGGAAGTCCCGTTCCGGGTCCTCGGCGTTCACCCGGCACTCGATGGCGTGACCCCGAAGACAGCCGCCGTTGAGTATGAAGCTCAGATGCTCGCCGGCGACCACCCGAATCTGCTCTTTGACCAGGTCGAAATTGGTGGCCATCTCGGTGACCGGATGCTCCACCTGGATCCGTGTGTTCATCTCCATGAAGTAGAAGCTGCCGTCTTCATCGAGGAGGAACTCGACGGTGCCGGCGCCCACGTATCCGATGTTCGCCGCCAGCCTGACGGCGCGCTCGCCCATCTCCGTGCGCAACTCTTCGCTCACGCCGGGACTCGGCGCCTCCTCGATGAGCTTCTGGTGGCGGCGCTGTACCGAACAATCCCGCTCGCCCACGTGCATCACCTTGCCGTGGGTGTCCCCCATGATTTGGAACTCCACGTGGCGGGGCTTGGCGAGGTATTTCTCCACGTAGACTTCCGCATTGCCGAATGCCGCCAGGGCCTCGTTCCGAGCGAGCTGAAACGCGTTGCCGAACGCCTCGGGATCACCGGCCACCCGCATGCCCTTTCCTCCCCCACCGGCCGCCGCCTTGATGATGACGGGAAAACCGATCTTTTCGGCCGTCTTCAGCGCCTCGTCCGGATTCTCGATGGCGCCCTTCGACCCGGGCACCACGGGCACGTCCAGCTCGATGGCCATCTTCCGCGCCGCCGCCTTGTCGCCCATGCGGCGGATCTGCTCCGCCGTGGGGCCGATGAACGTGATGTTCGACTCGGCACACGCCTCGGCGAACTCGGGGCTCTCGGCGAGGAAACCATACCCGGGATGGATGGCGTCGGCGCCGGTGATCTCCGCGGCGGCGATGAGTCCGGGAATGTTGAGGTAGGAGAGTCTGCTCATCGGCGGGCCGATGCACACGTCGTCGTCTGCAAAGCGGACGTGGAGGGATTCGTGGTCCGCCTCGCTGTACACGGCCACGGTGTCCACGCCCAGTTCACGGCACGCTCGGATCACCCGCAGGGCAATCTCCCCGCGGTTGGCAATTAGGACTTTCTTGAACATCGGTTAGGTCAGGCCGCTCGTCGAGTCGCCCAACTGGTCGGCGAACGTCCGATCGGACGTGGAGTCGATCCCACTGACCTTCAATGCGAACTCGCTGGGGTTCGACGAGTAGAACACCGCGTCGTCGTAGCTGATGACGTCCTTCTTGTACCAGTCCATCAGCGACTGGTCGAACGCCTGCATCCCGTACTGCACTGTGCCTTCCTTAATAAGGGTCGGGATCTCCAGAGCCTTATCGGAATCCCGAATGTTGTCCTTGACAGCCGCCGTGTTGATCAACACCTCACACGCCGGTATGCGGGTCTTCCCGTCCTTGGTGGGCACCAGCCGCAACGAAATCACCGCGTTGAGACACGTGGAGAGCAGGTTGCGCACCGCGTCGTGCTCGTGGGGCGGGAAGAAGGAGATCACCCGGTTGATCGTCTGGGTCGAGTCGGTCGTGTGCAACGTGGAGAACACCAGATGCCCGGTATCCGCCGCCTTCATGGCCGTGTCCAGCGTCGTTCGGTCACGGATCTCACCGATCATGATCACGTCGGGATCCTGCCGCAGCACGTGGCGCAGCGCCGACTCGAAGGACAGGGTGTCGCTCCCGACCTCACGCTGCGAGATGGTGGATTTCACGTCCTTGTGGAGAAATTCGATGGGGTCCTCGATGGTGATGACATTGCACGCCCGGGTGCGGTTGATGAAGTCCACCATGGAGGCCAGCGCCGTGGACTTCCCCGATCCCGTGATCCCGGTGACCAACACGAGGCCTCTGGGTTTCATTGCGATGTCGTTCAACACCTTTGGGAGATTCAACTCGTCGGTGGCCTTCACCTGATAGGGAATCGCCCGGAACACGAACGAGAGGGTGCCCCGCTGCTGGAACACGTTGGTCCGGAACCGGCCCACCCCCGGCACGCCGATGGCGAAGTCCGCCTCCTTCATCTCGGCGAACTCCTTCACCTGCCGCGGCGTCATGATCTGCTCGGCGAGGGCCTTGAGCTGATCCGGTTTCAGGGGGTCGCGATCCAGCTCGATCAGGTCGCCGCGGATGCGGAGCATCGGCGGACGCCCGACCTTGATGTGCAGATCGGAACCTGCCCGCTTGACCAACTCGGTAATGGCGCCTTTGAAATCGAACGGCTTGCGGGCAGTGTCAGCCATTGGGATCCACCCTGAAAAGGACTTGTCCGAACTCGACGGGTTGGGCGTCTTCGACCAGCGTCTCCACGATGACGCCCGACACCTCAGCATCCACTGGGTTCATTATCTTCATCGCTTCGATGATGCACAACGTCTTGCCCGGCGTGATGCGGGTGCCATTGCGCACGTACGGCTCGGCACCGGGCTCCGGCTGGGCGTAAAACGTCCCCACCATGGGAGATTTTATCTCCAAGTAGTTGGCCGCCGCGCCGCTGGGGGCCTCCGGGGCCTCGGCGCCCTCCACTTCGGGAGCGGCTGAGGCGACGGCTCCGGGATTGCCTCCACCGGATACCTGGTAGGTCACCGGGCCCGACGCACCCACCATAGGGCTCTTCGACACCTTGATGGTGGTGGACCACCACCCCTTCTTCACCTCGATGGTGTTGGCCTCGGAATCCTCCAGGAGCGCCAGCAACTTTTCCAATATCTTGAAGTCGATCATACGCGTGTCAGGTATTTGTCCTCTCGGCGGTCCACCTTCAAGACGTCACCCTGCTCGACGAACAGAGGCACCTGCACCACCGCACCGGTCTCCAACTTGGCCGGCTTGGTGCCGCCCGATGCCGTGTCCCCGCGCAGGCCTGGTTCGGTTTCCACCACCTCTAGCTCCACGAAGAACGGCAATTCGATCATAATCACCTTTTCGCCGTGAACCGACCCCTGGCATTCCATACCCTCTTTGAGGTACTTGAGCTGATCCTCACCGATCAGGTCGGCATTCAGCGGAATGTCGTCGTAGGTCTCCATGTCCATGAAGTGGTACAGCGGGCCGTCGTTGTACGAGTACTGGACGGGTCGTCGCTCGAGACGCACCTCGTTGACCCGCTCACCGGCCGTCCACGTCTTGTCGATCACCGCGCCCGTCAGCACGTTCTTGAACTTGCTGCGGACGAATGCCCCACCCTTGCCGGGCTTGACGTGTTGAAAATAGACGATTTGGAACAATTGCCCGTCAATGTCGAGCACCATTCCGTTACGAAAATCAGCAGTACTGGCCATGCTTGTCGTTAGCTCTTTCGCTTTCCTCTATAAGGGACGGTCAAACCAATTCCAGCAGCTCCGTGCGACCGTCGGTGAGGAGCTCCGCATCCTGGTCCGTCACGCGGACGTCGTCTTCGATCCGTACCCCACCCCAACCTGGAAGGTAGACACCTGGCTCCACCGTCACCACACACCCCGCCGGAAGGGGGTCGTCGTTGGTGCGTGACAGACGCGGCGCCTCGTGGACCTCGAGTCCGACACCGTGTCCGAGGGCGTGTCCGAACGCGTCACCAAAGCCTCGGGACCCGATGACCGAGCGGGCGCATTCGTCGGCCTCACGCCCGGTCATGCCGGCGCGGATTTGGGAAATGGCCTGGGTCTGAGCGGCGCGAACGACTTCGTACACCTCCCGCTGTCGCTCATCGGCCCTGCGGCCCACCACCATCGTCCGGGTAACGTCCGCGCAGTATCCCTCCACTCGGGCCCCAAAGTCAAGCAGGAGCCAGTCACCCGTTTCGAGGGTTCGCTCCGTCGTCCGGGCATGGGGCAAGGCGCTCCGCGGACCCGAGGCGGCGATCGTGGGAAAGGGGTGCCACTCGCTTCCCCTAACCCGGAGTGCCCGTTCCAGAGACGCCGCCACGTCGATCTCTCGAAGGCCCGGACGAATCTCCGGGAGCACCGCCTCGAGGGCGGCGGACACCACTTGGGCGGCGGCCGTGATCGCCGCCACCTCCTGGGGGTCCTTCGCGGCCCGAAGTCCCTCGATCACCTCACCGGCAGGCCGGTATCCTTCCCCCAGCTGCGATGCGGCTCTCGCCGTCACATCGTGGGCCTCGAACCCCACGGCGTGCAGGGCCGGAGTGTTCTCGACGGCCCGGCGCACGGCGTCCCAGAGATCGCCGGCCACGATCTCCACCCGACACACCTCCCCGGCCTCTTCCTCTGCCTGCACCTCGTACCGGCTGTCCGTGAACAGCACCACCTCGGCGTGGCCGACCAGCAAGATGCCACTGGACCCGGTGAATCCCGTGAGATAGCGAGCATTGGGGAGGTGGCTCACCAGGAGGGCATCGAGGCCCTGATCCCGGAGCGACCCGACCGCCTGCTGGAGTCGCTCCCGGCGGCGGTCAGCCCCCACGTGATCTTACATGGGCCACCAACGCGTCGAACGCCAGGAGGTACCCGAGACTCCCGAACCCCGCCACGATGCCCACCGCAATGTCGGCCAGGAGCGAACGCTGCCGCTCCGCCTCCCGGGCGAAGATGTTGGACAGATGCACCTCCACGAAGGGCACCTGCACCGCCAAAAAGGCGTCCCGGATGGCCACAGACGTGTGCGTGAACCCGGCGGCGTTCACGAGCGCTCCAGCGACCTGACCTCGAAGGCCCTGAATCAGGTCCACGAATTCGCCCTCGTGGTTGGTCTGGTGCCACTCCAGCTCGATGTCGCCCGACTCGGCCTTGGCGCGGACCGCCGCTTCGATGTCATCGAGGGAGTCGGACCCGTACAGCTCCGGCTCTCGCACACCGAGAAGGTTGAGATTGGGCCCGTTGAGAACCGCGATCCTCACTACGACTTGAGACCCTTGAGCCAGTCCTTGAAGTCGTCGTCCTTGGGCTTGGCCTCGCTGTTCTCCTCCGAGGGCTCGTCCCCCTCTGGAGGCTTGGGGGGGGCACTCCCGCCGAAGAACTCGTCGAAGGAGACCCCATCCTTGGGCGGTCCCGGGGCCTCGGGGGCTGCCGTGTCCGGAGCGGGAGGCGGCGGGGGCGGCGGGGGCGGCGGCTCGTCTCCGAAAACCGACGCCAGGGACGCGCCGTCGGGAGCGGGCTGAGTGGGAGCCCCGGGGATCTCTTCGGCCTGGAACGCCGATTCCATGGGTGTCGGCTCCTCCGGCAGCGGATCCGGACTCCGGGTGTCCGTCGCCTCCCCTGCGCCGGCCTCGAG
>JBDHAF010000161.1:0-8665 GCA_039588255.1 Gemmatimonadota bacterium | reverse complement strand
CCTGATGCACGACCACTTGTTTGACATGATAGGAGGCGCGCCTGGAGAGCAGGACGGAGCTGTCGGTAGCGACCGGCTCTCAGCTCCTCCTGTCGATCTGCTTGAGCAGATTCACGAAGATGAAGTGGTGGAACGGAAGGAAGTTGTACCAGTAGATCTTGCCGGGCAGACCTCGGGGCTCGTAGTAGGCGCGCACGGTCAAGCGATTTCTCTTCCCATCGGGGGAAACCCCGAACTCCAGCCATGCCTTGCCCGGCAGTTTCATCTCAGCGCGTAGCAGCAGCTTCTCGTCAGGCTTGAGGTCTTCCACCCGCCAAAAATCCACAACGTCGTTGACCCGCAAGCGCGCGGTGCTTCTCCTCCCCCGGGTCGTCCCGACACCCATGAGGATGCGATCCAGCCTGCCTCTGAGGTCCCACATCCAGTTGCTGTGGAACCATCCTTCGTCCCCTCCGATACTGCAGAAGGATCGGAAGAGAGATCGCGCGTCCTTCTCAGTGTGGAGGAAGTACGTGCTGATGTAGTGGGGCGGCTTTTCGAGTTCGTGCAATTTGATCGCTAGCTCGTGTGCCGGTGGATAGGCGTCCGACCACCGGGTATGGACATCGTCCTGCTCTTCCCGCGTCATCGCTTTCAGGATTGCCTCTCGATAGGTCAGTCGCTGGTAGGGCAGGTACGCCTCGATGCTGTTGTCCTGACAAACGACGGTGTCTGTGATGCTGCTCATCAAGGAGGAACAGATGGCGGCAGGCACTGGAGTCACATGGCTGATGAAGTACGCGTACAGTCCAACGCTCGAGATTGGGCTCGGTACGAAGAGCCGCTTCTTCCCGAGCACGTTCACCAGGCTCCTGATCATCATCTCGTAGGTCAAGACCTCCGGGCCGCCGATGTCGAAGGCTTTTCCCGATGTATCGTCGAGCTCCAGCACCCCCACCAAGGTCTTGATCACGTCCCGAATGCTGATCGGCTGGCACATCGTACGCGCCCAGCTGGGGAGCGGAATGATCGGCGTATTTCTCACCAAGTGGTTGATGCTCTCGTAGGAGGCACTGCCCGAGCCGATGATGATGGCGGCACGGAGTATGGTGGCCGGCACCGACCCGCGCTCGAGCTCTTGTGCCACCCGGATCCTGCTTCGGAGGTGTGGCGACAGTGAGGAGTGGATGTCGCCGAGTCCGCCAAGGTAGATGATTCTTCGCACTCCCTGCTCTGCCGCGGCGCGCCGTACGTTGCCTGCCGCCTCGATGTCTACCGATTCGAACTTCATCGGACCGAGGCGGAGAGAGTGTATGAGGTAGTAGACGGTGTCGACTCCCTCGACGGCTCTCACCAAGCTGTCGTATTCGAGGGCGTCCGCCACCGCGATCTCCGCATCCGGCCAGCGTTCCTCGTGCTCCGGCGAGACGGCCCTCACCATTACCCGGACATCGTATCCCCTAGCCAGCAATTCCGGAACGAGCCGTCCGCCGATGTATCCGGTCGCACCGGTCACCAAGATTCTCCCCGTGTGGGGCTGCGGCCTGGTGTTCAGATCGCTGCAGGCAAGCTCTGTTTCGTACACGCTCATAACGCTTCGTGGTCATTCGACAGAGAAAACATGCTGCGGGAACCCGAGTTGGCGGAAGTGCAGGGGCGTGCGCCTTAGGCACAGCGTTCCGGTTGGGATGTAATCGTACCTCCTAAAGCCCGTCCGCGGCTGTGCACAGCCATTGTTGCGGTGCCGGCGGTCCTCAACCTGGGCCGCTCAGAGCCTGAAGGCGTATCCGCGCACCCATCAAGGCCAACAACTCGTCGTCACCGTCTCTCCAAATATTCAAGAACCGATCGTAGTATTCAATGGCTCGCGTGGTGTCCCCTAACGCTTCGTAGATGCCACCCAGTTCGTAGTGTGCTAGAGTCCAATACTCCTGACCCTCCCATCCCAGCTGGCGGTGGCTGATGAGCTCCTCGTATTTAGCTCTCGCCGCCTCAAGATCTCCACCCATCATGTAGCCGTACGCAAGGGATTCAAGCGTATAGGTGTCCGCTTGGAGCGTATGGGCCATCTCGAGCTGCTGTGTGGCTTCGGCGTACTGCTCCGCTGCGAGGGCAGCCTCACCGCTCAAGAGGTGAAAGAACACCTTGTCGACCCGGTTGGTTGTATCCCGTCGCGCTTCGAGGGTGTCAAGGATCACTTGCGCTTCGGTGGTAAGCCCGCTCCGGAGGTAGAGTTTCGCCAGGCGCCCTATCCAAACCGGCGCGATGGGTTGCGAAATACCGATCCGGTGCGCCTCACTGAGTTCCTGGAGGTAGTTCTCGGCGTCGCCGAGCGCGCGAAAGACGGTGGCGAGATATAGGTGATTTCGCAGCTCACTGGTCGGATAGTCCAGGAGCTGCGTGGTGATTGCGGCTCTCTTGAGTTGATCGATCGCTTCGTGATATTTCCCCTCATACATCTTGAGCAGTCCGAGCGACCGAGCTCCGCTAGCCTGCTGATCGTTCGACCCCGAAAGCATGTCCGTGAAAGTCTGCTCTGCCGCGTCGAGGTTTCCGGCCTCCGCGTAGGTGAACCCGAATTCGTGATTCAGATTACCGCTCAGCCGCCACTCAGGACGAAGTGCGAAACCTTGGTGATAGTACTGGAGTGCCGAGTCGGGCTCGTCGGAAGCGGAAAAGCTCGTCGCCAAGTTGATATAAGCACCGGCATCAGCAGAATCCTGGCGAATCAACTGCTTCAAGGTGGAGATTGCCTCGTCGTATAGATTCAGTTGCATGTAGGCCAGGCCGAGGTTCGACTTCGGGGATACATCGTCGGGGTACAGAGCCGTGTAGATCTTGTACGCACTGATCGCGCGTTCAAAGTTGTCCTTGAAGAAATGTCCATCCGCTTCGATCACCAGTCGTTCTCGATCTGTAAGACGATCTGAGAGCGCCAGGGCTTTGTTGAGATGCTCATCGCCGTTAACGCGGTCACTCTCGACCAACAAGAAGAACATTCCCAAGCCCGCATGCGCCATGGCGAAGTTGGAGTCCAGTTCAATCGCCCGCTCGTACATCGGCCTGGCCTCTTCGTAATTCCGGGAGTTGAACTGGCGTCCCGCCTCTGTGTACACCACCAAGGCTTCGAGCGACGGTGTCGTGGCAAGGGCGACGGGAGTTCCCTGCCGTGCAACGGCGAGCCAGGATTCGCCGAGGTCCCTCCGGAGCCGACGCGCCAGATCATCCAGTGACTCAAGGATTTGCGCCCGACTGGTCCCACGAAACGACCGGGTTCTCATCACGCTGCCTGTTGTTGGATCGACGGCTCTATACGCGAGCGTGTATACAGAGTCGAGACGAGTGATACTAGGAGTGATCACGACCGGGACATTGTTGCGGATGGCAATCTCGCGGGCGAGCGGCTCGTCGATAGTCTCAACGTCGTCGCGCTGCATCATCTGCAGGGTCTCGGCCATACGCGCGCGCTGAACGACGTTGACGTGACCCGACTGCTGGATGGCGATGTTCAGAGCGGCATAGAGTGATCGATCGAACGCGGCATCGCCCGTTTCGTTTTCGAAGTCGGTGATAAGAATCCAATCGCGTTTATCGAAGGGAAGGTCCGTGCCCGATTTCAGCACCAGCGTAGCCGCAACGCTCACCGCCAGTGCGAGGCCGAACCCCGACGCAACCCATCTTCTCGTACCTTGCGTTCGTTTCCGCGTCCCTTCCTGGATTCCGGTAACCGGAGGACTCTCCAGAAGACCCTCAGCAAACGCGGCGGCTGTGCTGAACCGGTCAGCAGGCAGCCTCGCCAGAGCTTTCATTACTGCTCTGTCGACAACCTCCGGCACAGTATCGCGCAAGACATGTACAGGTGCCGGCCGTTCTGTGAGGAGCTTTGCAATGATTGCCTGCGTACTGCGGCCCGAATGCGGTGGCTCTCCCGCCAACATTTCGTAGAGCACGGCAGCCAGCGAGTAAATGTCACTTCGGGCGTCCAGCTCGTAGTCCGCCGTCGCTTGCTCCGGACTCATGTACTCGGGTGTACCGAGAGACAATCCCGTCTCAGTCAGGCGGTGCCCCCCCGCTGCATGAAGCGCCAAGGCGATCCCAAAGTCAGCCACGATGGCTTCGCCCTCATGCATGAGGATGTTGCCCGGTTTGATGTCCCGGTGTATCACGCCTTGTGCATGGGCATACCCTAAGGCACTAGCCACACCCTTCGTGATAGAGATGGCCTCCTCGATAGAGAGCTGCCTTTCCCGGCTCAACCTGTCTGCCAGCGACTCGCCTTTGACATAGGGCATGACGTAATACAGGAAGCCGTCTGCCTCGCCGGAGTCGATCAAGGTCAGGATGTGGGGATGATTAAGGTTGGCCGCGATTTGGATCTCTGAGAGGAACCGCTCAGCTCCGACCACAGCCGCCAATTCCGGCCGCAATACCTTGACTGCCACGTGGCGGTGGTGCTTCAGGTCCTCGGCTAGATAGACCGTCGCCATCCCACCGCTACCCACTTCCTGCTCGATGGCGTAGCGGTCGGCGAGAGCGGTTTTCAGACGGTCGAACACGTCCTGCATTCTGGTGTTGACCTCGGCGATGGTGTTCCTACAATACGGCCCGCGGCATCACACAGCCATTGCTGCGGCGGCAATCATTATCTGAAGATTTGCTTAGGAACCACACGGTGGTGGAGGATGTCGGCGGTGAGACCAGCCGCACACTGGATGGCCGCTCCCGACACCTGGCCCTGCCATCTGCCGGGTGACCACCCCACCTGATGGGGACGGTTGAGGAAATGAAACTTTACTCCACATTGTGAGTATTACATTGTGTGGATGGGGCCGTGGCAGGCCGCTATGGGCGAAGAGTCCGTTCTCTAAGGAAAGGCTGTTCGAATGAGGAAATTCGTCGGGATGGCGGTCTTGGCCGCATTTATGGCCGTACCGGCCGCGGCCCAGACGCATGGGCGCAAAACCGTGGAGATTCCCCTTCGCGTACATGGCGGGATGATGATCGTCCCGGTCGAAGCCCCGGACGGCACCCAATTGGAGTTCATCGTGTCCACCAACGCGACGCTGCTCTCCGAAACGGGAGCGAAGCGCATCGCCGGACAGACTGGACTCATGCTCGGGGGAGTGCCGGTTTCGATCGAGGACGCTCAGACTTTGGACGACGCGAATCTCACCGTCGCGGGCAAGGTCTTCGACGGCGTGGTCGGCTCGCAGACGCTCAATCAGTTCGACGTTTTGTTCGACGCTCCAGGCGGTCGGCTCGTCCTCAAGCAGATCGGCCGATCGGTCGAATGGGAGGGCATGACGATGTCGGATCCGGTTCCGCTGAGGATCTACCACGGCCTGGTTCTCGGGTTCGAGGTGGAGCTGAACGGGAGGGCCTATGGCGCCATGTTGGACGTGGGAATGGGCTTGCTCGGCGTCAACGATCGGGTTCGCACGGAGGCCTCGATCGAGGGCGACCTGGTCAGCACGCTTCAAGTCGGCGGCACGACCTTTTCGGACCTGCCGGTCCGGGTGCTCGCCGATGCGAGCTTCGGGATGTGGACACCCAACGGTGAGGGATTCGTATACGTTGGGGCGCCTATCGCCCTCGATTGCGCCATCTCCGTCAGTTACGTCCACCAGGAACTCAGGACGTGCGTACGATGAGCCCCCACTACTTGGGTGAATTCGAGCAAATGGTGCTGCTCTCGATCATGCGCCTGGGCGACGACGCCTACGGCTTGGCGATCAAGGATGAACTGGAAGCGGTCGCGGGGCGGAGTCCCTCGAGCGGCGGGCTGTATACCACCCTGGATCGCCTGGAAACGAAAGGGTTGGTCGAGTCGTACGCCGGCGAGGTCACGGCGGAGCGCGGCGGGCGGGCTCGTCGCTACGTCCGGGTGACACCTGAAGGCCAGGCGCTTCTCGCCCGGTCCAGGAATTCGCTGATGGCGCTGTGGGATGGAATCGAAGAGGCCCTGAACCGATGAGCGGCTACAAACCTCCCCGGTGGCTCGAGCGGATCGTCGAAGCGGTTCTGCCGGCGGACCTAGCCGGCCATGGCACCCTCGGCGATCTGGCCGAGGAGTTCGAGCGCAGGGCGCTGCGATCCCCGATGCGTGCCAGGGTGTGGTACGCGGGGCAGACCGCGTCCGTCCTGTGGGCCCGGGTGCTCACCCGTGATGGTGCGGACCGGGCGCTCAGTGGTTCGCATCTATTGATGGACCTGCGGTGGTCCTTCCGTTCGATCGTCAAGAATCCGGGGTTCTCCATCGGTGTCATCGCAGTTCTCGGATTGGGTCTCGGTGCGAACGCCGCGGTCTACTCGGTCGTGGACGGGACATTCCGCAACACGAGTTGGTGGCGTGCTCCCGATGCAACGGTCGCGGTCTGGCCGGGCAAGCGATTTTCACGAGGCTCGCTGGACCTCTATGCGCGTAGGCAAGCAGCCTATCAAGCCCTCGGTGGCTACGGTGAGACGGCGTTCGCGGTGCGGATGCCCGATGGGGAGAGCGAGAGCGTGAACGGCGTCGTGATCACCCCGGAACTGTTCCGGGAGCTCGCCGTACAGCCGACGCTCGGCCGGGCGCTCGCCGACGACGATGCGATTCCCGGTCTGGAGCCGGTGGTGGTGTTGGGTGAGGCGCTGTGGCGTCGCTCGTTCGGCGCCGACCCGGACATTCTCGGGAGCACCGTGGACGTGAACGGCTTTGCGACCACGGTGGTTGGTATTCAGGGAGCCAATGCAAGGGCGCCGGGGGGACGCGCCGAGCTGTGGGTCCCGCTCGTGCCCGATCCCCGGGACGAAGACTTCTGGAAGGCGCAGCTCCTGGACGTTGTGGGAGTGCTTCGTGCGGAGGCCGGCACGGGCGAAGCGTTGGACGACATAGTCGCCTACACGGAGTACCTCTCGAGACTCTATCCGGCCTTCTATCCGCCCGGGTTCGCGGTGGGCAAGGTCAACGTCGCCAGAGCGGATGAGGCGCAGCGACGCCTCATCTCGACGCCGCTCTTCTTGCTGTTGGGTGGGACGGGCCTCCTCTTGCTCGTGACGGCGCTCAACGTTGGAAACCTGCTGCTCGGGCGTGCCATCGACCGTCGCACCGAACTCGCGGTGCGGACGGCCCTCGGCGCGGGTCGAGGCCGCATCACGCAGCAACTCCTGGTCGAGGGAGTGGCGTGGACCGGTCTCGCACTCGCGCTCGGTCTCATCACGGGTTCCTTCGCAGGGCCATGGATCGCCGACCTCTTCGTGGGCGAGGCCGTCGTGGTGAATAGCTCGATCACGTCTCCCGCCGTGCTGCTCTTTGTCGGGACGGTATCGATTGTCGCCTGGCTGGTTCTGTGTGGCGTGCCCCTCGCCCACTATCTACGGTCCCAGAGCACGGGCATGAACGTGAAGCCGGCTTCGGCTTCCCGTGCCCAGCGTTCGCTGGTAACCGTGCAGGCTGCATTGGCGACGCTGTTACTCGTTTCGGCGACCCTGCTCGTCGAGACGGTGGACAACCTGCGCAGCGTTCCGCTCGGTTTTGATCCCGTTGGGTTGCTTACCGTCGAGCTGTCTCCACCCGCGGACCGGGTGGAGACCGTGACCCGCGCGCGAGCCCTGTACGACCGTCTCGCGGAACGCGTCGGGGCGATCTCGGGTGTGGAGACCGCCGGATTGACCGGTTGGCTCCCGCTTCGCGCGCAAGCCCCAACCACGCCCATCAACTTGATGACGGCACCCGTCGTTCCCCACCAATCGGTGAAGGCGCCAAAGCACATGGTCGATCCCAGCTTCTTCGTGGCCATGGGGATCCAGCCCATCGAGGGTCGTCTCCTGGGAACGCAGGATCGGGCCGCGCTGCCGAGCGCGGTAGTGGTGAATCAGACGTTGGCCGACATGCTGTGGCCCGACGTCTCGCCGATCGGGCAAATGATCGCCATCGACCCGCACGAGTGGGACAGGTGGGTGCCCGTGGTCGGCACCATCCCCGACATCCGCTCCGGGGTGATCACGGGTCCGATTGAGCCAGCATTATATGTGTCCCTTGCGGAGATCCCGTCGCCGCAGCTCACGTTGATCGTTCGTGCATCGGGTCCCACGACGTCATTGATCCCCGCTATCCGTCGCGCCGTGGCAGAGACTGATCAGTTGGTCCCGATCCGAGCCGTGACCTCGATGGACAATGTGGTCCGGGCGGCATACTCCACTTCCTGGGTGATGATGGGCCTCTTGATCGTGCTGGCGGTGCTCGCCACCGGACTTGGCGCCGTCGGGATTTACGCGGTGCTCGCGCACCACGTTGCGCTCAACAAGAAGGAGATCGGGGTGAGGATAGCGTTGGGGGCCCAGCCCGGCACCGTGGTCGGAAACATCGTGCGGTCGGGGATAATCCTGGCGGGAATCGGCATTCTGCTCGGAAGTGTGGGTGCCGTCATGTCGACGCGATTCCTGGAGTCATTGCTCTTCGGCGTGTCGGCTTTGTCGCCGTGGGCGTTCATCGCACCTGCGACGGCCCTGATGTTCGCGGCGGCGCTAGCCGCGCTGATCCCGGCAGCGAGGGCCGGGAGCCTGGCGCCGGCCGAGGTGCTGCGAGCCGAGTAGCAGTCCACCATCATGCCGACCGAAACGCCGTGGTTGGATCGGTCCGGGACGCTCGCCGGGCCGGCAGATAACCCGCCAAGGCCGCGACTGACAGCAGGATCATCGCCATGGC
>JBDHAF010000160.1:0-8747 GCA_039588255.1 Gemmatimonadota bacterium | reverse complement strand
CCGGGGATCTCGGTGCGGGGCATCTGCCGCATGATGGTCACCGAGATGGACGAACACTTTTCCTTGTATATGACGCCACTCAACATGGATCCGGAAAAGCCGGCGATGCCGATCTCGCATCCGTCCTACTATGCCGTCTACCTCGCGAAGAAGCTGGGCCGGTACTCCACGCTCGGCCTGGCAGAAGACACCTGGGCCCTCAATGAAGGTGTCATCGACGACGGCACGTTCCTCCAGCAGACGTACGACATCGATCGCGAGCGCGAATCCATGTTGTTCGCCGCCATCGAGAAACTCCGTCGCGGCGTGGCGGTGTGCGTGTTCGACGCCACCGATCGGATACAACACATGTTCTGGCGCTATCTCGAAGGAGGCCATCCTGCTGCACCGCACCCAGAGGGAGCGGAGCACCGCGATGCCATCGAGCGGCTGTACGTGCACAACGATGGGTTGGTGGGCCGGGTGATGGAGAAAGTAGGGGAAGACGACCTTCTCATGGTGATCTCGGACCACGGCTTCAACTCGTTCCGGCGCGGCGTCAACCTCAACACGTGGTTGCACGCCAACGGCTACCTCACGTTGAAGGAAGGAACCGACGGTAGCAGTGAGTGGCTGCGAGATGTGGACTGGTCGCGCACGAGGGCCTATTGCGTTGGCCTCACCGGCATGTTCTTCAATCTGAAGGGTCGGGAAGGGGAGGGCATTGTGGCGCCCGGTGAAGAGGCAGCCGCGCTGAAAGCGGAAATCGTCCAAAAGCTCACGGGCTTGGTCGACGAGGAGAAAGGCGAAGTGGGTATCCGAGAGGCGTTCGACACTTCGAAACTCTACGGCGGCCCCTATTTGGAGAACGCGCCCGACGTGTTGATCGGGTACAACGCTGGTTACCGGGTTTCGTGGGACAGCGCGACAGGTGTCGTGTCAGGACCGGTGTTCGAGGACAATGTCAAGCCGTGGAGCGGGGACCATTGCATCGACCCGCGGCTGGTGCCAGGTGTGTTATTCTGTAGTCGCCCCATCGACCGCGACGATCCTGCCCTGATCGACATCGCTCCGACCGCGCTGCAACAGTTCGGCATCGAACCGCCAGCCTATATGGACGGTCGGCCACTCATGACGGAGGACGCCGATGCCGAACTGGCGTGAGCCCGTTGTCCTGCGGATGCTCGCTGTTATTCTCGCGGCCGCGATGGCGACCGCAGGCTGTAATCGCGATCAGCCAGGCGGCAGACGGGTGATCGTGCTCGGCTTCGACGGCATGGACTACCAACTCACTCAGCGCTTCATGGCGGAGGGCAAGCTCCCCAACCTCCAGCGCCTCGCCGAGTCGGGTGGGTTCTCGCCCTTGACCACCTCGATTCCGCCGCAGAGCCCGGTGGCGTGGTCGGAATTCATCACGGGGATGGATGCGGGCGGCCACGGCATTTACGACTTCATGCATCGAGACACCACCACCATGGTGCCGTACTTGTCGACCTCGCGGTCTTCGGACCCCGGCCGGACGATCAAGCTGGGCCGCTGGCAACTGCCGTTATCGGGCGGCACCGTGGAGTTGCTGCGCCACGGCACGGCGTTCTGGGAGGTGCTCGAGGAGAACGGCATTCCCACGACCGTGATGCGGATGCCCGCCAACTTTCCGCCCTCGGGAACCGCCAGCCGGGAGCTGAGCGGAATGGGCACGCCCGACCTGCTCGGCACGTACGGTACGTTTTCCTTTTTCACCACCGTTCCCGAGCGTGTTACCGAGGACGTCAGCGGTGGGGTCGTGTATCCCGCCGAATTGGTCGACAATGTCTTGGACGCCACGCTCGTCGGACCCCCAAACCCTTTCCTTCAAGAAGGGGACTCGGTCAAGGCCGAATTCAAGGTTTACGCCGATCCCACTCGGCCGGTTGCCAAGATCGTCATCGACGACCAGGAGATCGTTCTCCAAGAAGGCGAATGGAGCGAGTGGGTCACGGTGGATTTCACCTTGCTACCGTACGTCCAGAGTCTCCGCGGGATCGTCCGGTTCTATCTCAAGCAGGTGCACCCCGAGTTCGAGTTGTACGTCACGCCCATCAACCTCGACCCCCTGAGCCCGGCGATGCCGATCTCGACCCCGTCCGGTTTTGCCGCAGAGCTGGCCCGTGGCACGGGGCGTTTCTATTCGCAGGGAATGCCCGAGGAAACCAGCGCGCTCTCGTCGGGGGTGTTCGACAATGAAGATTTTTTGCGGCAGGCGACGCTTGCTGCGGAAGAGAGTAGGGCCCAGTACCGTGACCTGCTCGCGCGGTTCGACGATGGATTTCTCTTTTACTACTTCGGCACCTTGGATCTGGTGTCCCACATGATGTGGCGCACCATGGATTCCACCCATCCAGCCCACGATCCCGTCGCAGACGCGCCGTACCGGAACGTAATCGAGGAGCTTTACGTCGAGGCGGATGAAATCGTCGGTGAGACATTGCAGTCCATGGACGACGATGCAACGCTCATCGTCATGTCCGACCACGGGTTCACTTCTTGGACGCGGGCGTTCAACCTGAACGCTTGGCTCAGGGCAAACGGCTACATCGCTCTCAGGAACCGCTCCGACCAGGGCGGGACGGGTTTTTTCGAGAACGTGGACTGGTCGCGGACCCAGGCCTATGCCATTGGTTTCAATTCCGTGTACATCAACCTGCGGGGACGGGAACGAGTTGGGAGTGTCCCACGGGAGCAACGGCGACTCGTACTCGACGAAATCGCCCGCAATCTGGTTCGGTTCATCGACCCCAAGACCGGAGACCCGGCCGTCACCAAAGTATACAAGCGGGATGAAGTCTTCGAGGACGGCGGTCACTTGGACATCGGCCCCGATCTCATCGTCGGGTTTGCCCGGGGCGTGCGCGGCTCCGACGAGTCCGCTTTGGGGACGATCACACGCGAGATCATCACCGACAACACCAGCAAGTGGAGCGGCGATCACCTGATGGACCACGAGGCCGTTCCCGGTGTGCTGTTCACCAACAAGCCCCTGCAACGTGCCGCGAGTTCGCTGAAGGAATTGGGAGCCGCGGTGTTGGCGGAGTTCGGTATCGAGGGTTTTCCATCCCCAAGTAATTGACGACAGACGCGAGGGGGAGGTTGAGGTCATGTTCGGATCGAAGGTAAAGCTAGACAAGCATCTCTTGGAAAAGGTGAAACGTTATGCCGAGATCGCCGGGTATTCCTCGGTGGACGAGTTCATCACGCATGCGCTGGAGAAGGAAATCGCCCAGCTCGAAGAGGCGGATTCCGAAGAGGAGATCAAGAAGCGCCTTCAGGGGCTGGGGTACATCTCCTAAGTGGGCATCCTGAACACGCTACTGGGCGGCGTCATCAACGCGCTGCTCTTTCCGTTCCGCAGTTTCCATCCACTCGTGGGCCTGACGGTCGTGTCGGTTGTCAGCGGCGTGGCGATGCTGCTGGTCTTCAAGGTGACGTCGAATCAGAAGGGGGTCACCGCTGTCAAGCGACGAATCGCCGTCGGCATCTTTGAGATCCGATTGTTCAACGACGATCCGAGAGCCATTGTCCGCGCGCAGTTCGATATCCTGAGGCACACATTTACGTATTTAGGTCTCAACATGGTGCCCGTGTTGTGGATGATCGTTCCGCTGGTGTTGGTGATCATCCAGTTGCAGTTCCACTACGGCTACCGTGGACTCGAGCCGGGCGACGTCGCGCTGGTGAAGGTGACGTTCAACGGCGACGCGCCGCCGGACGCGGCCGATGTGTCGCTCGAGGTGGATCCGGGGATCGAGGTGGAGAGCCCGCTGTTGTGGATTCCGTCGTTGCGCGAGGCGGACTGGCGCATAGCAGTCACGCAGCCGGGAGAACACGAGGTTCGCGTCCGGATTAGTGGTGAGGTGTACTCGAAGCAGGTAAAGGTGTCGGACGACATCGCGCGCCGCACCCCGGTTCGTCCGTCCGCCGGGTTTGTCGATCAGCTGGTCTATCCGGTGGAGCGTCCGCTACCGAAGAGTGCTCCCGTCGAGTCCATCGCTGTGACGTACGCCGAGGCGGAGGTCGGTTTCCTGTTTTGGGACATGCACTGGATCATCGTCTTTTTCATTATTTCGATCGTGGCGGCGTTCGTTTTGCAGCGTCCGTTCAAGGTGACGCTGTAATATCTCCCCAAGAGTCTTTCAAAACCCGGCGGTTTCCACACGCTCCCGCCAGTCCGAAGGGATGACCACACTTGGTGTGCCTCGGGTCACTGACCCTGGTGTTTAAAAGGTTTACACTAAACTCGAGTCGGGGGTTGTTCCCCGGCCTGGCACCCGACCTACCGTCGGCGCCACTGACAAAGGCAAACCGCGGGTAACCGCGGGACGCAAAGCCATGGGTCCCAGGCCGCGAGGCCTCGGAGATCGCCAGGCTGCCGGAGGCACGACAACGATGATTCCACACCACCGTCCCGAAGAGGGGAACGGGGCACCACACGGCGCCCCCGATTCACCCGTGCTGGGACCCGGCGACGAGGGGCACAGTCGTCACAAAGCGGCCACACAACTTCGTCGGACCATCGACGATTTCCTCGATCATCTCCGGTACGTCGGTCGACAGGAATGGAACGAGTTCCGGCAAGAGGAGCTGGTTCTGGCCCAGAACCGCTACGATTGGTTTACCGAGGAGCTGTGGAGGCTCGTGCTCCAGGACAAACACCCGCAGCACTGCGACTGCGATGTCTGCATGAGGCTCAGGGTAGACGAGGATCGCTGACATCCGGGGAGGGAAGGTGGCCGCTCCCACGAGCCGTTAGATTGTGGCCATGTCAGGCGAACACCCTCTCGTGACCAAGAAATCCACCAGCCTCGTGGTGAGCATCCCGGTGATCACCGTGATCGTCCGGAACATTTGGGGAAAAGGAGAGAATGAGGAGTGACCATGCGCCTCGTTTTCCTCCTCCTGACCGTGCTGACGGTGACCCCCGTGGCCGCCGTGGCCCAGATCCCCACGGTTCCGGTCCGGCCGCCCAACCCGAGGGATACGATCAAGGTCGACCCCTTCAGGGTTGATCCTCCCGTGTCTCCAGCCGGGGCGGCGTTCCGGTCGCTGCTCCTTCCGGGATGGGGCCAGTCCATGCTCGACCGTTCCGGGACCGGGGCGTTCTTCGTGCTGGTCGAGGGCATCGCCCTCACGATGACCTTCAAGTCCGTGCACCAGCTCAAATACCTGGAAGGGATCCAGTCCGAGGACGACCCCGAATCGGTGGAGCGCGTCGAGGCCAAGCGCGGCGAGATCCAGGATTGGGCGATATTGATTGCGTTCAACCACCTCGTTGCCGCCGCCGAGGCCTTTGTCGCGGCGATGCTGTGGGATTTTCCAGAGGAGCTGGAGGTGCAGGCCTTCTCCGGCGGAAGATTCGGCGCGGGATTCCGCATCAGCCTCCCGTGAGGCCAGCCCAGCCGGGCCCTCAAAATCAACCAGAATCGAGCCTATTTACAACCTGAATTGAGAGTTGTAACTTATATTCTGACAATAGCTTATGTTCCCATAGTATCCTCTTCTCGCGGCCACGGCACGACTTTTGACAGGGCTTCCGTCCCTGACTATGTTTGACCATGCGTATCCTTTGTGTGATTCCGGCTCGTATCGGTTCCTCCCGGCTCCCACACAAACCCCTCCAAACGATCTCTGAGCAGCCCCTCATCCGACTCGTCACCCAGCGGGTGCTGGATTTCGAGGTGGCGGACCGTGTCGTGGTCGCCACCGACGACGAGCGGGTCGCCGACGCTGTCCGGGATCTCGGCGCCGCAACGGTGGTGGGGACCGAGCGCTACGCCAGCGGGACCGAGCGCACGGCTGCCGTGGCGGGGATGCCGCGGTTCGCGGACGCTGAGATCGTCGTGAACGTCCAGGGGGACGAGCCGTTCATTCCCGCAGAGGCTGTTTCCGGGGCCATTGGCGCCGTCGAGAGCGGCGCAGAGGTGGGAACGGCGGGGGCACCCGTGGATGCCAGAGGGCTGGCCGATCGAAACATGGTCAAGGTGTTCGTCGGCCCGGACGGGCGGGCGTTGGCGTTCTCCCGCGGTCCGCGGCCGGCGCCGGACGTGGGGGAGGCCGTCGTGCTGCATCACGTGGGCGTGTACGCCTACCGACCGGAGGCACTGCGCCGGTGGGTGTCGAGCGAGCCGGTCCCGGCAGAGATCGAGGAAGAATTGGAGCAGTTGCGACCTCTGTCCCGGGGAGAATCCATCGTGGTGCACGAGTTGGACGAGGCGGCACCGAGCGGGATCGACACGCAAGAGGATCTGGAGCGCGCAAGGTCTTTGACGTCAGTCTTCCACTAAGAGGGAGCACGAGTGGCAACGAAATACATTTTCATCACCGGTGGTGTGGTCTCGTCGTTGGGCAAGGGCATCGCGGCGGCGTCGCTGGGGCGCTTGCTCGTCGAACGAGGGCTGAGCGTCACCATTCAAAAGTTCGACCCCTACATCAACGTCGATCCAGGCACGATGTCGCCGTTCCAGCACGGCGAGGTGTATGTCACCGACGACGGCGCGGAGACAGACCTAGACCTTGGTCACTACGAACGGTTCATCGACCGGTCCCTCTCACAGATGAACAACGTCACCACCGGTCGGGTTTATCTGAACGTGATCACGAAGGAGCGACGCGGGGAATACCTTGGGAGCACAGTGCAGGTCATTCCGCACATCACAGACGAGATCAAGAGCGGAATACGCCGCCTCGGGGCAGAGCACGACGTGGTCATCACGGAGATTGGCGGCACGGTGGGTGACATCGAGTCGTTGCCGTTCCTGGAGTCGATTCGACAGTTCCGCCAGCAGGTGGGCCGGGAGAACGCGCTGGTCATCCACCTCACGCTGCTGCCCTACATCTCGGCAACAGGTGAGCTCAAGACCAAACCGACACAGCACTCCGTCCGGGAGCTCATGGAGATCGGAATCCAGCCAGACTTTTTGATCTGCCGCAGCGACCGCTCCTTGTCGGAGGAGATCAAACGGAAGATCGCCCTGTTCTGTAACGTGGATTTCGGATGCGTCGTGGAGAGCACCACGGCGTCGTCGATCTACGAAGTGCCGCTGATGTTACATAACCAGGGATTGGACCGCGAAGTGTGCCGGCGGTTGGGGTTGGAGACGAAGGAGCCCGACCTGCGGAAATGGAGCGCGATGGTGAAGCGCGTGCTCGAACCCTCCGAGCGCGTGAAGATCGCCATCGTCGGCAAGTACACCGAGCTCACCGACTCCTACACGTCCATTCGGGAGGCTTTGGTACACGGGGGGATCGCCAACGACGTGGGGGTCGACCTGGAATGGATCCCGAGCGCCCAGTTCGAAACAGGTGACAGCGGAGATGTGCTCGCCGGATATCACGCCCTCTTGATTCCGGGTGGTTTTGGGGAGCGGGGCGTGGAGGGGATGGTCGAGGCCGTGCGCTGGGCGAGAGAGAACGGGCTCCCGTTCTTCGGAATCTGTCTCGGATTGCAGACGGCCATCATCGAGTTCGCCCGCAACGTGTGCGGGCTCGAGAAAACCAACTCCAGCGAATTCGAATCGGAGTGCGCCAATCCGGTGATTTCGTTGATGAGCGAGCAACGGGAAGTGCTCGATGCCGACGCGATGGGTGGGACCATGCGCCTCGGAGCATACCCCTGCCGGTTGCGGGAGGGATCTCGGGCGGCCCGCATCTACGGAACCGGTGAGGTCAACGAGCGGCACCGTCATCGCTACGAGGTCAACAACAAATATCGGGACCAGTTCGAGGAGTTCGGGCTGCGGTGCTCTGGGGTCTCACCAGACGGACTGCTCGTGGAGTTGATCGAGCTTCCGAACCACCCGTGGTTCATCGGCTGCCAATTCCATCCGGAGCTCAGGTCCCGCCCGGCTCGCCCGCATCCGCTGTTCGCGAGCTTCGTCGGCGCGGCCTTGGAGCGGAAGCGGCAGTCCGCCGACCAGGGCGGGCTGGTGGAAGCGGACGCTCGGGGGTGAGATGAGCTTCAGTTGGTTACCGCCACCCGTGCTGGTTGCGGGACCGTGTGCCCTCGAGGGCGCCGACCTCAACCTGGCCGTGGCCGAAACCCTGGCCGAGCTTCAAGCCAAGCTCGGCCTTCGCGTCCTATTCAAGGGGAGCTTCGATAAGGCGAATCGATCGAATGCCGACGCTCCCCGGGGGCCCGGTCTGGACCGCGGTTTGGAGCTTCTTCAACAGGTCCGCGACGAAACCCATCTTCCGGTTCTCACCGACGTTCACGAAGTCCAGCAGGTCCTCCCGGTCAGCCAAGTGGTCAACGCCCTACAGATCCCCGCGTTCCTGTGCCGCCAGACTGACCTGCTCGCCGCCGCCGGCCGGACCGGGAAACCTGTGAACATCAAGAAAGGGCAGTGGATGACGGCCGACGGGATGGGAAAGGCGGCTGCAAAGGTGCGGGATGCCGGCGGATCACAACTCGCCGTGACGGAGCGGGGAACGTTCTTCGGATATGGCGACCTCGTCGTCGACATGCGCAATTTTGTGAGATTGCGAGAGGCGGCGGGGTGTCCGGTCCTGTTCGACGCCACCCACGCCGTGCAGCAACCGGGGCGGGGCGCGGATGGCTCCTCGGGAGGCGTCCGGGAGCACGTGGGAGGATTGCTGAAGGCCGCCGCCGCCGCCGGCGCCGACGGGTTCTTCCTCGAGACCCATCCGAAGCCTGAAGCGGCGCCCAGTGACTCGGCCACCATGTGGCCTCTGGCGGAGCTGGAGACCCTCGTCGGACAGGCGCTGGACGTCTGGGA
>JBDHAF010000159.1:0-9123 GCA_039588255.1 Gemmatimonadota bacterium | reverse complement strand
GAGGAAGTCCTGCGTGGCGAGGACCGCGGCCCGACGGTCATGGTGGCCTGGCAGGCACCAGGCGTTGTTGCCCCAGCCCTTCCGTTCATCGTCGCCAATGTCCGAGTCGGGTCAATCGCTGACATTCGGCAGCGGTGCGCGTTAGGTCTGCTTCGGGAGGGAAAGCGGACATCCAAGCACCGGATAATCCGCGCGGCTATCGGCATCGGGCTGCTCGCTAACGAGTCTGCGGCCTAGGCCAAAAGAAAGCTCGGCCGGAGCGGGGCCTAGTCGTCTAGTTCATCTGTCGGGTCGGTTACATCAACTAGCCAAACCAGAAAATCCTCCGGCGGGTCATCACCTTTGTTACCTGAGCTCGTTGCGGATCTAGTCCAGGTTTGCGCTTCCATGCCATTTGCATAACGCACGATGAGCGGAGATTCACCATCCCATAAAGGCTCGCCATCGTGTTCGAGGACCATCAAATCCCCATGGAGCCATTCCTCATCTAGGAACTCCTCTGCCTCCTCCATATTTCCGCTCGCAAACACAGCTAGGGGTCTACCACGGTTTTCAAGGGTAAATATCGGCATCTTTGCCCCCCTTCCCCGGTTTCTGTATTCGGGATCTAAGCACCTTCCGCCGGATCGTACTCTCTGAGGGTGTGTCGGTACGCATGTCCTAACCTCCAAAAGGGGTGCCCCGCCAGCATAACGCCAGCGGGGCCAGTTTGCGATTGCGCGGCCCCTTGACTAGCTGGGCGTTCCGCTCCGGGCCTCATCGAACCGGGCCCGGGTCGTGTCGATGGCGATGGCGGTTCGGGAAATGAGATACACGACGGCCCGGGGCAATTCTCCTTTCGCCTCCCTAAGCTCGTACGATTCCATGAGCTCGTGCAGGGCGTCTATGGCCTCCTCTATGTTGCCTAGAGCGTCGTCGAGGCATAGGAGGTTGGGGCTGCCCTCGCCTGCGGACTGGTGCTGGGCGACCGCTCGATCGCGAATACAAGAAGGCAATCTGCCCCGTGAGCCCATCAGCAAAGGACGCATCCCAGCCAACAGTTTCCAGCATTTCTCGGACTGGGCCCAATCCGGCCTTCTCTAAATCGGGGCCACGGCCGCATCAGGCCTTCCCCTCAGCGACGATCGGTCTAAGATAGAAACCGAGCCAATCAGCCGGGGGCAAGGCAGAGATGACCCCTTTGGCTATTTCCCGGTATAGTTACATTTAGAGCGTCCATCGAGGGAGGATGGCGTTGGACGCACCGGAAAACAGGAACGACGATACCCGCGAACGACTGGTCAATCTTGTCGAGTATGTTGAGCACATGGTGCGGCTCGGCGAGAAGCCGGCTTTTGCCCTCGGGGAATACCGCCAGCTCGCCTATCACGAAGCTGCGCTGAAGGGCCGGATTGGCATCCGGCACGACCAGTCCGACGAGGACGGCCCCATCTGGCTGTCCATTGACCGCCTGAAGCGCATCGACCCCCCGGACATTCCCGAGGAAATCCAACCGTGGGTCACCGTCAGCCCCGACCCGTTCACCGAGCCGGTCGTCGCGGCCGTGCACACCGAAACCATCTCGAAGGCTCGTGCCGACGAACTCATTGAGGGAGGAATCCTTGATGAAGATGACGTGCAGCCGGCCCTGCGATCAGGCCGATATGGTGAGGAGGAGGAACAGGCGGGCCTGTGCGACGTTATCTTCCGCCTGGAGAACCTCGCCGACATCGAGGATTCCGTGCGCACTTACGTCCAAGGCCCTTGGCGGGAATGGGCCGATGAGGAAAAACCACGACGCGAGACCATCAAAGTCTACGACGACTTCTTCAGCCTCCAGCAGTCGCTACAGGCCATGGATGGAGAACAGGGACTGGAGGTCGTCTGGGGCATGGGGATGGCCCGCTGGCGGGTGGACGGCCGCGACATCGACCATCCCCTCGTGGAGCAACTGGTCGAGATCGACATGGACACCGCCACCGGCCGGATTAACATCCGGCCGCGTACAACGGTGCCGCAGACGGCGCTCAAGCCGTTCTTTGCCCTGGAAAATCCCGGCACCGACCAAGTCCATGCCTTTGCCAAGGAATTCTTCGCCTCCTTCCCGGAGGACCAGGACATCTCGCCCTTCAACGGGGAGACGTTTGAGCCGATCCTGCGCCAAGCAGCGTCGCAGCTGCACGGAGAAGCCCGCTACCACCCCGATGACGTGACCGACATCACCGACCGTAGGCTGCCGCCGATAGACGGGACGCTTCGGGTGACCAACACCTGGGTCGTATTCGCGCGCCAACGATCGGACAACTTCTTCATCACCGACCTGGAACGGCTGAAGGAGTGCATTGAGGAGGCGGAAGAACTGCCCGGTCCTGCGAGGAAGCTAGTCACGGAGCCGAGCAGCCAGACCATTTATTCGCCCGTGCCCATCGACCCCGGTGGTCCCGGCCCTAGCACGGGTGGCGGAGCCGCCGGCGGTGTCACGCCGCCGGGTCCCGAGCCGGGCATCGAGGCGACGCGGACGGACGAATTCTTCTTCCCCAAGGCGTTCAACGACGACCAGATGTCGATCATCCGCCGGCTGAACGAGGCCGATGGTGTCGTCGTGCAGGGGCCGCCCGGCACCGGAAAGACCCACACCATCGCCAACATCATTTGCCACTATTTGGCAACGGGCCGGCGCGTCCTGGTCACCTCCAAGGGCGAGGCGGCGCTCACCGTTCTCCGCGGCCACATACCTGAAGGCATCCGGAACCTCACCATCAGCCTTCTCACCAACGAGCGCGCCGGCCTCAAGCAGTTGGAGCAGGCGGTGTCCGTGCTCGCCAACACGGCCACCCAAATGAACCCCCGTCACCTGGAACGCGAAATCCAGTCCGGCCAGCAGCGCATCGTCTCGCTGCGGAACAGTATAAATAAGACCGACCAGGAACTCGGGGAGTGGGCGAATCGCCACCTGAAGAAGATCGGGGACGGCGACGGCATCCTGCCCATGGAGCTGGCCAGAAAGATCGTCAGCAACCGGGATCGGCACACATGGCTGTCCGATCATCCTGGCCCGGAGGCTAGGTACGATCCACGCTTCACCGACGAGGACATCGCCGCGGCGCGGGAAGCGCGCAAGGCGTTGGGCGAAAACCTTGTGTATCTTGGAAAGGAACTGCCGAGCCCGTCGGACTTGCCCGACACGGCCGTTATCACGGCCATTCACGAGGACCTCATCAACGCCAAGCGTCTGGAAGAGGACGCGGCGAACAAGAACACCCCTGTTCTCTCGCTCGCGGCAGAGCAGGCCGTCGAGCGAACTGGAAAGCTGCTGAAATCCGTGGAACGGGTCGCGGCCGTGTTTAAGGACCTGGAGGCCTCGCCTTGGCTGCTTTCCATTTTCAAGACATGGCGGGACAAAGGGATCGATACGGACGAGGTCAAGCTGTTCAACGACCTCCTGCCCACCATAAGCGACCTCGCCAAACGGCGGCAGGCCGTGGTGAACCGCGCCGTCACCGTGCCCAAAGGAGCGGACGGCCGTAATGATCTTTTCAAGGCCGTGGGCCGGGCGGCGAGCGGCTCCCGACCCTTTGGGCTTGTGGCGATCGGGAAATCCGAGGCCCGCGCCCTCTACCAGGAAATCCGCATCGAAGGCCGCGACCCCCATGGTGCCGAGGAATGGAGCAAGGTCGCGGAGACGATCCAGTGGCGCCGCGACATGGCGGCGCTGACAATCCGCTGGAAGGCGATCGCGGCGGAATATGACCTGCCTCCCCTGGACGATGATGTTGACAAGGCAGGACGATGGCTCGCCTCTGTCGTCGCCCTCATGGGACGGGTTGCCGACGTCTTGAACGAGGATCGCAGGCTGATCGAGGCGGAGATCCCCGACCTGTTCCCTTACGGTATGTCGGCGGCCGACATCCTCCAGTCGCGGAAGGGGGCGGACAGCGCTGCGGAAACCATCCGGATTAATCTGTCCAAGAACCGCCTCAGCGGCTCCCGAAACAAGATCAGCGGCCTGCTGGAACACCTGGCAGCGTGCTCGGGGCCGATCGTGGACGCGATGAAGGACTTCGTCGCCAACTCGGTCGGCGACGATAGTCTTGCTCCGTCCCGGGTCACGGACCGCTGGTCGGAGCTGTGCCAGGAACTATCCGACATCCTCGCCCTCAGGCCACGTATGGAAATAGTCGAGCGAGTGGCCCAGGCGATTGCCGAGTCGGGCGCACCGAAATGGGCGGGGGCCCTGCGTGCCGAGCCCGTCATGGGCGCCGCGGACCAATGGACACCGAGCGGCTGGCGCGAGACGTGGAACTGGCGGCGGCAGGAGACGTATCTCAAGCGGATCGACGGGCGCGGGAAGATTCGCGAGTTATCAGAGCTGCGGCTCGGGCCCGAGGAGGATTTGCGCAAGAGCTTCCACAAAGTCGTGGAGAACCGCACCTTCCTCAGCCTCAAGAGGTCGATGACCGAGCAGGTGGAAAGCGCCCTCGTCATGTTCACAGCCGCGATCCGCCGCATCGGCAAGGGCACCGGCATCCGCGCCCACCGCTTCCGCCGGGACGCCCGGGCGGCCATGGAGAAGTCCTACTCCGCCGTGCCATGCTGGATCATGCCGTCATGGCGGATATCAGAGAGCCTGCCCGCTGTCCTCGGGTCCTTTGACCTGGTCATCGTGGACGAGGCGTCCCAGTCGGACATCGGGGCTCTGCCAGCCCTGGTACGCGGCAAGAAGGTGCTGATCGTCGGCGACGACAAGCAGGTGAGCCCCACCGCGGCCTTCGTCGAAGAACGGCGGCTCCTGCAACTCAAGCACAACTTCCTACAGGAGCAGCCCTTCGCCCCGCTGGTTCTTCCGGGGGGCTCCCTGTACGACCTGGCCAACGCCATGTTCCCCGGGCGGCGCATCATGCTGCACGAGCACTTCCGCTGCGTGGAACCGATCATCCGCTTCAGTATGCAGTTCTATACCGAGCCCATCATCCCGCTCCGGATTCCCAAAACATCCGAACGGCTCGATCCACCGCTGATCGACGTGTACATCCCGCACGGCTGTAAGAGCCGTGGCCAGATCAATGTGGCCGAGGCCGACGCCATCGTGGATGAGATCGAGAAGATCGTCGGCGATCCGGTCTTCGAGGGCCGTACCATCGGCGTGGTCTCCCTCATCGGGCCGAAGCAGGCCCGTCACATCCAGGGCGAGCTTCTTTCCCGCATCGGTGAGGAGGCCTATGTCGCGCACGACATCACCTGCGGCAACCCGGCGACATTCCAGGGTAAGGAGCGCGACATTATGCTCGTTAGCATGGTGGAGTGCCCCCAGACGCAGTCGGCCAAGACCGCGCTCCTGTGGGAACAGCGCTTCAACGTCGCCCTTTCCCGCGCCCGGGACCGCATGTACCTGTTCCGCTCGGTGGGCGAGGACGGCCTGCGCCCGGACGACCTGAAGGCGCGGGCGATCCGTCACTTCAAGTCGCCGATGGAAACCGCCGTTCCCGACGTGGACGACCTGATCGAGCTTTGCGACTCCGAGTTCGAACGGGATGTGTTCCGGCGCCTCCGCAATCTGGGCTATCGGGTCACCCCCCAGGTGACGGTGGCTAGGTATTCCATCGACTTGGTGGTAGAGGGGAATCAGGGCCGGCGTCTCGCCATCGAACTAGACGGCGACCAGTACCACACGCCGGAGCAGTGGGCGGACGACCTGGTCCGCATGCGGACCATGGAGCGAATGGGCTGGCAGTTCTGGCGGTGTTGGGGCTCCAGCTTCTACCTCGATCCCGAAGACTGCATGGCCGACCTGATCCGGACGCTGGATTCGCTCGGCATCAAGCCACTGGGTGGCGAAGCTCCGCGCAATGTTTACACCGAGCACCGGGAGATCGAAGAACCTACAACGGAGCCTCCTGAGCCCGAACCACAACCGGCAACCCCATTGGCGGAGGCCGAAATTGCACCTCCACCGCCTGAGGTTCCCACCGAACCGGAAGATGCTCTACCTGAACCGAAGGTGGCCGACCTGCTTTTTATGGCCCCACGCATTGCCGAAGCACAACGGCAGGAAACTCCCCGGCCCGAGCTGCCGACCGAGGAAGCGGAAACGGTCAAGGTTGGGGACCGGGCCCTCATTGCCTACAACGACGAACCCGGCCGCCAACACACGATCCGTATCAGCGACACCGAGCACGATCCGGACATGCGAATCATTCGCGCCGACTACCCGCTGGCCCAGGCCCTCCTTGGCGCCGCTGTCGATGAGGAGTTGGAGATTCCTGCGGGAGGTGGCAAACGGATCGTCACGGTTGTGGCGATCGAGAAAAAAACCCCTTTAAAACCCGGGGCCTCTGCCTCCGATCTTTCTACCCCAAATATGGCATCTAATATTGGGCGCGGGTACAACGAAACCTCGGATGGGGATGCCGCCGAGATAGAAGGCCAGGAAGCGGCACGAAGGGGGACAAAAGTTCCTCCGCCGCCGAAAGTCATGCCGCGACCTGCTCCTTCCGACGTTCCGAAGAGCCCCGACAACGCGCTCGATTTGGCGCCAAGCGAAACGGAGCATGAGGCGCCACGAGCTTCGGATGGGGGTCCCGAGCCCTCTCCACGAACCAAGGGCCCTCCCTCGATCCACCCGTACAAGGCGTGGGACTCGCACCCGCTTCCTGATCCAAGGGGAATGCCACCCAACGAGGTCGTGGAGCGGCTGGTGGAGATCATCGAGATCGAGGGACCTGTCGTTCTCGAACGGGTGTTTCATCTTTTCGCCGGCGCGGCCGGAATCAAACGGGTTAGGAACCAATTGCGCGGGCTTTTCCTTCGTGCCTCTGAGATCGCTCTCAAGTCGGGACGGATAGAAGAAGAGCGCGGCCGACGAGAACTCACACTTGATAGTGTAGTTCGGCCCGCCGGGTCGCAACCTGTCGTTCTCAGAAGGCGCGGGCCAAGGGTCTTCGAGGAAATACCCCCGTCAGAAGTCGCCGAAATAATGCGGTCGATCCTGAGAACGCGCCCTGCGACTGAAAGGGAGGTCTTGTACCGTCGAGTTCTGGATTTCTACGACCTCAAACGTCTCACGTCGAACGTCAGAAGGTCGTTAGACAGGATCGTCGCCGACGAAGAATTTGATCTCGATGAACCCTAACAATTTAGGAGCCTGCAATCCCCAATGTCCCCAGGACGCAATATTTCACCGCCCGTGGCTCCACCTTCGGCGGGCGTTTCGCGCGTGCTTTGATATCGTTGTCATGTTTTGTAGGGATGGCACGATCCGAACCTGCAACTGCGCATGAGAAGACTCACCGCCGCTATTTAACGCCCAAGTGCTCCGTCAGGCGATGCTCGCCCTCATCGACGGCAAGGGGTCGCCGACCTCGACATCTACCGCACCGCCCAGGCCCTGATTGAGCAGCACGGGGGGGAGGCGCCGGCTCAGGCCGCAATGCGTGCGGATGAGCTGGCCGAGGCTGGCGATATGGAGGGGCGGGCGGTGTGGCCGAGGGTAGTTAGGGCAAAGGGCTAGCTGCCATTGGACGAACAGCGTTTGGGGTGAAGCGCGATGGCCTACCAGCAACTGGTTCTTGACCCAGGAACCCCTCCACAAAGTCGCGTTTTCATCCTTCACGCGTTGGAGGGCCTGTTTTTTCGGGACGTGCACGCAATGCTCCGGCTGCCACTGAGTTCCGCTCAAATCGAAGGAGGATGCCATTTTGCTGCTTTTCACGTGTTACTGGGGGCGATAGGCGGTGTATCAACCGTGCTTTATCGACAAACCAAGAGCCGAATAGGTGCCGCGTTTCAGGGTCTTCTTGTTGATTTCTATCCTTGGGACCAAGAAAAGCCAGCTGTCGAAGACGAAAGGGCTCGGCGCGAGATTGCGAGGGTCCTGTATGACGAGTTCCGGGGCCCCTTGACGCACAACCTTGGTGTTTGGATCAAGCCAGTAGGGCGGGGTGAGTTTGTTGCTGGGGAGCGCGGGTACATCTTCAAAATCATCAGGCTCACGGATCCCGCAGGCGACGGCCTTTCCGAGGATATGATCGAAACCTTGGAAAGCTCCGACTCTTGGCCCTTCGCCAAGATGAAAGCAACGGTGGGGCTCTACAAACACAAAAAGGTCGTGAACCTAGAGCGTCTGTATTGGGGCACTCGTCGATTGGTGGAAAGACTTTCCGCGGACTCGGTCCGAATGAGTCATGCTGAACGCTTTCTGACGATCTAGGCCGACTTGGTCACGCCCGCTTCGGCGCTCAAAATGCCCGTAAGTCGCTGATACATTGGGCAGATTTCAACTCCAGATCTTCTAATCACGACCTAGCAGCACTCTCCACTACCCCCAACGCCGACCCCAACAACGCCCGCGCCACCGGCGGCACCTGCCGCATCTCGTCCATGACGACCTGAAGGCGCCTGAGCTGCACCGCGGCGCCGGCCAGCGTCTCGGCCTGGGTCTCCGCGATCGCCCGCTCGATCTCGCCGATGCGGCTAAGTGTCGCACCCACTTCCTTCCCGATCCTGTAGCGGTCCATCGCCTTGGCGGGCTTCGGCCACGCTTCCCGCAGGACCTCATACTCAACGAGCAGGCCGGCGAGCTCCTGTTCCAGCTTGAGCAGGTCGGCATCGGGGTCTTGCGGCGGTTCGGGATCCGGGGCGACCACGGGGCGCGAAATTACCACGAAAACCGATCCAGTGGTACCGATGTGGTACCTGGAAAGCATCAAGGGCCTGGCCGTTTTCAGCCAAACCGTGATGCGCTACCAGGCTGCGCTACGCTCCGAGCGATCGGACCCGGGACCCCGGGCCAGCGGGGGGCGAACTATAGCGAGGGCCCGGGCACGGCGCAACGCCCGCTCACCCGCCCCCGCGCCCCCGCAGGATGTCGCGAAGCTCCTCGAGGTCCTGCAGTACCTCCTCGATCACGGCCCGGGTGGACCCCAGCAGTCCGCCTGATCCGGCCGTGGCGGCTTCCGGCGTGGCTTGCTCTGGCGCCGCTCCGCCGGGCCGAGCTGGAGCGGCGAGGCCGCCTTCGGGCCGGGCGCCTCCAAGCACCGCCCTGGCGCCTCGTTCCCGGAGCAGCCGCTGAACCCCTTTGATGGTGTAGCCGTCGCTGTAGAGCAGCTCGCGGATGCGGCGCAGAAGGTCGATGTCCTCGGGCCGGTA
>JBDHAF010000158.1:0-9172 GCA_039588255.1 Gemmatimonadota bacterium | reverse complement strand
CGACCTTCCGGATTTCATCATCCCGCGGATGGGGTCGGAGACGACCTATTTTGCCCTCGCGGTGATCCGGCACCTGGAGCGGCTCGGGGTGCGTTCCTTCAATGGCTCGGCTGCAATCGAGGTGGTGCGCGACAAGCTCTATACCCAACAAATCCTCGCAGCCAGCGACCTCCCCATCGCGAGGACGATGCTCGTGAAGTTCCCCGTCAACGTCCGGCGCGTCCGGCAGTTGATCGGGTTTCCGGTGGTGGTCAAGACGTTGTCGGGACAACAGGGAAAAGGCGTGTCGCTATGTGAATCCGAAGCGGCGCTGGAGGACATCGGCGCGTCCGGCAGTTGATCGGGTTTCCGGTGGTGGTCAAGACGTTGTCGGGACAACAGGGAAAAGGCGTGTCGCTATGTGAATCCGAAGCGGCGCTGGAGGACATGATGAACCTCATCGCCGCCACGGACAAGAACGCCAACATCATCCTCCAGGAATTTATTCCCGACAGCTACGGGCGAGACGTACGGGTCATGGTGGTCGGTGGCCGCGTCGTCGCGGCCATGGAGCGGCGGGCCAAGCCGGGCACGTTCAAATCGAACCTGTCCCGTGGCGGCAAGGGACATCCCATCGAGCTCAACGAGGAGATTGAATGGCTGGCCATGGAAACGGCCCGGCTCCTCGATCTGGACGTCGCCGGGATCGACATGTTGTTCGACAACGGTCACTACCGCATCTGTGAGGCAAACTCCGCTCCGGGGTTCAAGGGCATCGAGGCCTGCACCGAGGTCGACATCGCGCAGAGCATTCTGACCTATGTCTCGCTTTGTGTCGGAGACATGAGCGCCGCCGCGGCAGCCATGGACTATCATGAAGCACCAAGCAACCGCGAAGAGCAGGTCGGCTGAGCCGGCACCGCCGGTCCTCGCGGAACTGGACACGCCGCCAACGGCGGTGCTGCGGCTCAATCGTCCCGACCGGCTCAATGCCGTTTCCCTCGAGCTGTACGAGCAGCTGGTGCAGGCCCTCGAAGCGATCGACGCGGACGAGCGATTCCGCGTCGTGGTCATCACGGGGGAGGGCCGAGCGTTTTGTGTGGGGGCCGATCTCAAGTCCCATGGCGAGGGCGATCCGGACCCAGAGATACGGCTCCGTTACGTCGAAACCGGCCAAGCCGTCTATCGACTGCTCCAGGAGTTGCGGGTTCCGGTCGTTGCCGCGGTGAACGGGCATGCTATCGGTGCGGGTCTCGAGCTGGCACTGTCGTGCGACATCATCGTGGTCAACGAAGACGCCAAGCTGCGGTTCCCCGAGATCGCGCTAGGAACGTTCATCGGTGGAGGAACCGTGTACACCCTGGCACAGCGGGTCGGCCTGGCCAAGGCCAAAGAACTCATCATGCTAGGTGAGTTTTTCCTGGGTGCCGACGCCCAGGCATTCGGCCTCGCTAACCGGGCGGTCCCCGCCGCCGAAGTATGGGACCACAGTATGCAATTCGCCGAGGCCCTCGCGGCGCAGGCGCCCAAGTCGCTGGCCTTCGCTAAACAGCTGCTGCGACGCGCGCAACGCGTGGATTACGACACCGCCATGGCGCTCGAAGCCGACGCGCTCCTCTCCTGCATGACCACGAACGACTGGCACGAGGGTATCGAAGCCTTCCATGAAAAGCGCTCCCCAAAGTTCACCGGGACCTGACCGGGCCGGCCTACAGGCCATCCTCGCGCCACAGTCGATCGCCGTCATCGGTGCGTCACAGGATCCGCGCAAGCGGGGACATCGGGCGATTCGCGCGCTCCTCGAGAGTGGGTTCAAGGGCAGCATTCATCCGGTGAACCCGAAAGGCGGGGAACTGCTCGGCCTGACCGTCGCATCCAGCGTTGCGGATATCGACGTCACGCCCGACCTCGCGTTCATCTGTACCTCCGCGGCGAGCGTACCCGAAGTGTTGGCACAGTGTGCGGCTCGGGGAATCCCTGGCGCTGTCGTGCCCGCTGTCGGATTTCGGGAGACCGGCGTCGACGGCGCCATGCGGGAGGCCCAGATGGTACAAATCGCCAGGGAGGGTGGTTTGCGGTTGGTGGGTCCCAACACGTCCGGCGTGCTCGTCACCGCCAGCGGACTGAATCTGGTCGGTGTCAACCGCGCGCCGGCCGGTCCGCTGGCGATCCTGTCCCAGTCGGGGAACGTGGCACTCAATCTCATCCAGCGGGCAGGCGACTGGAATACCGGGATCTCGGTCTATGTAGGTGTGGGCAACGAATCCGACATCGCGTTTCACGAGTACCTCGAGTATCTGGACCACGATCCACACACCCGCGCGATCCTGATGTACGTCGAAGGTTTTCGGGACGGACGACAGTTCATCCAGGTCGCGCGTCGCGTCACGCGCTCCAAGCCGATCGTGCTCCTCAAGGGCGGGCGTTCGGAGCGGGGTGTCATCGCCGCGCGATCGCACACGGGGGCGATCGCCGGGTCGTATCCGGTGCTCCGTGCGGCGCTGCGGCGTGGCGGCGTGAGCGAGGTGCTTCGCTCAGACGAGCTGCTGCCGGTCGGGATGGCCTTGGTCGGCCAACCCCCCGTTCCGGTCGGCACCGACGTAGTCGTGCTGACGGACGGTGGCGGCCACGCCACCCTGGCCGTGGACGAGCTGGCCTCCCTGAGCGTCCCGCTTGCGACATTGACGGACGAGACGATCGATCAACTTCGCGACGCGCTCGGGGTGGCGGCGACAGTGTCCAATCCTATCGACTTGGCGGGCGCGGCGGATACCGACCCGACGGTGTTCCCAGCAGTTCTGGAGATCCTCGTTCGAGATCCGTCGGTTGGGGCCATCCTCACGTTGGGATTGTTCGGCGGCTATCACATTCGGTTCGAGGACTCGCTGGCTCGCGCCGAGGAGGACGCGGCCGGGTCGATGATCGAGATCATGAGCCGGGCGGGCAAGGCCCTGGTGGTGCACTCGCTCTACGCGGACGATCGTCCCGCCGCGATCCAAACGCTCCTGCGTGGAGGCGTGCCGGTGGTGGGATCCGTCGAGGTGGCATGTCGGTGCATGCGGGCGCTGCAGGCTCGGGGTCTCCATCTCGCCGAACAGCCCGTGCCGAAGGCGGTGAGGCCGCTCAAACGTACCGCGCCCGTAAGCATCACGTTTGCCCGTCGGGAGCGGCGCACCGCCCTCATGGAAACCGAGACCCGCGATCTCCTGGAGGCGTACGACGTGCCCGTGGTTGACGCCATCGCATGCCGCACGCTCGAGGAGGCGCTCGCCGCGGCCGCATCGATGGACGGTCCGGTGGCGCTCAAGGCGGTCTCACCGGCGATCACCCACAAGACCGATGCCGGCGCGCTCGCCCTGAACTTGTCGGGTCCGGAAGCCGTCACAGCGGCGTTCGCGTCGGTCATGGGCTCCGCAAGCCGTTTTGCCATCGAGCACGGGGCCACACCAGACATCCGAAGCGTTCTCGTCGTCCCGATGTTACCCGAGCCGGTGGCCGAACTCATTGTCGGCGTGCATCAAGATCCGAACTTCGGGCCGGTCCTAACCGTTGGGGCCGGCGGTGTGAACGTGGAGATCCACCACGACGCCGCACTCCGAGACCTGCCCATCGGACGAGGGGAGGTGTTGGAGATGCTGAACGAGATCCGCCTGGCCCGAATTCTCAACGGCTACCGGGGTCGGCCGGCGGCGAGCCACGACGCGCTGACGGACACGATCATGGCGATCGCCGGTTGTGCGTTGGATTATGCGGAAATCGAAGAGCTCGAGGCAAACCCCGTGTTCGCGTATCCCGACCGAGCGGTTGTGGTCGACGCGCGCGCATTCGTTCGCGATCCGACCGCAGCCGACTAGGAAGCCTTCAGGCGAACGGACCATGGTGGCAAATCAGGGCTGCGCGTGAGGCCCATGGGGTAAATTAATTGTCGCAAAGGTTGTCGCAAAATGTATGGGGTTTCACGGGGGTCGACGGGCGTGTTGTGCCTGTGAGCGCCCGTCGCCGGCCTTCGGAGCCAAAGGTCGTGGGTTCATCTCAATCGCTCACCACGGCTCGCGATCTCGATGCGCCGGCCGTCGCTCCGCTCCGCCCCTGGCGTCGAATCCTGTCTGGCGCATGAACGACGAGGGCCCCAGCCGATCAGTGGCTGCAGGGCCCTTTTTCTTTCTCGGCACAGGCTGTTAACGCAGTCGTCCGCTGCAACACCGATCCGAAGCGGCACGAGTTCAACATCTGCGCCAGGGTGAATGCATCCTCGAGCGACAGCACAAACGTTCCGGGATCGCGAGCGGTCCACGCCTGGCCCGCTTCAGGCGACGCCAAAAAGTGCACTCGGTGACAGAAGGTCTTCATGGTTTCCGCAGCCGTCTGCTCGATGCGCAGTTCATCCGGTACCAAGAACGACACGACCGTCTCGACGGGCTCCACCTTCTTGACGCCGTCCGGGGCAACCTCCAGACACACCGGTGATTTCGTTTCGGGGCATGTCGACTCGACATGAGCCCTGGCGTCGAGCAGCTCCGGAATGAAGAGGGCGTCCCAGGCGCACCAGGTGTAGAGCTCTTGACCGCCCACGATGAACTTGTGCGTCATTTGGGGAACAGCCAGCCCACCGAATCCGACGATCCGTTTCTCGTCATCGTGGAACGTCAAGCAGCTGATAGCAGGGCTGTCGAGTGCCGCGGCGACATCGCGGGTGGGAATGCCCAACGCCGACGCGATTTGCTCGCGGCGAACTGGCGCGCCCTTGGCCAGCTCGCGGTAGAGGCCGAGGGCGACCATCTGCTGGCTCTTCGTGAGCTCCAGGTCCAGCGACTCAAGGGGCGCGAAGATCTGCTTGAGGTCTGGCCTATTGGCAGTCATCTACCGTGCCCTTTCCAACGCATTGTTAATGGTCTCGATGGAAGGCGCCCCGTCGGCACGGCAGGCGGGGGCGGCTACACCCGCTCCAACTCCGGTGACGTCGTGGCCGTTCACGAGTATGGTGGGTGATCCGTATTCCCTCGCATGGGGCGGGGATGCTGGGTCTCCCTGCTCCCACTCCTGCCATTCGGTTGCCCGATCGAGCCCGGAGAGCGCGTCGCACAGGTTGGCGCGAGCCGGGTCAACGTTGGCACATCCGTCGAAGTAGATCAACTCAATGGTCGGGGTCATCGGCTACCGCTCCTGCCTTTCTGATGATGTATTCCAGTTCGGTAACTCCTGGAACACGTCCTTGAAGCACGATGTTTCCGTCAATCGCCAGCGCAGGTGTTCGCATCACCCCTGCTTCGACCATCGTCACCGCATCCTCTACTTTTTTAACTTCAGCGGGGTACCCCGTGTTGGCCAGCGCCTCTCTTGTCTGCCGTTCGAGTCGCTTACAGTTCGCGCAACCGGGGCCGTAAACGTCAACCTTCATCAGGCAACCTCCACCAGTATGTGATTCACACCAGCCGCGTCTGGTGCCATCAACCCCACAGAGTGCCGTAGACCAGCCCGCTGATGGTGGCCATGAGGATCGTCAGCAGGACGAAGACCAGCGTCTTCTTCGTGCCCAGCACACTCCGGATCACGAGCATGTTCGGGAGCGAGAGCGCCGGGCCCGCGAGCAACAGGGCCAACGCCGGACCCTTACCCATCCCCGCACCCAAGAGCCCTTCGAGGATCGGCACCTCGGTGAGCGTGGCAAAGTACATGAGCGCTCCCGCCACCGACGCGAACAGGTTGGCGAACAGAGAATTGCCGCCCACCGCCGCGCTGATCCACGCCGACGGGACAACCCCTTCCTCGCCGGGCCGCCCCAATAGCAATCCCGCCACCAGCACACCGAGAAGCAGGAGCGGCAGGATTTGCTTGGCAAATGTCCACGACGAGGAAAACCACTCCCGCGCCTCGTCGTTGCCGTTGGCAGTGAGTGAGGGCGAGCCGTACCACACCACCAACACCAGCGCAAGCACCAAGGCAGCGAGACCGGTGAGCCACCATTTCGCGGCGTAGATGGCTTGCCATACACCCACCGGCTCGGCCGGAGCGCCCCAGTTGGCGAACACCAGGATGGCAATCATCGAGGCGAAGAACACGCCGGTCTGCCACAGCGGCCGCCCCGCCGGTTCCTCCGGCAATCCCGTTTGGACCTCGGCCTTGGCCAGTTCCTCCCCACGAAAGATGAGGTGCATCACGACGCCCACCACCACAGCAAACGACACCGCCCCAACAGCCCGGGCCACACCGAGTTCCACGCCGAGCACCCGGGCGGTCAGGATGATCGCCAGCACGTTGATTGCAGGACCGGCGTAGAGGAACGCGGCAGCCGGGCCGAGCCCCGCCCCTCGCTTGTAGATCCCCGCGAACAAGGGGAGGATGGTACATGAACAAACCGCCAGGACGCTCCCCGACACCGACGCAACGCCGTACGCAAGCACCTTGTTTGCCCCCGCCCCGAGGTACTTCATGACGGCCGCTTGGCTCAGGAACACCCCGATCGCCCCGGCAATGAAGAAGGCCGGAACGAGACAGAGCAGCACATGTTCCCGGGCGTACCAGCGAACCAGCAGGAGCGATTCCCACACCGGACCGGGCAACGGCAGCGTCGTGGCCATCACTTCGACCGGCAGGTAGAAACTCAAGAGGAATCCCCCGATCAGAAGGACAGCAGCCTTCCACTCACTCTTCCAAAACATCTCTCATTTGGTTATTCGGCCTAACAGCCAATAATCAGGCCAAAGCTGAATCCACTATTGGGCAACGGCGAGGTGCCGTTTGGCCGACGCCTGGAGCACGCCCTCGACACAGGAGTACCAGTTGAGTACGCAGGGAACGAGCAACGAGTAGTACACCTGAACGCCTCGCTTTTCGTCCGCAACAATGCCCGCGGCCTTGAGCACCGATAGATGCTTTGAGACCGTCGATACGTCTGCATCTACCATCTCCGTCAGCTCGCAAACACAGCGCTCACCCTGGGCGAGCTGATCGACGATGAAGAGGCGGGTTGGGTGTGCCAATGCCTTCATTATCTGAGCACGGGCTTCGTAGCGAGATCGGGTCTTCCGGTTCATTGGGGCCTCCGTCCAATATTTGGTAATATAGCCAAATAGCCAAGCATCTGCAAACGTCGCGCGATCGACCGTTCCCTCCTCGCCGTTAGGCGCACCTGAAATCCGACCTCATCAAGGGCGTCGATGGTTTGTCTCCATCGTCACCACTGCAAGGACATCACGGCCCGCAAGCATGAGGAAAGCACGACCGACAAAGCTTTTTGTTCATGCATGCGGCCGTACTGTCGCAAAAATGTCGAGGCTGGCCCCCTCACCTCCGTCCGGCACAACCTTCGGTCATTGAACCAAGGACGCGCGGGCAGAGTCTCCAGCTCAAGTGCAGCATATGCCTCCCGCACCACCGCGAGGCGGCTCGGATCGACGCCAAAGATGATGTCGATGTCTTCGGTGAGCCGTGGGCGACCGTGAAGCAGAACCGCCTGTCGCCGCGTTCCTTCTCATCTTCTCGCTCAGCGGCGTTGCACTCGCCGCGACGCGTGCCGCACTCGTGTCACGCTAACAAGAGGTTGCTCCGTATCTCAGCTCTCAACGGTATCGTGGACGTCGCCCTAGTATGGTGGCTCTCTTCGGAGATTCTATCCCATGACGAACCGCTGACCCAGACGCGTATCTGGTCACCGGCACTGTGTATACGATGGACCTGCCGTTATCTTTCTTTATGAATTCCTTTCCCAACAGCAGTCCAAGGACCTGTTCCCGTCCGGCGGCGGCGTGACATCACCGCTCCCGGTGGAGGATCCTCGGCGAGTTGGCCAGCTCGTGGGCGAGCGTCTCAAGGAGCTCGACCGCTCTGCGGAGGAGCTGGCGGAGACCGTCCACGTTCCCATTGAATACGTCAAGGATCTGATCGCCGGCCGCCGCCGGCCGCCCTTACCTGGCCGAACCGATCTGTACAGCCCGATGACGTCCTTCCTCAAGCTCGGCCGCAATGAACTCGCGGAATGCGCGAGCGCCGAGCGAGCGAGCACTGCACCGGCCAAACTCTCACCCCCAAAACCCAGCGTCTTGCGTCTGCTGCTGGCCCTATGCGAGCCGGACACGGCAAAGAACCTCGAGCGGCGTCGCGCAAAGCACGGAGACGCCGAGTTGACCGGCTTCGTTCAACGTCTCCTGGCCCTGACGCAAGTAGCCGTGCTGCGGGTCTTGGCCGATCGAGTCACGCTCCGAGTCGCGGCGGAGCGATCCGGGAGTACATTTGCCGCTGCCCGGCTCAAAGTGCTGGAATTCCTGGATACCACACCCGAGTCACTCACCGTCGAACACATGGAGAGGTTTATCCAACCACGCATCTCACAATGGGGCATCGATCTACAGACAGGTGTGTTGCGGATCGTGATGCAGGGACAGGATGCCCCGGCAGCCCACCGCCGCCGGCCGAATAGTTCCGGGACCACCTTCTGAGGAATAGTGAAGGTGCCGTCGGGGTCAGAATATCACGTGCAAGACCAGGTAGCAGATCCCCGCGATCCCGGCGGATACCGGGATCGTCAACACCCAGGCCCATACGATCTGGCCCGCCAAGCCCCACCGCACAGCGGATAGCCGCTGTGCAGCGCCGACGCCCACGATCGAGCCGGTGATGGTGTGGGTGGTGCTGACGGGGATCCCCAGGAACGAGGCAACGAAGATCGACGCCGCCCCACCCGTCTCGGCGCAGAAGCCGTGCACTGGCTTCAGGCGAGTGAGGCGGGATCCCATTGTCTTGACGATGCGCCATCCCCCCGCCGCCGTCCCCCCGACAATAGCCAAATGGGCACAGATGACCACCCACCACGGAATTTGGTCGACCGTAGTGAGATGGAACGCCTTGATAGGAAAATCCTCGAACAGCGCCTGCGACGACACCAGAAGCCCCACGACGATGCCCATGGTCCTCTGGGCATCGTTGGTGCCGTGACTCAGGCTGTACGCCGCCGCGGAGACGAGCTGCAGTCGCCGGAAGTACCTATCCACCGACCGCGGCCGTGCTCGCCGGAACGTCCAAGCCGTGGCACCATGAGGGACATTCCCAAGATCATGCCGATTATTGGAGCCAGGAAGATGAAAAGGATGGGTTTGACCCATCCTCCCAGTAGGAGCGCTCCGACTCCCGCTTTCGCCACGGCTGCGCCGCCGAATGCCCCGATCAGCGCATGGGACGAGCTCGATGGAAACGCATA